>DATJRE010000449.1:0-14681 GCA_035505095.1 Bryobacteraceae bacterium | reverse complement strand
AGCGGAAACGTCTTGTCGATCCCTTCGGCCTTGAGGAGGGCTTTCACCGGTGGGATTGCGTTCATCGATTCTCTCCGTTGGGCTCATCCGAGCCGGTATTTCGACTCCGCCAGATCGTACAGCCGCCGCCACAGCAGGCGGTTGATGCCGACCACAAACACGCTCATCATGCCGACGCCCAGGACGATGCGCGGCCAGTCTCCTTTGGAAGTGGCCTGCGCGATGTAGGAACCCAGTCCGCTGGCCACCAGCGTGGTATTGCCCCACGAAACCACTTCGGAGACGATGCTGGCGTTCCAGGCGCCGCCCGAAGCGGTGATGGCGCCGGTGACCCAGGCGGCGAAGATGCCCGGTCCGATCAGCGCGCGCCACTCACGGGCCCGCCGCAGGCCGATGCTGGCGGCCATTTCGCGCAGATCGTTGGGGATGCTTTGCGCGCCGCCGATCACGTTGAACAGCAAATACCATTGCGAGCCGAGGGCCATTAGCAACATGCTGCCCCAGTTCAGACTGATGCCCAGCCGGATGAATCCCATGGTGGCGAAGGGGAACAGGAAATTGGCGGGGAAGGAGGCCAACACCTGCACGATGGGCTGCGAGATGCGAGCCAGCCTGGGGCTGAAGCCGATGGCCACGCCCACGGGGGTCCACACTACCGTGGCGGCGGCGATCAGGAAAAGCACCCGCGCGAGGGTGATCAGGCCCAGCAGGGCGGCGTGGGCCACCTCGCGCGGACCCACTCCGGATAGCACGAAGCGGACTGCCGCCGCCAGCAGCCCCGCCACCGCCACCAGCAGCGTGACGTTATACGCGCGGTCGGCCCATGGCGACGGCTTTTTGCGCAAGGCGCTGCGGGCGGGAGTGGCAGTCAGGGAACTCAGCCGGCGGTCGATCCAGGCCAGCGGCGGACGGACCAGCGCGCCGAGGTAGCGCGGCAAACGCGCCGTGCGCCACAGGTCCACCAGCCAGAAGCGGCGTTCCTCGCCGGCGCTCAGTTCCAGCTTATAGCGGTCGGCCACGGTGACCAGCGGCTTCCAGAAGAACTGGTCGATGAGCACGATCAGCACCACCATGGTCAGGATGGCCCATCCCAGCGCCGGCAGGTTGCGGGTGTCCACGGCGGCGGCCACATACGACCCCAGGCCGGGCAGGGTGTACTGGCGGTTCAGCACGCTGATGGCTTCGCTGGCGGCCAGGAAAAACCAGCCGCCGCCGAAACTCATCATGGCGTTCCACAGCAGGCCGATGGTAGCCGCGGGCAGTTCCAGGCGCGTGAAGCGCTCCCAGCGCGAGAGGCGGTAGAGGGTAGCCATCTCATCCAGTTCCTGCGGCACCGAGCGCAGGGACTGGTAGAACGAGAAAGTCATGTTCCACGCCTGGGCGGTGAAGATGGCAAAGATGGAGGCGGCCTCCAAACCCAGCAGGCTACCGCGAAACAGGGCGATGAACCCGGTGACGGTGACCGAAAGGAAGCCCAGCACGGGCACCGATTGCAGAATATCGAGCAGCGGCACCAGTACCTTTTCGGCCCGGCGGCTGCGCGCGGCGGCGTATCCGTAGAGGAACGTGAAGATGGTGGAGCAGAACAGCGCCACGAACATGCGCAGCGTGGAGCGGGCGGCATAATTGGGCAGGTCGGCAGGGTTGAGGCTGATGGCCGGCACCTGCTGGGGCGGCTGGAAGCGCACCAGCGATTCGGCGCCGACGCGCGCAACGCCGTACAGCAGCACGAGCATGCCCAGCCCGACGGCCACGTCCGCCAGGCCCAGCGGCGCGCGTAGAGACCCCGACGGAAAGTAGGCGATCGATTTGCGCCAGTTCGCGAACACCATTTGTCATTGAACCAGACCGCGACTGGGGAAGGCGTGAAGAATTGATAAAGATTGCGGCGGTGAGGGCAGCCTGGGCCTGGCGCCCCAAGAAGCGCTCAATGGTGCCGGTCTCGTCTGCCCTACCCCAGCAGCCCCAGGCGCGAAAGGGCCCACAGCACCAGCGCGGCGTAGATGCCCGCCATGGCGTCGTCGGCATTGATGCCGAGGCCGCCGGGCAAGGCTTCCAGTTGCCTCACGGGCGGCGGTTTCCAGATGTCGAACAGGCGGAACAGGACAAACGCCGCGAGGTAGGTCTGCCAGTTCAGGGTGCGGGCGCCGGCCAGCGAGATCCACTGGCCGATCACTTCGTCAATCACCACGCACTGCGGGTCCTTCACACCGAGCGCCTCCGCGGTGACGCCGGCCGCCCACACGGCAGGCGCGAACAGCAGCGCGGCCATCAGCGCGAAGGCCCAGGGGCGGAAACCGGCGTACGCGGCCAGCGGCAGGGCGATCGCAATGGCCGCCGCCGATCCGGCCGTGCCCGGCGCGCGCGGCGCGAGACCGCATCCAAACCACGTGGCGAGCAGCCTGGCCAGGCGGCCGCGCGACACGCTACTCGTCCTCGTCCGGTTCGGGCGGCGCCTGGCTGGCGCCGGGTATGACGTACTTGCCGGTGGCCCAATTGGCCAGATCGATCACGCGGCAGCGCTCGCTGCAAAAGGGGAAATCGGGATCGCCCAGGGCGACCTCCTTCTTGCAGATGGGACACTTCATATGGCGATCTGAATGAGCGGCGGCGAAGCCGGCACGGGGGCTTGTTCGGTGGGGGCCAGCAGGGTGCCCACTACGTCGTAATCGTGCGCCTCGGTGATGCGCAGGCGCCGGATTTCGCCGGCCCGCGGCTCGGCGCCCTCGAAATCGTTGATCAGCGCCACGCCATCGATGCCGGGGGCCTGGGTGGCCAGGCGCGCCTGCCACAGCAGGTCGGTTTCCGCCGAAAGCCCTTCCACCAGCACATCCGCTTCGCGGCCCACCAGGGCGCGATTGCGCGCGCGGGCAATCTTGCGTTGCAGGGCCATCAGGCGGCGCTTGCGATTGTGCGCCGTACGGCCATCCACTTTGCCGTCCAGCGCGAAACTGGCGCTGGAATCTTCGTCGGAGTAGGTAAATACGCCCAGGTTGTCGAAGCGGGCGGCCTCCACGAACTGGCACAGCTCCGCGAAATCCGCGGCCGTTTCGCCCGGGAACCCGGCGATGAAGCTGGTGCGGATGGCCACCCCGGGAACAGTGCGGCGGATGCGCTCCAGCAGCTTGAGAAAGATATCGCCTGAGGCCCCGCGCTTCATGCGCTTTAACACTCGCGCGCTGGCATGCTGCAAGGGCATATCGATGTACTTCACCAGCGCTGGATGGGCCGCTATGGTGTCCAGCAGCCGCTGGGTGATTTTATTAGGGTAGGCGTAGAGGAAGCGAATCCACTTGGCGTGCGGCGTTTCGATGCGCGCCAGGCGCTCCAGCAGGTGGGCAAGACCGTCGCTGAGGCCCAGGTCCTCGCCGTAGCAGGTGGTGTCCTGCCCGATCAGGTTGATTTCGCGCACGCCGCGCTCGAACAGGCGCGTGGCTTCGGAAACTACCGATTCGAAGCGCCGGCTGCGAAACTGGCCGCGGTACTGCGGGATTACGCAGAAGGTGCAAGGGTGGTCGCAGCCCTCGGCAATCTTGATGTAGGCGAAGTGGCCCGGAGTGGCCAGCACGCGGGGGGTGAGGTCGTGGTAAAGGTAGGCTTCGGGGGCCGCGTCCGGTTCCAGGCCCTCGCACAGCGCCACGATGCTCTCCAGTTCGTTGGTGCCCACCAGGGCGTCCACTTCGGGCAGTTCCTTGCGGATATCGCCGCGATAGCGCTCCACCAGGCAACCGGCCACGATCAGCTTCTGCGCGCGGCCGATTTTCTTGTACTCGGCCATCTCCAGGATGGTGTCCACGGACTCTTTTTTGGCGGGGTCGATGAAGCTGCACGTGTTGACTACCAGCACATCCGCCTGGTCCGGATGCGCGGTCAGCTCGTGGCCCTTAGCCACAAGCTGGCCCATCATGACTTCGCTATCCACCAGGTTTTTGGGGCAGCCTAGACTGATGAAACCGACTTTCAAAGTATTCGATCCAGTAAAATGAGGGTTGCTTGTACCAGAATAGCATTGGGGGCCGTCTGCTTGACGTTGGTCCCCGCAACACGTTATGTTCGGACCACAGTCCAGTCTCGGCCCAGGGAAACGATGAAACGCAGAATCGCGCTTGTAATTCTATTCCTTTTCTTCGCCGCCGCTGCCTTGGCGCAGACGCCGCAATGGTCGCCCAAGGCGGCCACGGATTGGTATAACAAACAGGCCTGGCTGGTAGGCGCCAATTACATCCCGGCCTACGCCGCCAACCAGCTCGAAATGTGGCAGCCGGAGACTTTCGATATCGACCGCATCGACATGGAACTCGGCTGGGCCGAGAGCCTGGGGATGAACACCATGCGCGTGTTCCTGCACAACCTGTTGTGGAAGGAAGACCCTGGCGGCCTCAACAGCTTCCACCGGCGCATCGACAAGTTTCTGGCGGTCTGCAAGCGGCACAAGATCCGCCCGATTTTCGTCCTGCTGGATTCCTGCTGGGACCCCTTTCCGCGGACCGGCCGGCAGCTTCCTCCGCGTCCCGGCATCCATAATTCGCGCTGGCTGCAAAGCCCCGGAGCCGCCGTCCTGAGCGATCCGGCGCAGGAGGCGCACCTGCTGGAGTACGTGGAGGACATCATCCTGGCCTTCAACACCGACGACCGCATCCTGGCATGGGACCTGTGGAACGAGCCGGACAACGCCAATACCGGCAATAGCTACGCGCCCACCGAGCCGGCCAACAAAGTGGCCATTGTGACCGCGCTGCTGCCCAAAATCTTTCAATACGCCCGCGCCGGGCTGCCCACCCAGCCGCTGACCAGCGGAGTGTGGCGCGGCGATTGGTCGGACCCGTCGAAACTGACGCCCATTGAAAAGACCCAGCTTGAGCTTTCCGACGTGATCTCGTTCCACAATTACGGCCCGCCGGCGGATTTCGAGAAGCGCATCGCCTGGCTCCAGCAATACCACCGGCCGATTCTGTGCACCGAATACATGGCGCGCCCCATGGGCAGCACGTTCCAGGCAATTCTGCCGCTTGCCAAGAAGTACAACGTGGCGGCCTACAACTGGGGACTGGTGGCCGGTAAGACGCAGACCTATCTGCCTTGGGATTCGTGGCAGCAACCCTATATCAACCGGGCGCCCTCTCAGTGGTTCCACGATATCTTCACCACCAACGGCAAGCCCTACAGCCAGGACGAAGTGGATTTCATCCGCCAGATTACCGCCCGGCCGCCGGAGAAATCCCGGGAGAAGTCCAAGGGCAAATCCAAAGGCCGCTAAGGCCGGAGTGGCGGCGGATTGGGAAGCCGATGCGCGGCGGCCTCAGCGCGCCCTCCGTCCCCGGCGGCGCGCCACTTCGCGATACACCTTGATAGCGGCAAGGAGTTGAGCGTTGTCCTCATCCAGGCGCTCGATTTCTCTCGCCATAATCCGCACCAGCCCGACCAGACGCCGGTCTCGATGTAGCGACCGCAGCACCGCATGAACTCTGAAAAGTGGAACGTGATCTTGTGGCATGCGTCTCCTCGGTGAAAGCTGTCAGGCGCTCTCCGCGGCAAGTGCTTTCACAGGACCCCTAAAATCGCGTCATTCCCATGGCAATTGAGTGACCACGATGTCTCGGGCCGGAAATGCCGGAGTAATACGGGAATAGGTTGCCAATACGGACCACGGTATCCGAATACCTATAAAACTTACATTGAGAGTTTTCACCGGCGTAAAAAATCGGGCTGGGGGAAACCCCGGATGGGGCAAGCACTTGACCGTGGGCGCCGGCTGATGGGCGGTGCGCTCGACAAGCCGGCCCGCTGAACCGCGCCTGACCGAACCTGCCCGCTGAACCGCTGCCGCTGTACCAGGGTGGCTGGAACCTACGCGGCGGCCTGGGGCGCAAGCTGATTTCTCACGTCCCGCTGGCACGCCGCCTTTGGAAAGTGCCCGCCGGGAAATCCCTGAGCCGCCGAAAGGCGCCCCTGGGAGCGGCAGAATCCCAGCGCATCACCCAACATCTCCCAGTCGTCCTACTCGCTCACGTTGATGTAATAGAGGTCCGTGGCCACCGCGAACTGGTCCTTCTTCAGCGGCGTCTTCATCTCTTGCCATTGGGTGGTGGCGTGGAGGGTCTGCCAGTGGTCCTTGTCGCCCGCCCGCACGGGCATGGCAAAGTCCGGCTCATCGGCTTTCCAGCGGTACGCCACGGTGCCCTGGGCATCGTCGAATTTCAGCTCCAGGGTGGGCAGAGCGGTGTGGCGCAGATACTGGTCGAACACCGGAGTCAGGTTCATGCCGGTCTTCTGGTTGAAGTAGGCCACCATGTCCTCGGTCATGATGGTGTGATATTTGAAATGCTGGTACAGGCCGTGGATCAGCGCAAACCAGCGCTTATCGTCGTCCACGATGCTGCGCAGCGTGTTGATGAAAAGCGCTCCCTTGAAGTACTGGTCCTCGGGCGGCTCGCGATTGATGCCGTGCGGCGGGATGATCGGCAGCCGGTTGCGCACCTTCGACTTATAGGCGTTCAGGTACTTCAGCGCATCGGGCTTGCCGTACATGTATTCCACATACAGGCTCTCCAGGTAAGTGGCCCAGCCTTCGTGAATCCACATGTCCGATACGTCGGCCGCCGTGATGCTGTTACCGAACCATTCGTGGGCGCTCTCGTGAATGATAATGAAATCGAAGCGCATGCTGATCCCCACCCCGGTCCAGTCGCGCCCCAGGTAGCCGTTGGTGAAATGGTTGCCGTAAGTCACGGCGCTCTGGTGCTCCATCCCCGAGTAAGGCGCCTCAATCAACTTATAGCCGTCCTTTTCCCAGGGGTACTCGCCGAAGTAATGCTGGTAGGCTTGCAGCATTCCTTTGGCCTGCGCGAACTGCTTTTTGGCCTGCTCCAGGTGCTCCGGCAGGGCGTAGAAATCCAGCGGCAGGTTGCCCAGCCGGTCCGAAAAATGCTCGTAATTGCCGATGTTGACCGAGACGTCGTAGTTATTGATGGGATACTGCACCAGCCAGTCCCAGCGCGTGTACCCGCCGCCCACGTCCGTCTTGCCCAGGAACTTTCCGTTCGAGACATCCACCAGGTTATTGGGGATGGCTACGCTGATGCGCATGTTCTCCACTTCGTCGCGCCACTGGTCTTTATTGGGCCACCACATACTGGCGCCGATGCCCTCGCAGGCCGTGTTGATCCAGGGGTGCCCGCTGGGATCCTTGCGGAAAGCGAAGGCCCCGAAACGGCCCGTCTGCACCGGGTTGCCGGAGTAGTAGAAATCGATCGAATAGACCTTCCCGGCGTGCAGGGTTTCGGGGAAGTCCACAAACACCGCGCCCGAATCGCGGTCGTATTTGAGGGGCGTCTGGCCCAGCAGAATCTTGTCCACATTCAGGGCGCCGTTCAGATCGAGTTGGATGCGCGTATCGTCCTTGAGCATCTTGAAGCGGATGGTGTTTTTGCCGCTGATAAACTTGCGGTCCGGATCGACCCGGATATCGAGGTAATAAGAAAGCAGGTCGTTATTGGCGCGATAGGGCCCGTAGGCGCCGCGCAGGATATCGGCGTGCGTGGGCGGGGGCGGAGTGGCTGGCCGGAATTGGGAGCGGTTCTGGGCGGCCAGCCAACCTGAGGTGAGAACTAGGATCGGGAGAGCGCCACGGAGCGCGCGGCGCGGGAAACGGAAGGGCATGATGCCAATTATAGACAGTGGCCGATGGCACTTGCGCCGTATGCGCCGCCGCGCCGCCACTCTACTCTTCGGTCTGCTCGGGCGGCTCGATCTGGTCCAGCAACTCAGGATTCCTGGTAAACCGCTTCAGCACTTTCGAGATGGCCGCCGGCTGGAAGCCCGCGTGGAACAGGCGCCGGTAAGCGGATTGCCAGTCCTTGTTGTCCTGGAAAAGCGGCCGGTCTTCGGGTCCGCGCAGCACCGTGCGGTATTTCCGCCGGATCCAGTCTTCGATGAGGGCTTCCTCATCCACGCCCTGGTAAACCTTCTCCACGGTCTTTTGGGCCAGCGCGGGAGCCACGCGCCGCTGCCTCAGGTCGTTAAGCACCCTCCGGCTCCCGATGCCGTGGCCGCTCAGCCGCGCGTTGGCGAAACCTTCCGCGAAGCTCCGGTCGTCCAGGTAACGAGCGTCCTTCAACCGCGCCAGGACGGCGTCCACGTCAGCGGCTTGGGCGGCGCGGCGGCGGAGTTTGTCGCGCAGCTCGCCGGTGGAGTGTGCGCGCCCGCCAAGCACTCTAAGTGCATATCCCCACAGCTTTTCGGCATCCAGCAGGCGCGATTTGCGTTCTTCCATGGTTCACAATCTCATGGGGGAGTATACTGAAAACGGACCCGGGGTGGTTTTTCCCGCTTAATACAGAATACGTCTGATTGAGGAGGAACGATGAACAAGAACGGGCTTTCCAGCTTCCTGCTGGGCTTGGGCGTGGGTGTCGGTTTGGGCATCCTGTTCGCACCCAAAGCCGGCGAGGAAACCCGCGGGCTGATCCGCGATAAGGCGGGCGAAGGTGCCGATTTTCTGAAGCAACGGGGGTCGCAAATCCAGCAGACCGCTTCGGAGTGGGTAGACAAGGGTAAGGATGCGCTGGGCCGCCAGAAAGACAATCTGGCCGATGCCGTGGAAGCCGGCAAACAGGCCTATCGCGACACTGTGAAACGCCAGCCGTCAGCGGCCGAAAGCGAAGCCAGCTAACCGCCCACCGAGGGTTTCCGATGGACGAAAATGCCTTTCGCATCATAATCGCGGTGGGCGTCGGATTGGTGGCGATTGCGCTGGTCGTTCAGGCCATCGCCATGTCCGCCATTTACCGCGTTGCGCTGGCGATTCATCAACGGGTGGAAGCCTTGCTCCGGCAGGCCGATCCGGTGCTCGGCAAGCTCGAACCTGTGGTGGAGAAGTCGGGGCCGCTCATTGACCGCGTGATCCCCATGCTGGAAAAGGCCGGCGCAGCCTTTGAGAAGGTGGGTCAGGCGGCGCAGGGCACGGCGGCCATGGTCGGCTCCGTCAAGCAGGTCGTGGACGATAACCGTTCGCGGGTGGCGGAGGTTTGCGGAGGGGCCGTATCCATCGTCGAAACCGGCCGGCAGCAGGTGGAAAAGATTGGCGAGTTGGTCGTCGAAGCCAGCGGCATCGCCCACAACCGCCTGGAGCAGATCGATAGCGCCGTAGAGACGACCGTGGGGCAGGTGGAGCACGCCGGCGATTCCATCCGCCAGGCGGTATTGCGTCCGGTGCGCGAAGTCAACGGTCTGGCAGCCGGCATTTCCGCCGCTGTTTCGACCCTGGTTCGCGGTCCCCGGCGATCCTCGGTAGATTCGGCTACCCAGGACGAGGAGATGTTTATTTAGGCCGCCAATCGGCCCCGGATCTTCGGCGGCTCGCAGCCGTCGCTACCAGGTCGCGGCGTAATCCAGAGCTTTCGGCAATACCGGCGCCGCCTCTACCGCCAGCGTGAACGATTGCGTGGCCACGCGCCCATCGTACCCTTCCGCCATAATCACGTAGTGGGTGGTGTGCTGCGGCAGAATCTCCACGCAGCGGCTGAGCGCGGGATAGACTCCGTCAATCGAGGGCGAGATAGTGATGCTGCGGGCATTCTCCACTCCGTAGCACAACAGCGCCCGCTGCCCGGCGGTGAGGATTCCCACGCTGGCGTAAAATTGCAGGATGCGCACCGGCGGACGGACGGTGCCTATCGGCCGGATCCAGGTCTGCTCGCCGCCCCTCCGCACGGCGCTGAAAATCCAGATGGCCAGCAAGGCCCCCGCAATCAGCCACACGCGCGTGAAACGGAAGAGCATAATGCTGCCTGTTAGACTCCGCGACCACTACAAAGGTTTCTAACCCGCTCCGCCGGCGCGAGTTTCTAACCCCGCGGCGACTTGCGCTACTCTGATGACATGAATCCCATTCGAATCGTGCAGGTCGATGCCTTCACTCCTACACCCTTCGCCGGGAATCCGGCTGCCGTTTGCGTGCTTCCGGCCCCTCAGCCGGAGCAATGGATGCGTCATGTGGCGCGTGAAATGAACCTCTCCGAAACCGCCTTCCTGGTGCCCCAGAATGGCGGCTATAACCTCCGCTGGCTGACCCCCGCGGTGGAAGTCGATCTGTGCGGCCACGCCACCCTTGCCAGCGCTCACGTGCTCTGGCAGGACGGCCATCTTCCGGAAGGCCAACAGGCCCGCTTCCACACACGCAGCGGATTGCTGACCGCCGATCGCCGCGGCGAGTGGATCGAGATGGATTTCCCGGTCAAACGGCCGGCTCCCGCGGAAACCCCCACCGAGCTGTTGTCCGCGCTGGGCGTGGCGGCGGCTCGCTATGTAGGCCGCAACGCCTTCGACTATTTCGTCGAAGTCGATTCCGAAAAAGTCGTGCGGGCCCTCACGCCGGACCATTCGACGCTGCGCAAACTTCCGGTCCGCGGCATCATCGTCACGGCGCGCGCCGGGCAGGGAGGCTTCGATTTCGTATCCCGTTTCTTTGCCCCCGGCTCGGGGATTGACGAAGACCCCGTTACCGGCTCGGCCCACACGGCGCTGGCGCCCTACTGGGCCGCGCAACTCGGTAAGTCCGAGATGATTGGCTACCAGGCTTCGCCGCGCGGCGGCGTGGTCAGGGTGCGGGTGGAGGGAGATCGCGTGATGCTGGCGGGCCAGGCGGTTACGGTAATGACGGGAGAATTGCTGGCGTAGCTACCGCGGATGGCAGTTAGTGCAGCCGCCCCATCTTATCCAGCGGCCAGTAAGCAAACACGGCTTTGCCGTAGATATTGGCGCGCGGCACATAGCCCCAGGAACGGCTATCGCTCGAAGAATTGCGGCGGTCGCCCAAAACAAAGTAGCAGTCTTTGGGGACGAGCTGCTCTTCGCCGCCGCGCCACGAGCTGAAGTCGCGGTTGTCCGCCGGTACGTAGTCTTCCACCAACGCCTTGCCGTTCACGTAGACCTGCCCGCCATCCACGCGCACCCGGTCGCCCGGCAGGCCGATCACGCGCTTGATGTATGATTTCGAATTATCCAGTGGAAACCAGAACACCACCGTGTCACCGCGCTCAATGCTGCCTAAGCCGAACTCGTAGGTGAACTTGTTGATAAAGATGCGTTCCTGATCGCTCAGAGTGGGCATCATGCTGGTGCCCTCCACCTTCACCGGCTGGTAGATGAAGACAATCAGCACCACCGCAATCAGCACGGAAAACGCCAGGTCCCGCAGCCACCCCACCGCGCTCCACACACGTGCGCGCGGGGCACGCTGCGAAACTGCGGGATCGGCAACAGATCCCGCGTCGGTTCCGGGCGTGGTGTCTTCGGGCATCCGGCTAACTGTCATTATAGACGCTTACCGCCCGCCCCCGGTTGCCCGAGTGTCATTTCAATAACTTTTCCAACAGCGGCAGGGGCACCGCGCCCTCCCGCAACGCCGCGTCGTGAAAGGCCGGCAGTTGAAACGCCGCGCCTTTCGCCTGGCGGTATCGCTCGCGCAGTTTCAGCCACCCCTGCCAGCCCACAAAATAAACCGGCAACTGGCAGTTGGTCAGCTTGGCGCGTTGCAGTTTCTCGGTGGCCTCTTCTTTTTCCTGAAAGGTCTGGTTCTGCATCAGGTCCATGGCGTCCTGGTCGGTCATGTTCAGCATCTGCATGCGCACATCCAGAATGGTGTTGGCAATCACCCGCAGTTGATGTTTCAAGAAGGTGAGGGCCATCTCCGGCGAACGGTCCAGGTAGCCCTCTTCCAGCATCATCTGGGTGGCATAAACTGCCCAGCCTTCAATGTACGGATTATTTCCCAGGATGCTGCGTAGCACGCGGCGCGTGGGCGGCTGTACATTGTTGGCAATCTCCATTTGCACGTAGTGGCCCGGAATGGCTTCGTGCAGGGTCAGCAGTTGCAGGCCGTAGAAGTTGTATTCGCGCAGCTTCGAATCGATGCGCTCCTTGGGCCAGTTGGTGGGAATCGGGGTGATCCAGTAGAACGCTCCCAGTTGCGGCTCCAGGGCCGGCGCCGGATCGAAGCCGCCCACCGAGTACACGCCGCGCATAAAATCAGGCGTGGGAATCACCTCCAGATTGGAGCGCGCCGGCAAAGTCAACAGGTGCTTCTGCTGGACAAAGGCGCGGGCTTCGTCCAGATCTTTGCGGGCATCGTCCATGAAGCTCGCGGGCGTGCTGTGGCGCTCCGCGATCTTATTCAGCACCTCGCCAATCACCTGATTCTTGAGCGGGTCGCCGGTCAGCGTCAGGTGCTCTTTGTGATCCGGAAACATCTTGCTGTGCAGCGGCATAGCCAAGTCGAACATCTGCGTGCGCACCCGGTCGAGCTCGCGCTCGGCATCGGCCAGCGTGTTATCGGCCTCCACGCCGGATTCCAGCACCAGCCGGAAACGCCGCGTGTAGCGATCCTGTCCCAGACGCCAGTCGGCGTTGTCGCGGTTGGCCAGGCTGTTGCGCAGATAATCCTCAAACTTATGCATGGCCGCCAGCGCCGGCCGGGCGGCGCGCGAGTAATCCTCCGCCATTTCCTGCGGCATGGCGGCGCGAATCGTCTGGTTCACCAGGTCGATGTTGCCTTGGTTCTCCTGAATCGCCACCTTAGTCCAGATGTCCGGCGACGACGTCAGGTTGAGCGCCGCCTGGTCGAGAAACAGCGGCACCTGCTCCAGCCGCGCAATCAGTTGCCGGT
Organism: Bryobacteraceae bacterium; assembly: GCA_035505095.1. Classification (GTDB taxonomy): domain Bacteria; phylum Acidobacteriota; class Terriglobia; order Bryobacterales; family Bryobacteraceae; genus JOPF133. The sequence continues at coordinate 2,017 of DATJRE010000449.1, read as the reverse complement.
AGCGCACCGTCTTGGGCGCATACTCCAGCACGAACGGGCTGAACAGGGCGTTGCCCAGCGTCTCCACGTATAGGGTCGGGTTATGCAGATACGGATGAAGCTCGTTGAAATCCATGCGGGCCAACGCGCACTGGTCTTGCAGTATGGCCATGTCGGCCTGGTCTTCGGGGGACAGTTGCTTCGCATCCAGCGCCTGCAGGCGGCCATAGAAATCGTCGTAAAAGCGCTTCTGGCGATCCAGGCTCTGGTCGCCCACATCGTCCAGCATGCTGTCCAGGTTCTGCTTATGATATTGGTGCAGTCCCACGCTGGTGGCCAGCGAAGGGGAGAAAGAAAGCGTGGTATCGATGTATTCCTTGGCGAGCTGCGCAAATCGCTCCGAGGGACTCTTGCGGCAGCCCACCGCCAGCGCGGCCAGCCAGATGATCATAACGAATCTCGGCATCCATGCAATTGTACAGCCGCCCGCAGTCGCAAGCGCGGTTCCGCCGCCGGATAGTACTTCTGGTCCACCCAGACGGAATGCTACAACTTATAGCCCGAGGCGCGCACTTATAATGGACCTATGTGCGGAATTGTGGGCTATATCGGACAACATAAAGCGGTTCCGATTATCCTCGAGGGCTTGAAGCGCCTGGAATACCGTGGATACGATTCGGCCGGGCTGGCGGTGTACTGCGAGGGCGATCTGGAAGTCCGCCGCGCCAAGGGCAAACTGCGCAATCTGGAAGAGGCTGTGCGCCTCAATCCGGTGGAGGGCACTTTCGGTATCGGGCACACCCGCTGGGCCACGCACGGGCGTCCCACCGAGGAAAACGCTCATCCGCACCGCGACTGCCACGGCGATGTGGTGGTGGTGCACAACGGGATCGTTGAGAACTACCTGCCGCTGAAACAGCGCCTCGAATCCGAAGGCCACCATTTCAAGACCGAGACCGACACCGAAGTCATCGCCCACCTGGTGGAGGCGCATTTCAAAGGCAACCTGGAGGAGGCTGTGCGCGCCGCCGTGCACGAGCTCGCCGGGGTGTTTGCCCTGGCCGTGATCTCGCGCACCGACCCCAACAAAATCGTGGCCGCGCGTTCCGGGCCGCCGGTGGTGATCGGCATCGGCGACAACGAGTATTTCGTGGCTTCCGACGTGCCGGCCATTCTCACCCACACCCAGGACATGTTTTTCCTGGCCGATGGCGACATGGCCATTCTCACTCCGGATGGCGTGCGGCTGAGCGATTTTTCGGGCCGCCCGGTCACCCGCCAGGTTTCGCATATTCTCTGGAATCCCATTGAGGCGGAAAAGGGCGGCTATCAGCACTTCATGCTCAAGGAGATTTACGAGCAGCCGCGAGCCGTGCGCGACACCACCCTCGGCCGCGTGGGGCAGGAAACCGGCCGCATCTTCCTGGATGAGGTGGATATCGCGCCTGCCGAATTCGCCCGCTTCCGGCAAGTGCGCATCATCGCCTGCGGCACGAGCTGGCATGCCGCGCTGGCCGGCAAATTTATGATCGAGAAGCTGGCGCGCATCCCCGTGGAAGTGGATTACGGCAGCGAATTCCGCTACCGCGACCCAATCGTCAGCGAAGACACCCTCACGGTGGTGATTTCGCAATCCGGCGAAACCGCCGACACCCTGGCGGCCCAGCGCGAGGCCAAGCAGCGCGGGTCGAAGACGCTGGCCATCTGCAACGTGGTCGGGTCGATGATCACGCGCGAAGCCGCGGGCGCCATTTACACGCATGCCGGCCCGGAAATCGGCGTGGCCTCCACCAAGGCTTTCACCTGCCAGCTAACGGCCCTGTTTCTGCTGGCCATGTACCTGGGCCAGACCCGCAAACGCCTGGAGGAGCCGGCCTCGCGCTGCCTGGTGCAGGAGCTGCTGCGCCTTCCCGGCAAGCTCGAAACGGTGCTCTCCAACGACGCCGGTTATGAGACCCTGGCGCGCGCGCTTTCCCACAGCAAAGACGCGCTCTACCTGGGGCGCGGCGTGCATTTCCCGATCGCCCTGGAAGGCGCC
>DATJRE010000448.1:0-22715 GCA_035505095.1 Bryobacteraceae bacterium | reverse complement strand
CGGGCGGGGATTCTCCGGTTCCCGGAAACCGGCACTCTTCTGTTTATGGACATTGGGCCTGGAAAAGGCCTCTGGCGGCGGGACAGGACAACGGACTCGGGGCACGAGGGCCCGCACCAAGCGGGCCCCTACCTACTTAGTCGCTACGCGGCGGCGCGGCGCGCGGCGGCCTGGACTTCTTCCCACAACCCCGTGTGGAACGACAACCACAGCGGCGTTTCAAATAACCCGGCCCGATCCAGGCCGGTGGCCGGCCGGCGCGCTTCCCAGCCGCCAACCTTCGCCGGGAACAACAGCCAGCCGGAATCGTCCGTGTAGGCGACCCAGTGCTGCGGATAGGAGGCGCTGCGATAGAGTCTCGGCATCGGACGGCTCCTTAGTTGCCTCGCTTGGGACTGGGCGGAGGCACGGGTTTGTCGAAACGGCAGTAGGATACGCATCCCTTGTTTTTGCAGGTGAGGCAAACACGTTTCTGAGTCATTTGAATTCAAGGTAGCGGAAAGCCGGCTTTCTCTCAATCCGTTTGATGTGGGTGTTGGCCCCCAACTTTGTGGGGATTGGGGAGGTTTTGTGGGCCAGTCGTAAGCAGAATACCCGATGGCCGCAGGGCCGCAGGGCCGCCGCCCTACGTCCGCGGGATCTCGACGGCTTGCACCGGAACTTCCGCGGAACCGCCCTTGGTGTTCGCCAGAACCAGGCTGTACAGCAGCCGCTCGATGGGGCTCAGCGAGCCGCCGGCGCTCCGCAGGTCGTGGAAACAGCGCTCGACGTTGCGCGCCGAAGTGACCGCGCGGGACACCGGTCCCGGGTTGGTGACCAGCACCGCCGCCACCGCCAGAGTACCGAATATGGAAGCTCGCCGCCTCATAATTCCTACTCGATGAGACGGATACCCTTCGGGAAAAGTTAGTCCTTCGCCGCTATGTTAAGAAAGTTTTACGTCCGCCCTTGGCGCGATTCAGGCCGTTCCGGGCGCGTCAGGGCGCGCCAGGGCCCATCAGGGCCGCCAGTTCGGCCTCCGTCAAACCTTCGATCTCCACCACCTTCATGCGGCTGGCCGCCCCTTGCGCAATCCGCACGCGCGCCCGCGGCACACCGGCCAGCTCGGCAAAAAATCGCACGCATTCCTCGTTGGCTTTGCCATCCACGGGCGGCGCCGCCAGGTCCAGCTTCCAGGCGTCGCCCAGCCGGCCGGTGAGCGCGGTGCGCCGGGCGCGCGGATGCACCTTCACCGTGAGACGCGCCATTCCACCTGAGCCCTCAGATTGGCCACGCCGGCCGCCGCGCGCGCCGCCACTACGTCGAAGGCAATGGCATCGTCCAGCCAGTCGTGGCTGGTGCCATCGGAATTCTGGGTCGCCACCGTCAAGGTGTATTCCTGCGGCGTCAGCCAGCATTCGATGCGGAAATCCACCTCCAGTTCATCGCCGGCCTGGAAATCGCCCAGCTCGGTCTGTTCCAGCCGCGTGTTGGTTCCGTAGACGTCCATGCCGATGCGCGTGCGAATCAGAATCCCCACCATGGGGTCGGACTTGGGCTCGCGGAAACGTGAGCGCACCCGCACCGTCACCGGCTCACCGCTGGCCACCGAGGCCACTTCTTGGCCCTGCGTGTTGAGAATCTGCACACGGAGAATCTCGCTCGCGCCGTCGCCGTGGCGGAAGCTGGACGGCAGGCGCTCCTGCCTGCCCTTGCCCGGCGCCTGCGCCAGCACCAGCCCGATATAACGGTTGATCACGTCCTTGGGCGCGCCCTCGGCTTCCAAGCGGCCGTGCAGCAGCAGGATGGCGCGGTCCGAGAGCTGCTTCACCAGCCCCAGGTCGTGGGATACGAACAGCACCGTGATTTTGCGCTCGCGCAGCTCCTGAAACTTGCGCACACAGCGGTTGGCGAAGACCGCGTCGCCCACCGCCAGGGCTTCATCCACAATCAGAATTTCGGGGTCCACATGGATCGCGGTGGAAAAGGCCAGCCGCACATACATCCCGCTGGAGTATTCCTTGACCGGGCGCTCCATGAACTCGCCGATCTCGGCGAAAGCCTCGATGGACGGCATCACGCGGCCGATTTCGGCGCGGCTCAGCCCCATAATTTCGCCGTTCAGGTAGACATTCTCGCGGCCGCTGAACTCGGGGTTGAAGCCCGCGCCGAGTTCCAGCAGGGCGGCGATGCGCCCGCGCGTGACCACGCGGCCGGTGGTGGGCTGCAGGATCCCGCTGACGATCTGCAGCAGGGTGCTCTTCCCGCAGCCGTTGGGGCCGACCAGGCCGAGCGTTTCGCCCTTTTCCACCGAAAGGTTGATCTCGCGCAACGCCCAGAAATCGGAATGCCGCGGGCGGGAGCCCGGAAGCAGCTCGCGCAGCCGGTCGGACGGCCGGCGGTACAATCTGTAAATCTTGGAGACGTTCTGGACCAGGACCAAATTCGATTCTACAGCGCGCGCCCGTCGCACCCGGCCCCACGGCCGCGGCGATGCGCGGCGATAGATGGCATTGGCGGCCGGGGCGAGTTGTATGCTAGTGTCGTGTCCCGGCCAGGAATTGACAGCCGCCCCCTTACGCTCGCGGCTTCGGGCTAGCCATGCAGCTCCCTCCGGCCAGCGCCTCCTTCCGTTTCTATGCCGAATTGAACGACCACCTGCCGCCCGGGCAGCAATACCGAACCATCGCGCGCGAGTTCTTCGCGCCGGCATCCGTGAAGGACATGATCGAGGGCCTCGGCATTCCGCACACCGAAGTGGACCTGATCCTGGTGAACGGCGAGTCTTCGGATTTTTCGCGCCTGGTGCGCAACGGCGACCGCGTGGCCGTGTACCCGATGTTCGAATCGCTGGACATTGCGCCCGTGCTACGCCTCCGGCCGCAGCCGTTGCGCGATCCGCGGTTCGTGCTGGATGTCCATCTCGGCCGCCTGGCCGGCTATCTGCGCCTGCTGGGGTTCGATACCCTGTATGCCAATCGCGCCGGCGACGCCGAGCTGGTGCGCCTCTCGTCCGAACAACACCGCATCCTCCTCACCCGCGACCGCGGCGTGCTGAAACACTCCGCCGTGACGCACGGCTACTGGCTGCGCGAGACCGCCGTCCGCCGCCAGGCCGAGGAGGTGGTGCGGCGCTTCGACCTGGCCCGGCTGCTTCGCCCCTTCACCCGCTGCATGGTCTGCAACCAGCCGCTACGCGAGGTCCCCAAAGCCGACGTAGGCGGCCGCGTACCGCCGGGCGTCCTGGCATGGTGCCACGATTTCCGCGAGTGCCCCGGCTGCCGGCGGGTCTACTGGGACGGCTCGCACTGGCGGCGCATGCGCGAGTGGATCGGTCAACTGGGCGCCGGCCCCACGCCCGCTACAGCTTCTTCAACAGACTGAATCTCGCCAACTGGACCCGGATGGCGGCACGCCGGTCATCCGGCCAGAAGCACAGGTACTGTGCCACATGCTCCGGTCGCTTGTTGGCGTTTTGCCTCTGCGGGGCAATCTTCTGCGTCCCGTGGCCTGCGGCGGCTGCGGACAAGCTTAGCGGAGTCACCACCCCGGCGGGGCAGTATCAACTCCACGGATGCATTTGGACTCCGGACGCGCCGGGACCGTTTCCGGCCATGATCTTCAATCACAGCATCGAGAAGAATCCGGCGTCCTGCGGCCCTCCCGGCTTCAGTTATTACGACCAAAGAAGGGGTTCTACGATAACACCAATCTTGTCGAGACAGACTACCCGAACAGGGTCAGTCGTCCATTAGTCCCTCAACGATCTCCAGAAACTTCCGTCCGGGAATCCAGTTCCTGTCGTCTTTGACGCCCTTGCCGCCTTCGGTATGGTCCCACTTGAAAGCCGGACGCTTGCATATCTCGTCCAAAGTCGTTGCGCGCAGTTTTCTGGGCCCGCCATCAAAGCCGACGACAATCGTGTTTCCGTTTTCCTCGCACAATCTCACCATCTCTTCAAACCCGCAGGTGTCCCCGTAATTTCTGCGTTCGCCGCCTTCCTGCGTGCCATTCCTGGAATGGCGCGTCATGCGGTCCAATTGCACCAATTGCCTGCGAATAATCCTCCACTCCACAGCGAACTCGCCGGGGGCTTCCTCCGGCAGATCCTGAAAGCTCAGCCACTCAACCCCGTTCCCGGGATGCTGGCCTCGGGCCTCCCTCATGGCTGCGGGTGCGAGATAAACGAGCTTCGCTTTCCTGCAGTTCGAGTAGCACGGGTCTTGAACACATTTTAGGACCTCTTCGTATTTCTTTCGTTCCAGCGAGGCGAACATGATCTCCTCGATATCTTTGACGAGAAAGGACGATCCGCACTCGCCGATCTCCATGATCAAGCGACGATAGATCTCCTCCTGCGCTGGGTCGAAGCTGGTATCCGCCGTTTTGAGTTCAAGAAACACGAGTTGATCATCAGTAGCGTCATAAAGCAGCCAGTCGATGTTCGTGGACTGATATGTCCGGATGCCTTTTGCCTCTTTCGCTTGCGCTTTCCGCAGAGGAAACTCCTCGCATATCATCACCACCTGTTTGCTCCACCTTGCTGAAAGTAGCTCAGCGATGAACAATCCGAGTATCGGCGCGACGGCACGCTCAACCTGAACTTTCGGAATCATCGTTAGGCGCGTGATGTGGGCCATCAGTTTTTCTATAAAGGCTTCTCGCGGTTCGGACATAACTTTCCCCCCTTATGGTATATACCATTGAGGTCGCCATTCGCCATTCCGTTCCTGCATGACGGGAACTTGGAAAGAATCCCGGTTTGGCGGAGGACCTCATGTGACATGCATTTTCCGATGAGGGCAGTGAGACGGCCATTTCGCTAAACCCCGCCTGCCCCCCGGCCGCCAATGCAAATTCCCGCCCGAATGAACCAAACGTGGTGGCGCTTCCCCGATCGCCGATCCACCCTCGGCTTCCACAGACTACCTGAGCTTAAAAAGTCGCGACTCCCCCTAACCAAACCAAAAATTCGGCGTACTATAGTCAGACCGCCTATGGGAGCGGAGAAAAATATTGATGAGCGGCCATTTGCACGGATACGCCGCTGCGCAACTGATCCAACAACTGTCCGGCGAACTCCTGCGGGTGGAGGAGGGATCGCCGGCGAGTGGGACCTCTCGGCGAATCATCGGCGGGATCGCTTTTACAAACTGGCGCCCGGCGGCCGAAAGCAATTGGCGGAGGGGTCGGCCCGCTACCGGCGGGTAACCGGCGCGGTCGCTCGGATTATGGGGTTCGCTTAGAAGGGGCAACGGAAATCGCGTGCGGGCAGATTCCAGTTGGGGCATGTCTGCGGTCGAAGCGCGCGCGGCGGCAAGGAGGAAGTTCGGCAACATGACGCAGAAATCGGAGGAATCCCGCGGTATGTGGCTGGTTCGCTGGTGGAGCGATCTGGCCCAGGACCTGCGCTACGCGTTTCGAGGGATGCGGCGCGATGCCGGGTTCACCGCGTTTGTAATTCTCATCGCCGGCCTCGGCATTGGGGCCAGTTCGACCGTGTTCAGCGTGGTGAATGCGCTCCTGCTGCGGCCCCTCCCGTTCCCCGATCCCGGCCGCCTCGTTTGGATTGCGAACCAGGAATGGTCCACTCAAGTGAGCAACTTCCTGGACCTGCGGGAGCAGAATCGCTCCTTCTCCGATCTGGCGGGGTGGTTCGGGTTCTATGGCGCTGGAGACTGGCAACTGACCGGAACCGGCGAGCCGGAACGGGTGACAGGTGTTCCCGTGACGCAGAACTTTTTCTCCTTGCTGGGCGTGGAACCGGTGCTCGGCAGATCGTTCACCGCCGACGAATGCCGGCAGCCGGTGGCCGCTCCTCCGGCGGTGCTTCTCAGTCACGGCTTTTGGCAAAGGCGGTTCGCCGCAGACCCCATGGTGGTGGGAAGGAAGTTGATGTTCAACAACCGTCCCGTAACCGTAGTGGGCGTGCTGCCGGCTTCTTTCGACTTCGCTGCCCTGTTCGCCCCAGGCACGCCCGTGGATATCTTCGTCCCATGGCCGCTGACTGACGAAACCAACCGGCGCGGCAACACTCTGCAGATCATCGGCAGCTTGAAGCCCGGCGCCACCGTAGAGGCCGCCCAGGCGGAATTCACTCTGCTGGCCAAACAGATGGAGAGCCAACATCCCGAACGCAACCCGGTCCATCCGAAGCTGGTTTCACTCGATCGGCGCATCAATGGCCGCGTGCGGCCGGCCCTGCTGGTGCTGGCGTGCGCGGTCGGCGTAGTGATGTTGATTGTGTGCGCGAACCTCTCGAATCTGCAGTTGGCCCGCCTGGGAGCGCGGCAAAGGGAGCTGGCCATGCGCGCGGCACTCGGCGCGGGCCGCCTCCGCCTGCTCCGGCAGATGTTTACGGAAAGCATCGCGCTTTCCTGTTGCGGGGCTGCGCTCGGGCTGGCTCTGGCGATGGCCGGCGCTCGTGTGGTGGCGCATCTGACCGCTTTCAACCTTCCCTTGCTCACCAGCGTGCGCATCGACGCCAACGCCCTCGCTTTCACGCTTCTGGCGGCGGTTCTTACCGGCGTCCTGTTTGGTGTGCTGCCTGCGCTTCAGGCTCCCGCATTCGAGGTGCAGGACGCGCTCAAGGAGGGCGGCCGCGGGATGAGCGCCGGCAAGAGCCGCGCCTGGCTGCGCAACGGACTGGTGGTAGCCGAAATCGCCTTCGCCTCAATCCTGCTGGTGGGCGCGGGACTCCTGGTGCGCAGTTTTGTGCGCGTGCTCGACGTCAATCTGGGGTTCCAACCCGAGCACACCGCGGTCTTGCGGGTCGATCCGCAAACTCGCAGTGCCAATCTCGCGCAACAGAATGCTTTCCTGGATGACCTGCTGCAGCGGGCGCGATCGGTCCCGGGCGTGCGGGCCGCCGGAGTGATCGACATCCTGCCCTTCGGCGGCGACCGGTCGTGGCAAGTCTCCGGCAAGGGACAAATTTACCCCAAGAACCACCATCCCGAGGCCTTCATTCGCGTAGTCAGCGATGGATACTTCCAGGCCGCCGGCGTCCACTTGCAAGCGGGCAGAGAATTCACCGGGCATGATCGCGAGTCGAGCGAACCAGTCGTGATGGTGAACCAGACGCTGGCCCGGACCCTTTGGCCGGGCGAAGATCCGGTTGGACAAGTGATGACGCAGGACGGGGGCCGGCGGGTGATTGGCGTCGTGGCCGATGTCCGTCACGAGGCGCTGGAAAAGACGGCCGGGTCGGAGATGTACCTGCCGCTGCGGCAGACCAGAGACTATTCCGCAATGGAGCTGGTGGTGCGAACGATGCTTCCGCCGGAGGCACTCGCGTCCGGAATCCGCACCGCGCTACGACCCCTCGATCCGAATCTGCCGGTCCAGGAAATCCGAAGCCTGCAGGATTTGGTCGACAAAGCGGTGTCTCCGCGACGGTTTCTGGTGATGCTGCTGGGTGGATTCGCGGCCTTCGCGCTGCTGCTCGCCTCCCTTGGCATCTATGCGGTGATTTCGTATTCGGTAAGTCAACGCGTGCAGGAAATCGGAATTCGCATCGCGCTGGGGGCGTCGCCGGCCGAGTTGCAACGCCGCATCCTGCTGCGCACGTTCGGCCTGGCGGCCTTAGGCCTCACGTTGGGCATGGCGGCGTCGCGAGCCTTGTCCAACACCCTGGGGGGCCTTCTGTTCGGCGTCACCTCCGGCGATCCGTTCACCTATGCGGCCGTGGGCGCCTTGCTGGTGGTGGTAGCCGCGGCAGCCGGATACATTCCGGCCTGGCGCGCCTCGCGGATCGATCCAATGGTGGCGCTACGGTCGAATTGAACGCGCCGAATTCGGGCACAATCGCGGCTGTCAATTCTCCGTGAGCTTATCGAGGTGGTCGATCACCAGAAATTCCACGGGCCCTTTATACCTCTTGAGCTGAAGCCCGAGCTGCTTAACGGCGGCCACCACGGCCGTATAGTCCGAAGGATCATCGCCTCTGGCGAATTCCACCTGGAAATTGTACCTGCCGGTGAGGCCGGTCTGATCCAGAACCGATGTGCTCAGCAGGCGCTGCAAACGTTCCGTGAATTGCAGCATCGTAGCACGCTGTCCTTCGATGGTGCTCACACCTTGCGACGGGCCGTGTGCCGAGACCCATCCATCCGATAGCGCGGGGTCGTCGGAAGCTTTCTCTTCCTGAACGGCCTCCATTTTCGGGCCGCCTTGCGCCACGGTCAGAGCATAGCCCTCCACGGCGGCTTTCGTCTCGCGGTGGCTGACCATCCGGAAGCGTTCCATGAGCAGGGTTTGCAGCATCAGGCGCTCCTGATCTTCGGTGGCACCCGGGCCCGTAGTGGCCTCAATCTCGTAAATCGAACCGAGGCTGACAGGACCCGGGGCGGACTTTTCGGAAATCCGCCACCACTCCATGTGATACGCATACCCCAGCAGGTACATGAGCTGCGTTTTCCATCGAAAACGTCCCACCGTCCTTCTGGGCCGGGTTTCTAAAGTGCTCTGGTCGGCGGCGAACTTGACGGACGCCACCTCAAATCGCATGGGCGCGGCTAAGGCCGATTGAGCGCGCATCTTTGGCGGATGAGCCAGTCCGATGGAGAGCGCTAGGGCCACTGCGGCCATCCCCAGACTCGCCGGCAACAGCCTCATCAGACCATGGTGACACGTTAGTCGGCCTTGCGCTGGGCCAACATCTGTCCGGCCGGCCGTCGCGCCGGGGCTGGCCCTTGCCCACCGCCCGAAGCTCACCCTGCCTTACTGCGCCGACGTCCCGCTCCCGCCGGGCGCGGTAATCTGCAGGTCCGCCGAGACGTACTGCCAGTCGGGCAATTCGTAGAGCTTCAGCTTGGTCGTCAGCGGCGCCTCCAGTTCTTTGGTGCTGTTGGCCGGCACGTCGGTTTTGAAGCTGAAAGTGCCCGCGGCGTCTTCCTCCGATTTCCTGGTGCGGCCCCAAAGCGTCACGTTGCCCGCCAGTCCTTCGGCTTCCTCACCCGCGTGATTGGTCAGTATAAACTTGACCACGGGCTCCTTCTTGCCGTTCTCGATAAACCGGATCCCCGAGACTTCAATGTACTTCTGCCAGACGTTGGTGGGCGCTCCCGGTTGGGCCGCCGGGCTCTCCACCGTGGTCGAGGGCTTCGCCGCACTATGCGAGCTGCCCAGCAGCCAATACAGGCCGCTAATCACCACCACCAGGCCGCCGGCGAACAGAATCGTCATCAGCCAGGTGGGCAGTCCGCGCCGCGGAGCCGCTTCGGCGGGAGTCGACGGGCCAAACAGCATTCCGCCCGCGCGCGGCGCTCCCGGCTCGTGCGATGGCTCGGGCGGCGCGGCCACTACGGCGGCCGCAGTCTCGGTACGCGGGGCGGAGGGTGGCGCGTACACCGGCTGCTCCACGGGCGCCGCTCCAAACAACGTGCTCCCCGTCCGCGGCACTACCGGCTCGGCATGCATCGGGGGCTCCACCGGCGCGGAAGCAAACACCGGCGCCGTATCGGTGCGCGGCGGCGGTGGGGGCGGATAGGACTGCTGCGGCGGATACGGCGCCGCGTACTGTGGCGGCCCGTACTGCGGCGGATAATTGGGCGGCGGATACTGGGGCTGCTGATACTGCTGCGGCGGGTATTGCTGCGTGGGATACTGCTGCGGCGGGTAGGGCGGATACGGTTGCGGCGGGTATCCCGCCGGATACTGCTGGGTGGGGTATTGCTGGGGCGGGTAATACGGCGGTGCGCCCTGCGCCGCGTAGGGTGGCTGCGCCGGCGGCGCTCCCGGGGGCGCCTGCGGCGGTGGGGGCGGACCCTGCGGCGGCAGTGCGCCCTGCGGTGGAGGCGGTGGATATTGCGGTGACTGCGCCACTGCCGCTGCCTCAGCGCCCGGCGCCGGCGCGGCTGGTGCGTTAGCCCGCGCTGCGCAGTCGGGACACTCCGTATATGCCGGGGGAACTTCGCGCCCGCACTGCGGGCAAATCCACGTAAACATCGTCTAGCCTCATCCTCTACTGTACCGCCAGCGGACTGCCGCTCTCGGCCGGCGCCCGCCGGGACTTTTCCCGCAGGCCGCCCGTCTCACCGATGGGTTCGGCATCTCCTCCAATTGGCGCAAATGGGGTATATCCGCTGGACGTGTCAATTCGCCGCTCCGTTACCGGGATTCGCCCCCACGCACCGCATAGCCTCACGGTTCCTGGCGTATGCCCACAAACGAATACAGCCTTCCGGCTGCCTCTTTATCCCGCCGGAACGAGTGCAACTCCTCCGCGTGGCACATGGTGCACAGGCCCGCGACATACACCCGCTCTGCCCCTACGCCGGTTTCCACCAACTGCCGCCGGTTCTCCTCCGGCAGGTCCAGGTGCGTCCGGCCCTCCCTCCCGAACTGCGCTGCCACTTCCGGCCCCACCTCGTAGCAGCACGGTCCGATGGCCGGCCCGATGGCGGCCTGCAAATCCTCGGGCTCCGTGCCGAACCGTTCGCGCAGGGCCGCCACCGCGCGCCGCACGATCCCGGCCGACGTCCCGCGCCATCCCGCGTGTACCGCCGCCACCGCGCGCCGCCGCGCGTCCACCAGCAGGATTGGCACGCAATCGGCCGTCTTCACCGCCACCACCGCGCCCGGAGTATTTTCGAGCAGCGCATCGCCCCGCCCCAATTCTCCGTGCCGCCCTCCGGCAGCCATGCACTCCGCCGAATGAATCTGCTTGAGCGTAGCCAGGTTTCCGAAGAGCGCCGGAATATCGGACCAGCGTGTCCCGAAGCCGTGCACCAGCCAGGGGATCGCGTCCAGTTCCGGGACGCGGTAGATGTTTTGGGAATCCTTATAGAACACGGAAGCTTGGAAGATACCAGCAATTAGCCGCTGATGAACGCAGAGGAACGCTGATGTTCTCGTTTTATCAGCGTTGATCAGCGTTCCTCAGCGGCGAATAATTCCTTTTCTGTTACGCCGGGTTCTGGATCTGCGCAATGCGCACCTGCTCCTTGAAATTCGCCAGCATGCTCTCGTCCAGGTGTACATCCGTCGGCCGCTTCACCAGCGTGGTCATCTGGTCGATCTTATCCTGCAGCTTCAGCAGCGCGTAGAACAGGTTCTCCGGGCGCGGCGGGCACCCCGTCACGTACACATCCACCGGGACGATCTTATCCACCCCTTGCAGCACCGCGTAGGTGTTGAACGGGCCGCCCACGCTGGAGCAGGCCCCCATCGAGATGCACCACTTGGGGTCCGGCATCTGGTCCCAGATGCGCTTCAGCACCGGCGCCATTTTCAGCGTTACGGTGCCCGCCACAATCATCAGGTCCGATTGCCTCGGGCTGGGCCGGAAGACCTCCGCGCCGAACCGCGCGATATCGAAGCGCGACGTGCTGGAGGCGATCATTTCGATGGCGCAGCATGCCAGCCCGAACGTCAGCGGCCAAAGCGCCGACTTGCGCGCCCAGTTGAACACATAGTCCACCGACGTCGTCACCACGTTGCGTTCAAACTGGTTTTGGATGAAGGAAGACACGCAGCTCTCTCCTTGTGCTTAAACGGAATTGTATCACCCCCGGCCGTCCTGCAATCCGCCGCCCCTCGCCCAAACGTACCATCAGTGTTCAGATTGCGCCCGCCGGAACGGCCGTTCACCGCTCCCGGCGAGGAAAGTTGGCCTCATTTGCAAACCGTTAGCCGCGCCCGATTTCGGAGTCCAGCCCCGCCCCGTGCTATATCTCGAAACGGGAGGTGCCCGGTGGACACGCTTCCCACCCGGGCGGGCCGCGTCCCGAACAAGCCAACCCAATGCATCGTGAAAATTACCGAACGAACCCATTTTTGGCGCCAATCCAAACAAATGAAACGCCTTACGCACCATCCAACGAACCCGTTCCGAAGCCATCCGCGCCGGCCGCCCCGCGGCGCAACCTTTCACCGCAACCTACGCGCCGGCCCCCACGTTTGCCGCGGCGCGGCGCTTTGTGTGATGCTGGCGGCTGGGCATGCACATTCCTGACGGATATCTAAGCCCCTCTACCTGCGTGGCGCTGTACGCCGCGTCGGCGCCCTTCTGGTACACCTCGCTCCGCCGAGTCGAGCGCCTGGTCCACACCCGCATGGTGCCCCTGCTCTCGGTCTTCGCCGCCTTCTCCTTCATCATTATGATGTTCAACCTGCCCCTGCCCGGCGGCACCACCGGACACGCCGTCGGCACGGCCGTCGCGGCCATCGTCCTGGGCCCCTGGGCCTCCATCCTTGCCATTTCCATCGCCCTGGCCATTCAGGCCATCTTCTTCGGCGATGGCGGCATCACCGCCCTGGGCGCCAATTGCTTCAACATGGCCATCGTGGCTTCCTTCACCGCTTACGCCATCTACCGCGCCGTCGCCGGCCGCTCGCCTATCGAATCCCCCCGCCGCGTGGTGGCCGCCGCCCTCGCCGGATACGGCTCCATCAACCTGGCCGCCCTCTTCGCCGCGGTCGAATTCGGCATCCAGCCGCTGCTCTTCCACGATGCTTCCGGCGCTCCCCTCTACGCCCCTTATCCCTTGCGCATCGCCATCCCGGCCATGATGATCGGCCACCTCACCGTCGCCGGTATGGCGGAACTGGTGATCTCCGCGGGCGTGGTGTCCTATCTGCAGCGCGCTGAGCCATCCCTGCTCGCCGCCACGGCACCCCATGCCGTCCAAAGCGCCACCCCGCAGACCCCTGCCTCTCCGGCCACCCGCCCGCTGTGGATCGCCCTGGCCGTCCTGCTGATCCTGACACCCCTCGGCATCCTGGCCGCCGGATCGGCCTGGGGCGAGTGGTCCCCCGAAGAGTTCTCCAACGCCGCTGCCCGCCAGCGCATTGCCGCCGCCTCCGGCCATCGTCTGCCGCCCGCCGCCGCCCCCGCCGGCCTCCAGCGCATGGCCTCTTTCTGGACCGCCCCCATGCCCCGCTACGCCCCTCCTTTCCTGAAAAGCGCGGCCTTCGGGTATGCCCTTTCCGCCATGACCGGCACCGGCATGATCCTGCTGGTCTTTCTGACCGCCGGCCGCATCTTCCGCGGGCGTGCCGGATGACCACCCGCGGCACATTCAGCCGGCCCCACATGAGGCGCCCATGAAATCCGGCTTCATCGAGTGCACCCTGGCCGGCCTCATCGCGGCCTCCGATTACGCAGCTTCCGCCGAGCAACTGGCTGCCGCACACGGCGTGTTGCAGGCCATCGACCCACGCGTCAAGGTGGCCGGCCTGTTCGCCCTGGTGCTGGCCGCCGCCGCCGCGCGCAACCTGGCCACCGTCGCGGGCCTGTTTGTCTGCGCGCTGCTGCTGGCCGGGCTCTCCCGCATCCGCTTGCAGCGCCTCTCCGGCTGGGTCTGGACGCCCGTCCTCTTCTTTACCGGCACCATCGCCCTGCCCGCGGTGTTCCTCACTCCCGGCCGCACGCTGGCCGCCTGGGGCCCCGTCGCAGTCAGCGCCCCGGGCCTCGCGAGCGCCGCGCTGCTGGTGGCGCGCGCCGAAACTGCCGCCACCCTGGCCGCCCTCCTGGTGCTCACCACGCCATGGCCCTGGGTGCTCAAATCCCTGCGCGTCTTCCGCTGCCCGGTGCTGGTGGTGGCCATTCTGGGCATGACCTACCGCTACATCTTCGTGATTCTGGAGACCGCGCTCGACATGTTCGAGTCGCGCAAGAGCCGCACCGTGGGATCGCTGGCGCCCGCCGAACGCCGCCGCCTGGCCGCCGCCTCCGCCGGAGTGCTCCTCAGCAAGAGCCTGCAACTCAGCGCCGATGTTCACCTGGCCATGCAGGCCCGCGGCTTTCGCGGCGAGGTCTACCTGCTGGACGATTTCCGCGCCCGCCCCGCCGATTGGGGCTGGTGCGCCGGATTCGCCCTCCTGGCCGCCGCCGCCCTGTGGGGGGGAAGATGACCGCACCCGAGGCGCCGCCGCGGCCAACCCCGGTCTTTACCGTTGAACGGGTCTCCTATCACTACCAGGCCGTGACCGCCCTCGACGATGTTTCGCTCGCCATCCAGCCGGGCAAGCGGATCGCGCTCCTGGGCGCCAACGGCTCGGGCAAATCCACTCTTCTGCGCCTGCTCGACGGCCTTTATTTCCCGAATTCCGGCGCCATCTCCTTTCACGGCCAGCCGCTCGTCAGCGAGCGCCTTGAGGACGACCGCTTCGCCTTCGATTTCCGCCGCCGCGTCGGCCTGGTCTTCCAGAATCCCGACGTGCAACTCTTCAACCCCACGGTCTTCGACGAAGTCGCCTTCGCCCCGCTGCAGCTCCGCTGCCCCAAAGACGAAATCGTCCGCCGCGTGGCCGATGCCCTCGACCTGATGGAGATCGCCCACCTCAAAAACCGCCCGCCCCACAGGCTTTCGGGCGGCGAGAAGAAGCGCGTGGCGCTGGCCTCCGTCCTGGTGCTCGATCCCGAGGTGCTGCTGCTCGACGAGCCCACCGCCGCCCTCGATCCGCGCAGCCAGAGCCAGATCATCGACCTGCTGATAGGCTGGGGCGATGGCCGCAAAACCGTGCTCACCGCCACGCACGATCTCGGCCTGGTCGAGGACATCGCGGATTACTGCTTCCTGCTGCAGCACGGCAAGCTGATCGCCGAAGGCCCGCCCGATCGCCTGCTGCGCGATCAGGCCCTGCTGGAAAGCTCCAACCTGGTCCACGCCCACCGCCACCGCCACGCCGATGGCGGCTTCACCCACTCCCATCCGCACACCCACCCCCACTCGCATCCCCATGAGCATGAGTAACCGCGCCACCACCCCGCATCGCGCACGTTCGGTGAACTGTGCAGGAAATCGGGGCGGCGGGCCAGGTCTCCGACCCCGGAACTCGGTTCGCCCGCCTGCTCACGCGCGCGCCTCCGGACCGAATTAGAGCCGCGACGAGGCAGCGAACCTCGCGGGCGCGGGCCTAATGAGTATGGCCGATGCGGTAGACGTAGATGCTGTGTTCCATGGAACCGGTCTTCACATGGACCACTTCGATGGGCTTCCAGCCTTTGACGGGGAATTCGTTGGAGACCACCCGCGAGCCGGGCTTCATGTGCTCCAGGTTGGGCTTCAGCCGCTCGTTGGAGCTGGTCAGGAAGTACATCGTCACCACGTCGGCGGGGCTGAGATCCACGCGCAGGGCGCTGCCTTCCACCATGGTGACGCGGTCCTGAAGCCCCAGCGCCTTGATGCGAGCCTCGGCTTCGCGGCACAAATCGGGGCGGATTTCGACGCCCACGGCCCTGGCGCCGTATTTTTCGGCCGCCGCGATGACCACCCGGCCGTCGCCGCTACCCAGGTCGTAAACGGTCTCACCGGGCTTGATGTGGGCCGCATCCAGCATGCGATCGACGATGGCTTCCGGAGTGGGGATGTAAGGGGCGAGATTTTCCGCCGCGCCGAACTTCTGAGCCGAGGCGGGTATCGCCAACGCGAGCAGCAGCGCAATCGTCTGAAGCCGCATATCACTGGGCCGCGGAAGTGGGAACGGGCTTCCCAAACTTTAATTTTACAATACGGCCGATGATCTCGGTCCAGGAGAAAAACAAATCGCGGGGCCGGCTGATGGTATATTCGGCGCCCTTCAGATATTTCACCGTGTTACCGATGGCGTCGCGCCACGGGTTGTTCTGCGGGTTAAGGTTGTAATTCATGTAGAAGACCGGCGTTTTGACGTCGGAGATCTGTTTCAGGGTGTCCGGCGGAATGCCGTCGTCCAAGACCACCTTGGGGCCGGCGAAAATCACCGCATCGGCGGGCGGCTTCTCATCGGTCAGTTCGGTGGCGATGAGCTTGCCCAGAAACTCGCTGTCGCCGTGTTTCTGGCTGAGCTGGCGGAGGTCTACGGTGCCCAGGTTCAGGGCGGCCAGGGCCTTGCCCAGCGCGGGAAAATCGATTTGCGAGGCCCCGTCCTGGCGGTAGAGCACACGCTGCTCCTGCATGTTGAAGGCGACGATGGAGAACTTACAAATACGTGGCTCTCGGGCGATATTGCGCAGAATCGACAGCAGGGCGTTGGTGTCGAGCGGCTGAAGGGTCGCCGAGCCGGAATCCTGCGGGGCGAAGTTGACCATGACCTTAATATTCAGGGGCGCCTCCCGGGAAACGCGTTCCACCGGAGGCTCCTGCCGGAAAGGCTCGGTGTCGGAAGGTTGCACCACATCGGGCGCGATATCCAGGGCCATTTGCTTGTCCTTCTGGGGCAGCGAGGCCTCGATATCCCAGTTGAACGAGCACACCCGCTCGGAGCGGTCGCGCATGAGCCAATCGACGTGGTACTTGCCTTCGCCCACGTCGAACGACCCCTGGAGGTACGCGGGGCCTCTTTCGTCGTCGGTGATGGCCGGCACGGCCAGATGCTGGGAGAGGTACACCGGCTCATCCGGGTGATCCTGAGGGGTGACCCGAAAGACCATGGTGAGCAGGTTCTCGCTGCCGGCGAGTTCCTTCAGCGGAACGCTGACGTCGTAGCCGGAATGAAAGCGGAGGTCAAATCCTAAAACGGGCTTATCGGGCGTGACGGTGCAGGGAAGGTCTTTGCGGGCCTCCTGGGATTCGAGGACGGCTGCATCCGAAGAGAAGAGCCGCACGCCGACGCCGGGGCCCGAAACCGGCATCAGGCTCTGGGCGGAAGAGACACCGGCGAGCGCCAGAACTGCCCAGGCGGCCACCGGATTGGTTACCGAAGTACGAAGTCTGATCACTGGGTTGCGCATCGCCATTGCCGTAGCACCTGGGACACCACCGTCGCTGCACTTACCGAAGTGCGCGTGTTAGGTATTATGGCTCAATTTTTCCCGCTGGTGATATAGAAAAAAGCACGTTTACCAACGGGTAGTGCCACACCACCGGAAGGATCTGGTACCCTTGTGCGATTGGTTGCGGGCAAAGGGCGCCGGTGCGTTGGACCGGGCGCCAGCCGGTGGAGTGTGGGCCGTCGGCAGGCCAACGCGGGCGCCGCGTAATCGACGCGGGATTGGCGCCGGGCGCACCGGGGGGTGGCGGGACTGGCCGCGGGGACCAGGATGGTGGCGCCGCCGGCAGGTCACCCTGCGGGATCAGCGCAGGATTGGCGCGGGCCGGCCGGTCGGTCGCCGCGGGGTGCTGGCGATCGACCCAGGACTGAAGTGGGACGGGTGTTGGCTGGTAAGCCGAAAAGGCCCTGGCCGGGCGCCGGGTACCAGGGTGTGGGCCGGTGGTAAGCCGCCGGGCGGTGACGGGGAAGCGGGACATTGGCTGTACACCGGGTGTCAGAAAATGTCCGGACGGCGGCAACCGCAGATCGCCGCTTGGCCGTAAGCTGTTGATTCCTCAAGCCCTCCTGCGTGGCTTGCGCCGTGCCTAATCCCACCGTCGAAAGGAATCGGTCAATGGCTCAGAGCGGATTCAAACAGGTCCTTAGCAACGGCGGCTTTCAGGCGTTCCTGTGGACGCAGTTCTTCGGGGCGTTCAACGACAATGTCTTCCGGTCCATCGTGGGCCTGCGCGCGCTGCACGAGCAGAACGGGCGCTACGCCTCCCTGGTGGTGGGGGTGTTCGTCCTGCCGTCGCTGCTCTTCTCGGGCTACGCCGGCCACCTGGCCGACGCCATCAGCAAGCGGCGGGTGCTGATCGCGGTCAAGGTTTTCGAGATCGCGGTAATGGCCTTCGGGATGGCGGCGTTACTTTCGGGGCGCATCGAGTGGATGCTGACGGTGGTCTTTCTGATGGGCCTGCACTCGGCCATCTTCAGCCCGGCCAAATACGGAATCGTGCCCGAGATCTGCCGCGATGAGGAGCTTTCCCGCGCCAACGGCCTGCTGGAGATGAGCACCTTCGTGGCGATCGTGCTGGCGAGCGCGGTGGGCAGCCTGCTCTACGC
Source organism: Bryobacteraceae bacterium (assembly GCA_035505095.1). Classification (GTDB taxonomy): domain Bacteria; phylum Acidobacteriota; class Terriglobia; order Bryobacterales; family Bryobacteraceae; genus JOPF133. The sequence continues at coordinate 4,934 of DATJRE010000448.1, read as the reverse complement.
CGCCTGGTCGGCCGATTTGTGGAAGATGGGGCTGGTGACGCTGGCGGTGGCGGTAGTCGGCTGGGCTACCAGTCTGCGCATCACCCGCGTGGCGGCATCCGGTTCCCGCGAGCCGTTCCGCCTGAACCCGTTCGCCGAAGTGACCACCGGGACGCGCCACCTGTTACAAGACCGGCCGCTGTGGCTGGCCACCCTGGGGATCTCCTATTTCTGGTTCGTGGCGGCCCTCCTGCAGCCCGACCTGGAACATTTCGGCCGCCAACTGCTGCATGCCGACGACCTGCACATCGGCCTCCTGTGGACCTTCCTGGCGGTGGGGCTGGGCGCCGGCAATCTTCTGGCGGGACGCCTCTCGGGCGATAAAGTGGAACTTGGGCTGGCTCCGCTGGGCGCGGGCGCCATGGCGGTGTTTGCCATCCTGCTGGCGGCCGCGGGCGGTTCCTACGTGCTGGCGGTGACGGCGGTGGTGCTGCTGGCAGTGGCCAGCGGCCTGTTCGCCGTGCCGCTGTACGCCTACGTGCAGAAGCGCAGCGGCAGCCAGGAGAAAGGGCGCATCATCGGCACCGCGAATTTTTTGCAGACTCTGGCGATGATTCTGGCCACCGGCCTGTTCTGGCTGCTGCACGACCGCTGGGGAATTCTGCCGGATCGCATCACTTTGGGACTCGGGGTGGTTACCCTGGGAGTGACGGTGTACGTGCTGACGCTGGTGCCGGAATTTTTCGTCCGCCTGGTTTTGTATCTGCTCACGCATTCGGTTTTCCGGATTCGCGTGGAGGGCCGCGAAAACGTGCCCTACCGCGGCCCGGCGCTGCTGGTGGCCAACCATATGTCTTACGTGGATGGCTTCCTGATCGGCGCCTCGGTGGAGCGGTTTCTGCGCTTCCTGGTGTGGAAGCCGTTCTTTTCGGTCGCGCCGATGCGCTGGTTCCTGCGGCTGATGAACGCCATTCCGGCCGGCAACGCCACGCCCCGCGAGGTAGTGGAGAGCATCCGGGCGGCGCGCGCCGAACTGGCCGCCGGGCACGCGGTGTGCATTTTCGCCGAGGGCGCCATCACCCATACCGGCAACATGCTGCCGTTCAAACGCGGGCTGGAAAAGATCGTGGCGGGGATGGATGTGCCGATTATTCCGGTGCACCTGGACCGGGTGTGGGGCAGCATCTTCAGTTTCGAGGGCGGACGGTTTTTCTGGAAGTTGCCGAAGCGCATTCCGTACCCGGTGACGGTGACGTTCGGCGCGCCGATGCCGGCAACCAGCGCGGCCCACGAGGTGCGGCAGGCCATCCAGAACCTGTCGAGCGAGGCGACCGGGCGGCGCAAGACGCCAAAGGACACGCTGGCGCAGCGCCTGGTGCGCACCGCGCGGAAGAACTGGGGGCACTTCGCCATGGCCGATTCCACGGGGCGCGAGCTGACCTACGGGCGCATGCTGGCGGGCGGTGTAATGGTGGCGCGGTGGATGGAACGGGAGCGGCCCGGCGACGCCATGCTCGGGGTGCTGCTGCCGCCGACGGTGGCGGGCGCGCTGGTCAATATCGGCGCGACGCTGGCGGGGCGCGTGCCGGTGAACCTGAATTTTACGGCCGGGCGCGAGGCCATGGCGCGGGCGGTGGAACAATGCGGCATCCGCACGGTGATCAGCTCGCGGGCGTTCCTGGCCAAAGCCAAGCTGGAGCCGCTGGCGGATACGGTATTCGTGGAAGACATTCTGGGCCGCGCGGGGAAGGGGGAGCAGGTGCGCGCGCTGGCGGCGGCTCGGCTGCGGCCGGCGGCGTGGTTCGGCCGCGGGGTCTCCGGCGCGGCCACACCCGATGCGGCGCCCGATTCGACGGCCACGGTGATGTTTTCGAGCGGCAGCACGGGGATTCCGAAGGGCGTGATGCTCTCGCACTACAATCTGATCGCCGATATCGAGGCCATCGCGCAGCTTTTCCAGACCGGACCGGCCGACCGCATTGTGGGCGCGCTGCCGTTCTTCCACTCGTTCGGGTTCACGGTGACCATCTGGTTTCCGCTGATTACCGGTTGCGGCGTGGTGTACCACCCCAATCCGATGGACGCCAAGGCCATCGGGGAATTGACCCGGCGGTATCATGCCACGCTGCTGCTGGCCACCCCGACCTTCTGCACCACTTACACGCGCAAATGCGCGCGCGAGGATTTCGCCAGCCTGCGCTTCGTGCTGGTGGGCGCGGAGAAACTGCGCGAGCCGGTGGCGGCGGCATTCCGCGAGAAGTTCGGGGTGGCGCTGCTGGAGGGCTACGGGTTGACGGAGATGGCGCCGGTGGTGGCGGTGAACGCGCCGGATAGCGGCTCGGGAAGGGACCGGCAGACCGGCACGAAGGCGGGCAGCGTGGGGCATCCGCTGCCGGGTGTGGCGGCGCTGGTGGTGGACCCGGGGAGCTTTCAGCCGCTGCCGCCGAACCACGACGGGCTGCTGCTGGTGCGGGGGTCGAACCGCATGCTGGGTTACCTGGGCCAGCCGGAGCGCACGGCCGAAGTGCTGCACGACGGGTGGTACATCACCGGCGACATTGCGCGGATTGACGATGAAGGCTTCCTGTTTATTACCGACCGGCTGTCGCGCTTCAGCAAGATTGCCGGCGAGATGGTGCCGCACATTCGCGTGGAAGAAGCGCTGGGCGCGGTGCTGGGGGATGCGCCGTGCGCGGTGACGGGGATTCCGGACGAGCAGCGCGGCGAGCGGCTGGTGGCGCTGTATGTCAAGCCGGAGATAGCGCCGGGCGAGGTGTGGCAGCGGCTGAACGATACCGACCTGCCGCGGCTCTGGCTGCCCAAACGCGAGAATGTGTACGCGGTGGCACAGTTGCCGCTGCTGGGGACGGGCAAGCTGGACCTGCGAGGGTTGAAGGCGCGGGCGGTGGAGCTGGCGGGGCTGGGTGAGGTCCCGAGGGCCGATGTCCTCACTGTGGCTACCGGGATTGGAGCGGACGGGGTCTCGACGCGGAGACACGGAGACGCGGAGAAACCCGCGGAGGAAGGCAAGAGGTGAGAGGCAAGTGAGCGGCTGGAGTTCTCACCGCGGCTCCTGGGATTGGGGCGAATGGACCCTCGACGCGGAGACGCGGAGACGCGGAGAAACCCGCGGAGGAAGGCAAGCGGTGAGAGGCAAGTGAGCGGCTGGGGTTCTCACCGCGGCTCCTGGGATTGGGGCGGACGGACCCTCGACGCGGAGACGCGGAGAGAACCGCGGGAAGGCAAGAGAGCCGAGGGCGCGGGTGAGGGGCGGGTTGTGGAGAGTGCGTGATGGAAAGTCTGCTGATTGGCATCCTGATCGTGGTGTTGTTGGTGCGATGGGTGTATCTGCGCGACCGGCTGAAACAGATGCAGGAGCAGATGGACGCGTTGCAGCGGCAGATCGCGTGGGCGAAGCGGACCGGGGAGTTCGGGGCGTCTGCACCGCGGGCCGTTGAGACCGCGGTACCGGCTGCGCCGGTTGCGCCGGCTCCGGCTCCCGCAGTGCCGCCCATACCGCCGATGCCGCCGGTTGTGGTGACACCGCCGGCGGTGGAGATTCCGGTGATAGCGAAGGCGGAGCCGCTGCCAGTTGCGCCCGTCATGGAGCCTGCGGCTCCGTCTCCGGTTCCCGCTCTGGCTCCGGCGCGGGCGGCGCGGAGCTCGGCCGATTGGGAAGCGCTGGTGGGCGGGAACTGGGCCAATAAGGTCGGAGTGTTCGTTCTGGTGATCGGGCTGGCGAGTCTGCTAGGGTTTTCGTTCACCAAGATGGGGCCGGCGGGACGGGTGGCGATTGGGCTGGCCACCGGGCTGGCCATGCTGGCGGCGGGGGTGGTGTTCGAGAAGCGCGAGCGCTATCGCACGTTTGCACGCGGCCTCCTGGGCGGTGGATGGGCGGCGCTGTATTTCACGGTCTACGCGGCGCAGGCGATCGACGCGGCCCGGGTGATCGAAAGCCCGGTGGCGGGGGCGCTGTTGCTGCTGGCGGTGGGCGTGGGGATGGTGGCGCATTCGCTGCGCTACCGGTCGGAGACGGTCACCGGGATCGCTTATTTCCTGGCCTTCACCACTCTCGGAATCACGCATGTGACGGCGCTGGCGGTGATCGCGGTGGCTCCGCTGGCGGCCTCGCTGCTGTACCTGGCGCACCGCTTCGGCTGGCGGAACATGGCGCTGGTGGGGCTGATCGCCACTTACGGGATTTGCGCCCTGCAACACGATACGGGCGCGCCGTTGTGGGAGGCGCAGACGATCTTCACGGTGTACTGGCTGCTGTTTGAGGGCTTCGACATTTTGCATCCGTCGCCCGCGCTGCTGCCGCTGAACGCCATCGGATTTCTGACGCTCTCGGCGGCCAAGTGGCACCTGGCGGCGCCGGGGCGCGAGTGGCAGATTGTGGCCGCCAGCGCGGCGGCTTACCTGGTAAGCACGGTGGCGCGGGCGCGGCGCAGCGAGTGGCGGTGGTCGGTGACGCTCACCGGCGCGCTGGCGGCGGGGGCGATTTTCCTGGAGCTGGACAGCCAGTGGGTGGCGGTGGCGCTGCTGGCGGAGGCGGAGCTGTACTACCTGGCCGGGCTGCGCTTCCGCTCGCGGTACCTGCGGCTGCTGGGGGCGGTGGTGTTCGGGCTGGAAGTGGGGCAGTTGGTAGCCGCGGATCTGCCGGTGCTACCGTATCGCTCCTGGACGCCGGTGGCGGCGCTGGATGCGCTGGTCTTTTATGTGAACCGGGCGCTGCGTCCGGCGGATGTGGCGTACGGCTACGCCGGGGCGGCCATGATGGCGCTGGTGGCGCGCTACGAGGCGTACGGGGACCGCGGCCTGGCGTGGTTCGCGCTGGCGGGCGGGCCGTTTGCGGTGGGCTGGCTGCGGCGGCTGGTGGATTTCCGCTACCAGGCGTACGGACTGGCGGCGCTGGGGCTGGTGGGGATGGCTGTGGCGGGGGGGCACGAGCCGCC
>DATJRE010000447.1:0-9470 GCA_035505095.1 Bryobacteraceae bacterium | reverse complement strand
GCGCCAATTTGCACGCCAAGGTGCTGTACGGCCGGTCCAGCCATCATAAGATCGAGGCCATCTTCAAGTGTTTCGCGCGGGCCATGAAGTATGCCTGCTCCAAAGACGCGCGGCTCAAGGACCAGTTGCCGTCCACCAAGGGGCTGCTATGATCACCATTCTGGATTACGGCGCCGGCAATCTGCGGTCGGTGGAGAACGCCCTGGCCGAAATCGGCTGCCCGTACACCCTGGCGCACGATGCCGATGCCTTGCGCGGCGCATCCAAAATCCTGCTGCCCGGCGTGGGCCATTTCGGCCAGATGATGCATGCGTTAAACGACGCCCGTGGGCTGCGCGGCGCCCTGCTGGAGCGGATCGCGGCGGGCGTGCCGTTCCTGGGAATCTGCCTCGGATTGCAGGCGCTCTTCGAACGCAGCGAAGAAGCTCCCGAAGTTTGTGGCCTGGCGCTCTATCCGGGCGCCGTGCGCCGCTTCCCGCCGAATGCCCGCGTGCCGCACATGGGCTGGAACCAACTGGAGGTGCGTCCCGAGTCGCGGCTGTTCCGCGGGGTACCGCAGGCGCCTTTCGTCTATTTCGCGCACAGCTTCTACGTGCCCCCCTCCGACCGCGCCTCCGCGCTCTGCACCTACGAGCTGCCCTACACCGCCGCTCTCGAATGCGCCAATGTCTTCGGCGTACAATTCCACCCCGAGAAGTCCGCCGCCGCCGGCCTGCAGGTCGTCCGCAATTTCGTGGAGCTGCCGTGCTAAGCATACCGCTGCCTCTAGGTCTCCGACCGCGTGATTCGGTTCGCGCGCCTGCTAACGCGATCGGCTCGCCATCGAATCGGAGCCGCGACCGTGAGGGAGCGGACTTCGCGGTCGGGGACGTAGCGGCTGTCCAACTGGGCCGGCACCGGTGCGCGGCCGGTGAGGGCGTAAATGCCTGCCACAACCGTCCCTCGGCCGGCCGGCCGAAGAGCGCACCCTGCCGCGGCGCGCGCGCAACTTCGCGAGGCCGCCATATGACCTCTCGCCAGCGGCGCGCCGCGCAGGGACCGGCATGCTAGTCAAGCGCATCATCCCCTGCCTGGATGTCACCGCCGGGCGGGTGGTCAAAGGCGTCCACTTCGTCAACCTGCGTGATGCCGGCGACCCGGTGGAACTGGCCGCGCGTTACAACGCCCAGGGCGCCGACGAGCTGGTTTTCCTCGATATCACTGCCTCCAGCGATGCCCGCGACATCATGGCCGGGGTGGTCGCCCGCACCGCGCGGCAGGTCTTCATCCCGCTGGCCGTGGGCGGTGGAATTCGCTCCGTGGCGGACGCCCGCCGCATTCTCCTTTCGGGCGCCGACAAGGTCTCGGTGAACACCGCCGCCGTGCGCCGTCCCGAGCTGATTGCCGAACTCTCGCGCGAATTCGGCGCCCAGGCCGTGGTGCTGGCCATCGACGCGCGCCGCCGCGAACCCGGGCCCGCGGGCCCCTGGCGCGTCTTCACCCGCGGCGGCCGCGATCCCGAACCGCTCGATGCCGTCGAGTGGGCCGCCCGCGGTGAGGCCCTCGGCGCCGGCGAAATTCTGCTCACTTCCATGGACACCGATGGCGTGCAGGAGGGCTTCGATTGCCGCCTGACCCGCGCCGTTTCCGAGGCTACCCACATCCCCGTGATTGCGTCGGGCGGCGGCGGCAAGCCCGAGCATTTCGTCCGCGTGCTCACCGAGGGCACCGCCGATGCAGCCCTGGCCGCCTCCATCTTCCACTACGGCACCTACACCGTGCACCAGCTCAAGGAAGAACTCGATCGCCACGGCGTTGCGGTGCGGATGACGCCATGATTTTCCCCTGCATCGACCTGATGGAGGGCAAAGTGGTGCAGCTCATCCAGGGTCGGGAGAAGGCCTTGGAGGGCGGCTCTCCCGAAGAAATGCTGCGGCGCTTCGCGGCCTTCCCGGAAATCCAGGTGATCGACCTGGATGCCGCCATGGACCGCGGTTCGAACGACGCCCTGGTGCGCCTGCTGGCCTCGCGTGCCGCCGCGCGCGTGGGCGGTGGTGTGCGCTCGGTGGAACGCGCGCAGGCGCTCCTCGCGCAGGGCGCCCGCAAAGTCATCGTGGGCACCGCGGCGTTCGACGCAGCCGGCATCCGCCGCGAGTTTCTGGCCGCTCTTCGCGATGCCGTGGGCCGCGAGCGGCTGGTGGTGGCGCTCGATTCCAAAGCCGGCCGCATCGTGGTGAAGGGCTGGCGCGAATCCACCGGTCTGGCCGCCGAAGCGGTGGTGGCGGAGTTGGAACCCTACTGCGCCGGCTTCCTCTGCACCTACGTAGACCAGGAGGGCATGCTGCGCGGCACCGACCTGGACTGGTTCCGCCGCCTGCGCGCGGCGACCTCGTTGGAACTCACCGCCGCCGGCGGCATCACCACTCTGGACGACGTCCGCGCCCTGCGCGACATGGGGGTACACGCCGCCCTCGGCATGGCCATCTACACCGGCCGCCTGAGCCTGGAGGAATTAGCGGCACTGGCCTGACGGCGCATTCAGTGCCTGGGCGGCGGTGCGGGCAGAGGCACTTCCCGCAGGGACTGGCCCAAGCTGCGCGCCAACCCCGTTTGCAGGTCTGCAGTGGCGCCAGAAATCCCGGCTCGGTCGAACGCGGCCGAGCGACGCCTGACGACCGGGTGGCCCGATTCGCATGCCCGGCTCCGCTCGCCTCCACTCGTTCGGGTTGCCGGGCCGCGCAGCGCTGAGCGGGCTGGACCCTCCCCTCGTCCGCTGCGTAGCCGGCCACGGTAGAATCGGCTGGGGGAGCGAAACGCGAATGACCTTTCCAGGCACCACTCTGACAGCGGGCTTTGCGCCGGCCGCGGCGCCGCGGAGCGAGCAGGCCATCCATACGGATACGGAAGGATTGGAGGCGAGCGAAGTGAAGATTCCGGTCTCCGATGGCGAACTGCCGGCCTATCGCGCGCGGCCATCCAAGGGCGACCGCTTCCCGGTGGTTCTGGTGGTGCAGGAAATTTTCGGGGTCAACGAATACATCCGCGACGTGTGCCGCCGCCTGGCCAAGCTGGGGTACCTGGCGATCGCTCCGGAGTTGTATGCGCGGCAGGCGGATGTCTCTCGGATGACGGATATCCAGGAGCTTCTGACCAAGGTGGTGCCGCGGGTACCGGACGCCCAAGTGATGGCCGACCTGGATGCCGCCGTGGACTTCGCCGTGGCTGAGGGCAAGGGCGACCCCGCGCGAGTGGCCATCACCGGTTTCTGCTGGGGCGGACGCATCGCCTGGCTCTACGCCGCGCACAACCCGCGGTTGCGCGCCGCGGCGGCCTGGTACGGCCGGCTCGTGGGACCCACCGGTCCGCTGCATCCGCGCCATCCCGTGGATGTGGCTGCGGAGCTGCCTTGCCCGGTGCTCGGCCTGTACGGCGGCAAGGATGCATCCATTCCGCTGGAGACCATCGAGCAGATGCGCGGCGCTGCCGCCGCCGCCGGCAAGACGGTGGAGATCGTGGTGTATCCCGATGCGGGACACGCCTTCCACGCGGATTACCGCCCCAGTTACCACGCGGCTTCGGCGGAGGATGGCTGGCAGCGTCTGACGCGTTTCTTCGCCCGGCTTCTTAGAGCTTCCTAAGGCGGAAGCGACGCGGCGGCGGTAATTCGCCGATCATGTCTGCCATAAGAACGCGAGAGAGATCGGACTTCAGTTACAAGCGCCTCATTTGAATTTGCGTTACATTTGAGCTTGTTCTTTGTGCGTCTATTGGAGAACGGTGAAAAATGCTGGATATCAATGCGCTCAAAAAAGCGGTTGCGGGTGAATATGCGGCCATTCGGCGCATCACTCGTCTGGAACCACAAGGGGACAAGATTTTTCCTCCTACTTATGAAGGCGGCGAGTACGCGGAAGAGCCTCGACAGGTCATGGTCGAGGGTCAGGACGGGCCCAAGGTCAGTACGGTTGAAACAGTTTTGCTCGACTCGGTGCAGTCGCAGGCAAATCGCATGGAATTGGCGCTGCTACGCGCGTACGACAGGGGAACGATCCAGATGCCGATGCTCCAGGTGGACTTTGCCGGGAGCGACCGCGATCCGATCCTGGCGGAGATTGGGCGCATCACCGCACTGGAAGCGCCGCACCGGGTTTGCGACGCGATCTTCCGCGATTCGGTCTACCCGAGCGGCGAGCCTTTCCGCAACGCGGGACCGGGGGCGGCGATGAACACTGCCAAAGCGTCGGCGGCGACCTCGATTTTCGAACTGTGTCCGACCGCCCTGCTGTTCGGCTTCTGGGATTCGACCGGGCCCCGGGGAGGAATGGGCGCCAAAGTTCAGCGGGCGATTGTATCGGAGATCGTAGGGTATGAAAAGGTAAATGGCAAACGCACGTCCAGCCGCATCGATCCACTGCAAATCGAGAATAACGTGGATATCTACAGCGGGCCGAACAGCGGTTGGACTTTTGAGCAGGGAGAAGCTCAAAAAGACAGTAATGGCAAACCAATTAAGCTGAAACCGTCCGAAATCAATCACGGCAATATCGTGCCTTCCTTTCGGCATGAAGACAAGACCACGCGGAAGACCGTTCTCAACCACGGCGGGGTGACGATCGCGTACGCCGTGCAGCACACGGTGCTTTCTCTGGCCGCGCTTCGGCGATTGCGCTTTCCTCTGAAAAACCAGTACAGCGCGGCTGTGGATGACGCCGCCCGGACGGTGCTGGCGGCGCTTGGCCTGGCTGCGATCTGTCTGCTGGATGAGGACGGATACGATCTGCGCTCGCGCTGCCTGCTGGACGGCAAGCCAGGCGCCATGGAATTCGTCGGGCGCGGGGAGAAGGAGCCTTTCGAATTGAATGCCTCCCGCGCGTCGGAGATTCTGGCGCAAGCTGCCGGGGCGGCGAAGGACCTGGGGTTACCTTGGCCTGAACAGCCGGTTATTCTGCGGCCATCCCCCGACTTGAGCAAGCTGGTAGTGGAAAGCCGCAAGCGATCCATGAGCGCCGGCGCGGGAGCGTAACCGTGCTTGCCCTCCGGGTCACTTATCTCACCGGGCGTGTGTATTCCGCCATCTTCGAAGACGGCGATGAGAAATTAGAGCCGGAGTGGCCCCCTCATCCTTCGCGGCTGTTCTCCGCGCTGGTAGCGGCGTGGGGAGAAGGCGGCGCGGAGGAGGAGTTGCGTCCGGCGCTGGCCTGGCTCGAAGAACAGGCAGCTCCCAGAATCTATGCCGGGAGACACAGCCCGCGGAAACCGGTGCAGGCCTTTGTCCCTGTAAACGATTCGCGGACGTTGCCGGAAGACCGTCCACGCAAGCCTCGCACTTTTCCTTCGGCATGGCTGTCTCATCCGGATGTGTATTTTGTTTGGGAAGCAGAACCTCCCCGCGAGACCGCCGCGGCACTGGACCGGATTCTCAGAAGGACCAGCTCGCTGGGGCATTCTTCGAGCCTGGTGGCCGTCGAGATCGCGGATCAGTTGCCGGTTGCCGATGTTACGGTCTGGAATCCGGGGGCGGCGGAAGGCGCACGCATGCGTGTCGCCTATCCGGGGCGGCTCCGGGACCTGGAGGAACGATACCAGCGATTTCAGAAGGAGCCGCTCAAGACCAACCGGCCGTCGCCGGGCAGGACGACGCGATATGCCACGGCGGCGTCGCCGCGGCCGCCGCGCGCACAGGGAATCTTCGATCAAATGATCGTCCTGCGGCGGGACGACGGGCCGAGAGGATCGCTGCGCTCCACCCTGAGCGTACTGACAGCGCTGCGCGGAGCGATCCAAAAACTGGCGCGCGATCCGGTCTCCGAATGCTTCAGCGGGCATGCGCCCGAAAGCACCGCGGAGAATCCGGTGCGAAGCGAGCGGCCGCACATCGCTCTGGCGCCGCTGCCTTTTATAGGGTCGGCGCATGCCACCGGAGACATCCTGGGTGTGGCGGTGCTGGTTCCGAAAACGCTGAGCGATTTCGAGCGCGCGGAGTGCTGGAAGGTGATCGGTTCGATCAACGCATTGCAGATGCCTTGGGGGCGCTGGACCGTTTCTCTGGCGGATGCGGAGGAACGGCGGCATTCGCTGGAAACCAGGACTTGGACGCGGCCGCATACGGTGTGGTCCACGGTGACACCCTTCGTGTTTGACCGCTACCCGAAGGATCCGTTTGGTGAGGAGGCGGAGGAAGTGGTGCGGGTGGCGTTCGGCCGGATCGGACTGCCGGCGCCGTGCGAAATCGACCTGCACTACAATCCATGGCATTCCGGAGTTCCGAAGGCGGGGCTGTTCCCGGCGGCGGCTGCCAGGGCGGGCAAACCGCAGCGCTACCACTGCCATGTGCGGGTCAGGTTTGAAGAGCCTGTTGCAGGTCCGGTAACGGCGGGCGCAGGCCGCTACTACGGATACGGATTCTTCGCTCCGCTCTTCGAATCCGGGGGGCGTCCATGACCTTCCGCGAGTTCTTCGCCGCGATCTGGGGAGCCGGCGCATCTCCTTTTCCCTGGCAGGAGGAATTAGCCGAGCGCGCGTTGAATGGGTGCTGGCCCGAATCGATCGGACTTCCGACAGCGGCGGGCAAAACGGCGGTGCTGGATATTGCCGTGTACGCTTTGGCGATGGGAGCTCCGCACGCGCCGCGGCGCATCTTTTTCGTAGTTGACCGGCGGGTGGTGGTGGATGAGGCCGCGGAGCGTGCGGATCGGCTCAAGACGGCGCTTGAGAATGCTCCACCGGCATCGGAACTGGGGATGGTGGCGCGACGATTGCGCGATCTGGGAGGCTGCGACCGGCCGCTTGTGACGGCAACCTTGCGCGGCGGAATTCCCAGAGAAAACTGGTGGACGGAGTCCCCTCTTCAGCCCACGATCGTCTGTTCGACGGTGGATCAAATCGGTTCCAGCCTGCTATTCCAGGCTTACGGCGTGAGCCCTTACTCGCGGCCGATTCGGGCCGGACTGGCGGCATACGATTCGCTGATCATCCTCGATGAAGCGCACACCAGCCAGCCTTTCGCGGAAACGCTTGGCTGGATCAGGCACTATCGCGGGTGGGCGGAAGAGCCGTTGGAGTTGCCACTTACAGCGATCGAGATGAGCGCTACTCCGCGCGAGGGACACGCCTTTGAAGAAACCGAAGCCGATCGCCAACAGCCGATTTTAAAAAAGCGGTGGGAGACGGAGAAGAGAGCCAGGCTGGTGTTGGAAGAGGGCGGGACCGAGGGCCAAGAGGACCGGAGGAAGCTGGCCGAAGCCCTGGCACGCGAAGCCCGCGCCTTGCGAAATCGACACGGCGCCAAAGTAATCGGAGTGATCGCGAATCGGGTAGAGACAGCGCGGCGGGTACACCAGCAGCTTGAGGGCGAGGAAGGGTCGACAGCCCTTTTGCTGACGGGACGCGCACGCCCCTACGACCGGGACCGGCTATGGCAGAAATGGAAAGGGCGGATCGGCTTGGGGAGGGAGGCCGATCCCGATGGCACGGTTTTCGTGGTGGCGACACAGTGTATTGAGGTGGGCGCGAACATCGATTTCGACGGCCTGGTAACGGAGATCGCCAGTATTGACGCTTTAGAACAACGCTTTGGGAGACTGGCGAGGAACGGGCGCGAGCGGCCGGTGTATGCAGCGATTGTCGCGCTGAAATCTCAGATTGCCCGCAACGGCCACGACCCGGTGTATGGCGGCACGCTGCCGGCGGTGTGGCGATGGTTGCAAGAGCGCACGGCGAGCGAAGAGAAGATCGAAGTGGTTCCGGCCGAAGGCAGGAAGAAAGCGCGAACGAAACGGACGAAGGCCGAGTTCATTCCGATGGGAGTGGCGGCTTTACGGACGGCCCTGCGCGCTACCGCGGACCGGGCACCGCTGGCGATGCCTCGCTCCAGCGCACCGGTCTTGATGCCCTCGCACTTGGATCTGCTGAGCCAGACTTCACCCGAACCTGCGATGCTGCCGGAACCGGCGGTCTTCCTGCACGGCCCGGAGACCGAGCCGGCGGACGTTCAGGTGATTTGGCGGCAGGACCTGGAGAGCGGTGAAGAGGAGCTTTGGAGCGAACTGGCTTCCATATGCCCGCCGAGCGCGGCGGAAGCGATCGCCTTGCCCGTGTGGGCGGTGCGGAAATGGCTGGGAAACCAGGAGACCGGCGGCCTTGCGGACCTGGAGGGCGTGCCGGGCACAGTGGCTTCCGGACGGAATGAAAAAGGTCCGGTATTGGCGTGGCGCGGGGAGGAAGAAAGCAAGGTTCTCCGGCAGCCGGAAGAGATTCGTCCGGGGATGACGATGGCCGTGCCCGCGGACTACGGAGGCTGCGATGAATGGGGTTGGAACCCGGAGTCAACGGCGGAGGTTACAGATATCGGCGATGCGGTGAAAGCGCAACTGGGCCACCCCATGCTGCGGCTCCATCCGAAGCTGGCGGAGCAATGGGGATACGCCGGATTCGCCAGGGGAATCCGCGAGCGCGAGTTGGAAGCGGACGCGAGGGAGGCACTGCGGGGCGAGCCGGACGCGGAATCCGAAGACTGGGTAAAGCGGGTTGTGGCTGAGTTGCGCCGCAGGCGGACGCAGTTTGTGGAAAACCCGGCGGACCAGGGAGACTCGTGGGCGGCGGCGATTGGCAGGAGCGTGTTCGAGCAGGAGAGCCGGCGCGCCTCGTACACGTCGGAGGTGCCGCTGGACCGGCACCTGGAGGGATGCGCGAATTGGGCCAGGCGGTTTGCCTGCGATTTGCCGGAGCGGTTGCGGGAGACGGTGATCGAGGCTGCGGCCCTGCACGACATCGGGAAGGCGGACCCGAGATTTCAGGCGTGGCTGCGCGGAGGGAACCCGATCCGGCCGGATGAGCTGCTTGCCAAATCGGGCAGAAACGGGCAGAACCCGGCGGCCATTGAGAGGGCCCGCCAGCTCGCCGGATATCCCAAGGGAGGACGGCACGAACTCACTTCGGTGGGACTTCTGGCTCCGCACTCCGGGCAATTCGGCGGCGTCGATTTCGAGCTGCTGCTGCACCTCATTGCGAGCCACCATGGCCGGTGCCGGCCGTTTGCCCCGGTGGTGGAAGAAGAAGCGGTGGAGGCGGTGGCTTACCGCGAGTGGTGCGGAACCAGCGATCATCGGCTGGAACTCGCCGGTTCCGGTATCAGCGAGCGCTACTGGCGGCTGGTCGGGCGCTACGGTTGGTACGGCCTGGCATTTCTGGAGACGCTGGTGCGGTTGGCCGACCAGAGGCAGAGCGAGCAGGAGCAACAGGACAGCGACAGGGCGGAGGCTGCCCATGCCTGAGATCGAGCTAGGCGGATTGGACGGCGGCGACTTGCTCGGATTCCTGGCCGCGCTGGGAACGCTGCGGGTGCTGAGCTTGGAAGACGGCCGGGTGCGGATGCATTGGAAGGATGCGGGCGAGGCGTGGCGGCCGGTAGTGCAGCATCCCCAAATGGCTACGGGCGAGGAGTTGGTGCAAAAGGTAGCGGAGCTGGTATGCGGCGAATCGACGATTAATGA
>DATJRE010000446.1:0-7747 GCA_035505095.1 Bryobacteraceae bacterium | reverse complement strand
GAGGAGAACGACTCCGCCGGTCGGCGGAGGGCCGGATGCGTCGTTTTCAAGTTCCAGTGGTTCTCTTTCTGTTCAGTTTCCGCGTGGCCGCGCAAAGTTGTCCGCCGATCGCCATGCAGATGGCAGAGGGTACGTGGGCGTTCAATCTCGCCTCGGCGCCCACTTACAAAGTCAGCACCAGCGCTTATAGCGTACTTAGGGCCGACCTGCACAACAATCACCTGGAAGACACGATAGTGCTGGCGAATGGAAGTGCGGCTACGGTAACTGTCTATGCTGCGCGGGGCAGCGCAACGGCGGGGTCGCCGGCGACCATCTTAACGATGGCGGGCGGAGGCAACCTGGCGGCGGCGGCCGCGGACCTCAACGGAGACGGGAATCTCGACCTGGCAGTAACCAGCAGTGGGCTGAACCGCATTACGGTTCTATTGGGAAATGGGGATGGCACCTTTCGCGATCCGATCACGGTGAGCACCGGCACGGCGCCAGCGGGGGTCGCGGCGGCGGATTTCAATGGCGACGGCAAGACGGACCTCGCGGTTGCCGTGTCAGGCGGGGTTTCGGTGCATTGGGGCAATGGCGACGGGACGTTTCAGGCTCCCAAGCGGATTCCCACGCCAGGAGTGCTCGGCAGCATCACGGCGGCCGATGTAAACCGAGACGGCAGGCCGGACATTGTGGCGACGGATTCGGTGAACGGGGTGGTGCTGGTTGTGCTCAACAGGGGCGACGGCTTCGCTTCGTCTACGGTCAGTGGTTATGCGGTTCCTGCGGGCGCCAGCAAGGTCTACCTGGCGGGTTGCGCGCAGGACGGGAACAGCAATATCGATTTCAACGCGAGCCATCAGGGCGCGCTGCTGGCCGCTGTGGGCGCCGATTCCATTGCGGTGCTGGCGCAGACAAGCGCGGGACTGTTCAATGCCTCGCCCATGTACCCGCTTGCAGGAGGATCCGGATCGTTGCCGGAGGCCCTGGCGGTTGCCGATTTTAACGGGGATGGCAAACCGGACGCGATTGCGGGCTCGTTGACGCCGCAGACAGTCGAGGGCGGCGTGACGGTATTACTCGGCAACGGTGATGGTACGTTTACGCCGCAGAACGTCCCGTCCAGCCTTGGGTCGGATTCCATAGGGACGGGCGATTTCAACGGCGACGGCAAGGTAGATTTCGCCTCCACGGACCCCTCCGGCATTTCCATTTACCTGGGCAACGGGGACGGAACCTTTCAATCGCCGAGTGGGATTGCGACTAATTCGGAAGGGATTATGGGCCTTTCGGTGGGCGATTTCAACGGCGACGGAAAGCTGGATTTCGCGGTGGTGGATTCGGCGGGCGGGACCTCTTCCAACGGTTACGTGTACCTCGGCCTCGGCAACGGGACCTTCGCAGTGCACCAGTCGTTTATCGTAGGATCGGCCCCGGTGCAAACCCAGGCCATCGATGTGAACGGCGACGGCAAGCTGGACCTGGTGGTCACGAACAACGGGACGCCGGTGTACCTCTCGTCTTCGGATCCGGGAAGCGTGGCGGTGCTTTTGGGCAACGGCGACGGCACCTTCCAGGAGCCAGTCGCGTATGCGGCGGGAACGAATCCGCAGTTCACGCTGGTGACGGATATTAACGGCGATGGCAAGCCCGACCTGATTACGGCAACCACGCTGGATTTCAGCTCGTCCAGTTATGGGCTGAGCGTGCTGCTGAATACTGGCAACGGAAGGTTCGGATCCCCCCAATCGGTGACCTCGGCGTATGGGCCGGTGGAGATCGGCGCGGCCGATTTCAACGGCGACGGCAAAATCGACCTGCTGGTGACGCACTGCTGCGGGGCGACGCAACTGGGCTATTTCCAGGGGAACGGGGATGGCTCATTCCAGCCGGAAGTGCTGCTGCCGTCGGGCCAGTCGGAGGTGAATGTGGCCGTGGCCGATTGGAACGGCGATGGCAAACCCGATGCGATGTACACGATGATCGGGCCTTATGCCGTGGCGCTGACGAACACCAGCGGGGTGGTGACGGGCGGAGGGAACACGCCGGTCACCATTCAGACCAATCCAGAGGGGCTGCAATTTACCGTGGATGGCGGCACTGCGCAAACGGCTCCGGCGACGGTGAGCCTGACGCAGGGATCGCACACCATCGCGGTGGTGACGACCCAGCAAGGCGCGGCGGGAACGCAGGATGTCTTCACTTCCTGGAGCGATGGCGGCGCGGCCTCCCACAGCATTACGGTGGGGGCGGGCGCGGCGACGTACACGGCCAGCTTCAGCGTGCAGTATCTGCTGGCGATCACGGCGGCGCCCGCCAGTGGCGGTAGCATCTCGGCGAGTCCGGGTTCGAACGGAGGGTACTACAACCCCGGCACCACCGTGCAGTTGACGGCCGCGCCAGCCGCTGGCTATCAGTTCAGCTATTGGGCCGGCGATTTGAGCGGCGGCGCGAATCCGCAAACCCTCACGATGAACGGGCCCCACAGCGTGAGCGCGGCATTCAGCAGCAGCACGGGCTCGTGCTCGATCACGCTCGGTCCGCAACTAACGACACTGCCGCCGACGGGAACCTCGATGGTGGAAGCCTGTCCGAACGGCTCCGGCCAGCCGAATTGCGGCGTGGGGCCGGAAACTCCGGTGTCCTTCACGGTGGCGCCCAGCGCAGGCTGCGGAGCGTGGACTGCCACATCGTCTAATCCAGAGTTTCTGCAAATCGACACCGGCTCAGGCGGCAGCGGCGCCGCCACGGTGTCCTATTCGTTGCTCAACAACACGCATAATCTGCCGCAGACATACAGCATCACGGTGGCCAGCGGGGCGGCATCGGCGTCTTATACGGTGACGGAGTCGGGTTCCGGAGACAACCAGGTTTATCGCGAAGTCTACGCGCTGTATGAGCAACTTCTGGGCCGCGACCCCGATCCGAGTGGCTTTGCGTTCTGGACCGGCTCGGGCGGCGCGGGACTCGGGCAGATGTCGGATTCCTTCCTGACTAGTCCCGAAGCCTTCAATAGCGACTTTCTGGTAATGGCCGTCTACCAGGCCACTACCGGCGCTGCGCCCAGCTTCGCTCAATTCACCGCGGCGGCGGCCAACGTGCGCGCCGGGCGCCAGTCCGCGGCGGGCCTTTTCAACTCGCTGATCAACGGCAGTTACACCGCTGCCACGCTTTACCAGAACCTGCTGAACCGGCAGCCGACCGGCAGCGAGGTCAACCAGGCTAACGGCGCCGGATTGGCCAACTGGTTCCAAACCCTCATCGGATACCCCGGCAATGTCACACCGATGAGCACCCCCAATAACGAGTTCCAAAGCACCGGAACGTACACCACGGACCACACCAACTCCCTATACGTGCAGATGCTGTATTTTACGATTCTGAGCCGCGACCCGGACCCCTCCGGCCTGTCCTTCTGGATAGGAGTCGCGAACAGCGGCGGTCCGGGGATTCTCTTCCAGGGCAGCGCGGGTTTCGCCACGCGCATCCAGATCCTGGGACCGGGCACTCCCAACCAGGGTTTCATCGGGAGTACGGAATTCCAAGGCCTGTTCGCCAATTAGCGGTGGGACTGCCTGGCATCGCCACCCGGCGATACCTGTGCCATCCTGAAACAGCGGCGTGAACCGGCGGCTGGCAGCCGATCCTAAGCTTTGGCCGCCGGGTGCTCATGGGCCGAAGGGAGTCTTACCAAATGCGACTGCTACCTGTCGTTCTTCTCACCCTGCTCGGGTCGGGATTCTTGTCCGCCCAAACCTACACCATCTCCACCGTGGCAGGCGGCGCGCTGCCGATGAATATCCAGGGGACTTCCGCCAACCTGGCCGGTTTGCCGATTCAGGGCCTGGCGGTGGACGCCGCAGGCGACCTGTACTTCCCGTTTCAAAACACCGTGCTCCGATTGGATGCCCAGACCAATCTTTTGACCGTGGTGGCCGGCACCGGCACCGCGGGCTTCAACGCTGCCAACGGCTCAGCCGCCAGCTCGCCGTTGAATAATCCCTCCGGCGTAGCCCTGGATTCCGCCGGCAACCTTTATATTGCCGACACGTTGAACAACTGCGTCCGTAAAGTGTATAACGGCGTGATCACCGTGGTGGCCGGGACCGGCAAGGCCGGTTTCAGCGGAGACAACGGCGCGGCCACCAATGCCCAGTTGAACCAGCCCATTGGGGTGGCTGTGGACGCCTCGGGCGACCTCTTCATCAGCGACCAGATGAACAACGTCATCCGCAAGGTCACCGGCGGCATCATCACCACCGTGGCCGGCACCGGGCAGCCAACATACGGCGGCGATAGTGGCCTCGCCACCAGCGCCCAGTTGAATCAACCCGCCGGCATCGCCCTCGATTCCGCGGGTAACCTTTATATCGCCGACTACCAGAACCAGCGCGTCCGCAAGGTATCGAACGGAATCATCACCACCGTGGCGGGAACCGGACAGCCGGGTTACACCGGCAACAGCGGGCTGGCCACCAGCGCCGATCTCTACTTTCCCATCGGGGTGGCCGTGGATACCGCGGGCGACCTTTATATTGCCGACAGCGGGAACAGCGTGGTCCGCGAAGTGACCAACGGCATCATCACCACGGCCGCCGGAGATGGGAACCCGGCCTTCAGCGGCGACGGGGGTCCCGCGGTGAGCGCCGGGCTGACCGCCTACGCCATCGCGGTGGACTCCGCCGGGAACCTCTACATCTCCGATAGCGGCAACAATCGCATTCGCAAAGTGGCCGGCGGGCTGATCAACACGGTGGCGGGAGGTAGCTTACAGGCCGGTGACGGCGGCGCGGCTGCCCTGGCGCAGTTGGCCGACCCCCAAGGAGTGGCGCTGGATTCCTCGGGCAACCTCTACATTGCCGACTCCCTGAACCGGCGCGTGCGGAAAGTCTCGGGCGGGGTGATCACCACCGTGGCGGGCACCGGCGTCGCGGGTTACAGCGGAGACAACGGCCTGGCCACCAGCGCCCAGTTGGTGGACCCCTACGGCGTGGCCGTGGACTCGGCCGGCAACCTTTATATCTCCGACCCCCAAAACTATCGCGTCCGCAAGGTAAGTAACGGGTTGATTACTACTTTTGCGGGCAATGGGACGGTGGGTTACAGCGGCGACAATGGCCTGGCCACCAGCGCCACGCTCAGCTCCCCTACCGGAATCGCCGTGGATGCCTCCGGGAATGTCTATTTCGCCGATACCGACACGGGCCATATCCGCGAAGTCAGCAATGGGATCATCACCACCGTGGCGGGCAACGGAACCATCGGTTACAGCGGCGATAATGGCCCGGCCACCAGCGCCGGGCTGCATTATCCCTATGGGGTTGCGGTGGATTCCGCGGGCAATCTATACATTGCCGACACTTTTAACCAGCGCATCCGCAAGGTCAGCGGCGGAGTGATCACCACCGTGGCCGGCGATGGAATCGCGGGTTATAGCGGCGACAGCGGTCCGGCCACCAGCGCCCAGCTCAACGAGCCCAATGCCGTAGCCGTGGATTCGGCCGGCAACCTGTATATCGCCGACCAGGGAAACAACGTCATCCGCAAGGTGAGCAACGGAGTGATCACCACCATCGCCGGCGGCGGATCCCAGTTTGGCGACAACGGCCCCGCCACCAGCGCCCAATTCAGTAACCCGTCGGTAGTCGCCGTGGCGTCCAGCGGCAGCGTGTATGTCTCCGATTCCGGCAACGCCCGCGTCCGCCTGCTTTCCATTTCGAGTACCGGCACCGGCGCCGGCCTGAGCATTTCCAAATCCCACACCGGTAACTTCGCCCAGGGCCAGGCGGGCGCCATTTACACCGTAACGGTGTCGAACAGCGTGTCGGCTGCCGCCACTTCCGGTACGGTCACGGTGGTCGAGAATCTTCCCAGCGGCCTCATCCTGGCTTCCATGTCGGGAATCGGCTGGGACTGCTTCGGAGGCACCTGCTCGCGCAGTGACCAGCTTAACCCCGGCGCCAGTTACCCGGCGATTACGGTCACAGTCAACGTGGCGTCCAACGCAACCTCGCCGCAGGTCAATTCGGTAACTTTGACTGCCGGCAGCCTGTCCGCCACCGCCACGGACTCGACGGTGATCGGCTCCGTTACCGGAGTGACCATTCAGACCAGCCCCACGGGTCTCCAGTTCACCGTGGATGGGACGGCGTACACGGCCCCCCAGACGCTGAGCCTGACACAGGGAAACCACACCCTCGCGGTGGCCACTCCGCAAACCGGCGCGCCGGGTACGCAGGACGTGTTTGCTTTCTGGAGCGACGGCGGCGCGGCCTCCCACACCATTACGGTGGGTAGCACCACGGCCACTTACACGGCCACCTTTACTTCGCAGTATCTTCTCAGTACCGCGGTTGCGCCACCTGGCGGCGGCACCATCTCAGCCAGCCCCGCGGGGAGCGGCGGTTACTACACTCCGGGAACCAGCGTTCTGATCACGGCATCTCCCAGCTCCGGCTACCAGTTCAGTTACTGGGCCGGCGACCTGAGCGGCAGCGCCAATTCGCAGTTCCTCACCATGAACGGGCCGCACAGCGTGGTGGCGGCCTTCAGCAGCACCGCCGGTGGCTGTTCGTTCACCCTCAGTCCCCAGGTGGCCAGCCTGCCCTCCACCGGAACCTCCAGCGTGGAAAACTGCCCCAATGGCTCAGGACAGCCCAACTGCGGCGTTCTTCCGGAAAGCCCGCGCGCCTTCACGGTGATCCCTACCGCAGCCTGCGGAACGTGGACCGCTACATCATCGAATCCTACATTTCTGCAAGTGGCCACCGGCGCCACCGGCAGTGGCACCGGCACGGTGACTTACGCGCTGCTGACCAACACCCACACTCTGCCGGAAAGCTACAGCATCACGGTGGCCAGCGGAGGAGCATCGTCGTCATTCACGGTGACGGAGGCGGGCTCCGGCGACAACCAGACCTATCGCGAGGTCTATGCGCTCTACGAACAACTGCTGGGCCGCGATCCCGACAGTGGCGGACTGGCGTTCTGGACAGGCGTCGGCAGCGCCGGCCTTGGCCAGATGGCCGATGCATTCCTCACCAGCCCGGAGGCTTTCAATAGCGACTTTGCGGTGATGGCGACTTACCAGGCCGCCACCGGCGCCGCCCCCACGTTCGCCGAATTCGTCACCTCGGTGGCGAATGTCCGGGCCGGCATGCAGACGATAACCAACCTGTTCAATTCGCTGATCGGCGCCGGCTACTCCGCCACCACAATGTATGAGAACCTGCTGAACCGCGTGCCAACCGGGACTGAAACCAACGAGGCCGACAGCGCCGGCCTGGCCAGCTGGTTTCAGACCCTTATCGGCTACCCGGGCAACGTAACTCCGATGAGCACGCCCAATAACGAGTTTCAAAGCACCGGACCTTACCACACGGACCACACCAACGGGCTGTACATACAGATGCTGTATTACGTGATCCTGGGCCGGAATCCGGACCTCTCGGGGTTCAGTTTCTGGCTGGGCATCGCCAACACCGGCGGTCCGGGGCTGCTATTCCAGGGAGCCGCGGGCGCCCCCACGCGTATTCAGATCCTGGGCCCGGGCACGCCCAACCAGGGCTTCATCGGCAGCACGGAGTTCCAGAATCTGTTTGAGAACTGAGGCGGTTGGTGGCTAGCGGGACTTTACAAGTTACGGGAGCGGCCGATGCTGCCTGCCCTCGGGCGCGCCGTTTACGGCGCGCCCCATCCTCTTGAAGAATAAGGGTTTAGGTCAAGCGGTCTGCTCGCGGGACTTCGGTTCTCTTGGGCTGCG
>DATJRE010000445.1:0-3238 GCA_035505095.1 Bryobacteraceae bacterium | reverse complement strand
CGGCGGGATGGGCGTTGTGCTGCGAACAGGCGGGATGCGCCCGGCAGCGCGCGCCACAACTGGAGTTGCGGCTGACAGGATACAGTGGGAAGATACACTGGAAAGCACATGGCAATTGATGCGGAAATACTTCAAGCTGCGTTGATCGGGTACCAGAGCGAGCGGGAACGAATTACGAAGGTGATTGCCGACCTGCGGTCGCGACTGAAAAGCGGAAAAGCACCCGAGAGTTCCGGCCTTGACGGCGCCGGTACGTCGAGGAAGCCGAGGCGGAAGTTATCCGCCGCCGCGCGGAGGCGCATGGCCGCGGCGCAGAAGAAGCGCTGGGCCAATTACCACAAGGGTCACAAGTAAAACCATCCGGACTGCGGCCCTGCCGCTTTGAGTGCGAAGGCTGCGAATGATGTCCCTGGCCGGCAATGCGATTGGCCCATCGAAGCAGCCGCCCCTCCATAGCGGTTCCGGCCAGGCTGCGAGGGCCTCAGGTTCCGAAAGCCCGGGTAGAAAGTAGCGCGGCGATGAGAGCGGAATTACTGCGATTCAATGGCGCTGTGGAGCGGGACCCGGCCATCGACGCGTGGATGAAGGAGCATAGCGGTGAATTGGGAGCCATCGCGCTGCAGTGGTTTGAGGTGATGCGAAAGTGCGGGGACGAGGTCCGGGAGCTCTTGCATGACGGCTGTCCGGTGGCATGTTTGGGGGATGCGCCCTTCGGCTACGTCAATGTATTCACTTCGCACGTAAACGTGGGGTTCTTTCACGGCGCGGCGCTGGCGGACCCGGCCCGCTTGTTGCAGGGCAACGGCAAGTTTATGCGCCATGTGAAGCTAAGACCGGGAACGGCCACCAACGCCGCAGCGCTAAGCAGGCTGATCGATCTGGCGTACTCGGATATCAAGGAGCGCGTCGAAAACGGCCAGGTCTTTGACCGCGGGGTGCGCTCGATTGAGGACGCCGGCGAGCGCGCGTGATCGATTTGGGCGATGGTCCCTTCCGGCCAAGAGCGGCCCGACGGACACCATCGGCGGACGTGATCGCGCCGTTGCGCGACGAGTTCCCCGAAGCTGAGTTCCGGGTGAACCAGCAGCGGCTGGAAGGCCTGGATTACTACCGCTGGTTCACCCTCCGGATCTCCCCCGCGGCGCCGGACGGGAATCGCTATGCCATCACCGGCGCCGGCCCTTGCTCCTTAGCGTGACCAGTGCGCCAGTTGGGTGAGCTGAATGAGGTTGCCGCAGGTATCGTTGAGCATTGCAATGGTGGAGCCGGTGACGTCGGTTGGCGGCATGGTGAACTCGGCGCCGCGGGCCTTGATCCGCTCGAAGTCACCCTTGATGTCGTCGGTGAAGAACATGGCGGCGGGCCGGCCCTGCTGAAACATCGCCTGCTGATACGCCTGCGCCGCGGGGTTGTCGTTGAGCGCCAGTTGCAGTTCCGTGCCGTTGGGGTCCTCGGCCGAGGCCACGGTCAGCCAGCGATATGGTCCCTGGCTGAAATCGGTTTTCTTGGCGAAGCCGAGTACCTCGGTATAGAAGCGCAGGGCCTTGTCCTGGCCGTCCACGTATAGGCTGGTCACTTTGATTTTCATTTGGTTTCTCCTTTGTCACGTTCGCGGTTTGGGCCGCGTGGTCTTTCTGGTTGTCTTCTTTTTGGCTGGTGCTGACGGATGGATGCGGTCGAGGTGGCGTTCGAGAGCATCCACGTGAGCGGACCAGAACCGGCGGAACGGAGCCAGCCAGGCATCCACCTCCTGAAGAGGTTCTGGCTTCAGCCGGTAGAGACGGCGCTGGGCGTCCACGGTGGATTCTACGAAACCGGCCTCTCGCAGCACCCGCAGGTGCTTGGATACGGCCGGCTGCGGCATGCGAAGTTGACGCTCGATCTCTCCAACCGATTGTTGGGACGAGACCAGGAGGCTCAAAATCGCGCGGCGGTTCGGCTCCGCAATGACTTCGAATACGGATTCCACTCTCTTGGTATACCTCAAAGAGCATATGCGTGTCAAGGTATATACTCGTGGGAGCATGCCGGTGCGGAAAGAAACGCGGCCCGGCGGAAGCATGGAGGCGCGCGCCAGCAGGCGGGCAAGACGAATCACGCGGCCGGGGGCCTGGTTTCCCGGAGCGCGTACAGGAATGGCGCGCTCCCTCGCAGGGAATCCCCTGGTAAACTTACCTGAATAAGAGATGCTGACCGGCGGATCGCCGGACCGAGTACCTGGGTGAGTTTCCATGGAATCGAGGAAGCCTACGCAGCCTTGTCCACAATGCGGCGCTCCGTTGGACGGCGCCACTCCCGATGGCCTTTGCGCCCGGTGCCGCCCGGCGGAGAACCTGCCCACCGTCGGCATGACTATGGCGACCATTGCCTTCGAGGCTGCCACCGCGCAGCCGCGCCCGGCCGACTCCGATGAATTCGGCAATTATCGGATCCAGCGCGTGCTGGGCGAAGGCGGTATGGGCACGGTATACCGCGCCGAACAGACCGCGCCCATCCGCCGCGCGGTGGCCCTCAAGGTGGTCAAGATGGGCATGGACAGCAGCCACGTGCTGTCACGCTTTGCCTATGAGCGGATGACGGCGCAGTCACCGTCCAGGAGTTGTTCGCCGACGGCCAAGCCGCACCCGTGGCAGGCGAGTACGAAGCCTGCGGTGAGCCGGCGCACTGAGGACCTTCGCCGAGTTTTGGAACCGCTTGACGAACGCAGGGATCATGAAATCGGCGGTTGATGGCGTAGGCTTGGCCCGCTGCACATCTTTATTCTGGCGAGGGACCGCAGCGCGGGGCGAATGCGGGCAAATGGGGCCCGGAGCATATTCTCATCGAAGAATGAGCCTGAACGCAGGCGGGAGTAGGTTGGGAGCTGATTGTCCTTTCTGAGATTTCCAAGGCCCCTGGGCCGACCAACGGGAGGCACTCATGGGCCGCAAACTTATGCTGGTTTTTCCTTCTTTGAAAGGTTTTGGTTTTGGTTTTGGTTTTGGCTTTCGCCTGATCGGAGCAGATGGTTGCTCGCCGACCAACGGGAGGCGCCAGCGAGCAGCGTTTCACGCCGGGGGTCGCTCTTGGATGCTGACGAACAGCTGGCGCTTGGCACTTTGCATAGCCAGCGCGGCCTCGGTATCGGATTGTCGTTGGGCGAAGCGTTCCAATTCCGCCAGAGTGACGCCGGGGCGCAGGAAGCTCTCGCACTCCGGCAGTTCCCGGAACAATTCCCAGGGGGTGGCCCACCGCTGAT
>DATJRE010000444.1:0-7723 GCA_035505095.1 Bryobacteraceae bacterium | reverse complement strand
CCGCACGCCGGCGCAGGCCCTGGCGTAAGATGAAATGGCGATGGGCCGAGCGGTGCTAGCGCTGCTGCTCGCGGGGGTAGCCTGGGGGCAGATCATCATCGAACCGGCGAAGGTCCCGGAGAGTCTGAAGCACTTCGTCATGCCCGCAGGCGCCAAGCCGCTGCGCTGCGACGCCTCCTACATACGGCCGGTGCTGAATTTCAGCCTTCGCTTCCAGGCCGGATACCTGGTGCGGGTGCCGATGGACCAGTATCTGGGGCCGGGGCACGTCTGGATCATCTGGGAGCGCATTACACCCGAGAACGACCCCGCCCGGGCCGTCTACTTAGGCGATAAGTTCATCCTTCCGGACGTTCCTAAGACCAACATCGTACTCCCCGTGGTGGGCGGGTACCTGCTGGGAGAGGGGCGCTACCGGGTGGAGTGGATGATGTGGGACGACCAGGGACGCGTGGCGCTGAAGCAGTGGACGCTCGAAGCCGAGCGCTCGCACGCCAACCGCAACGTGAAGATGGCCATGGCGCCGGGCTCGGTAGCGGAATTCTCGCTGCGCGGCGCCGGGGCCGCCCGTGCGGCCGACGATGCGGCGGCCATCCGCCTGACCGTGCTGATGAACGCTGCTCCTATATCGTGGCGGCGCATGCGCCTACGCGCCACCGACCAGATTATGCTGTTGGGCGGCCTTTCGGCTCTGCTGGAGCGCGTGCCGACCAAGTCCGTGCGACTGGTGGTGTTCAACCTCGACCAGCAGCAGGAGTTGTACCGCAGCGAGCACTTCGCCATCGAGGACTTGGACCAGGTGGGCCGGGTGCTCAATCAGACGGAGTTAGGGAGGGTGGATTTCCACGTCCTGCAGCGCCCCAAAGGGCACCTGGATTTCCTGGCGGGATTGATGAACCGCGAGGTGCGCGAAGCCGAGCCATCGGACGTGGTGCTGGTGCTGGGCCCGCGGCCGCGCTACACGGACAAGATCCCGGCGCAGGAACTGGAAAGAGCCGGCGGAGCGCCGCGTTTCCTGTATCTGCAATACCAGCCCTTCCTGCACGCCCCTCCGGAAGCGCCCGATACGATTCGGCTGGCGGTGAAGGCCCTGCGCGGCAAGACCCTGGTGATCCGGACACCGGCGGATTTCGCCAAGGGAATCGAGCAGGTGGAGCGGAAGTAGGGGCGGCGGCTCCCGGTCACCGCGGAGATGCGGAGGTCTCGGAGGAAGCCTCTGGGGATTCCCGCCGCCCCCAGGGGTACCCCGGGTAAATGCGGTGGCCGCGCTTGTCTCAAGCGGGATATAGTGAGCCATGTCTACCCGATTCGCGTCGTTGGTTCTTCTGGCAGGCGCTTGCCTGGCCCAGGATACTGCGCGGATGGACCAAGTGGTCCAATCCGTTGTGGCCGACCATCATTTCATGGGAACGGTTCTGGTGGCGCGCGATGGCCAAGTGCTCTTCAGTAAGGGTTATGGCTCCGCCGATCTGGAATGGAACATTTCCAATACTCCGCACACCAAATTCCGCCTGGGATCGGTGACCAAACAGTTTACGGCCGCCTCCATCCTGCTACTGGAGGAGCGCGGCAAGCTGCACGTCACTGACCCGGTGAAGAAGTATCTGCCGGACGCACCCGCGGCCTGGGACAAGATGACGATCTTCCACGTGCTGACGCACACCGCGGGGATTCCTAACTTCACCGGTTTCCCGGACTATATGAAGCTGGCGCCGTTTCCCACGACGCCTGCCGGGCTGGTGGCGCGGTTCCTCAATAAGCCGCTGGATTTCGAGCCGGGCGAGAAGTGGAGTTACAGTAATTCGGGATATGTGCTGCTCGGTTATCTGCTCGAAAAGATCACCGGCGAAAGTTACCAGAAATTCCTGCGCGAGAATATCTTCACCCCGCTGGGCATGCAGGACTCCGGCTACGATTCCAACACCGCCATCATTGCGCACCGTGCCTCCGGATATACGTACGGACCGAACGGTTTCGAAAACGCCGGCTATGTCGAATGGTAGCCTCCGCGAGGGCCCATTCACCGCAGAGACGCGGAGGTCTTCTCCGCGCCGACGCGGTGCGAGCGGGCCCCTCACTCATGGCGCAGCGCCTCCATGGGGTCGATACGGGCGGCACGGCGGGCGGGAAAATAGCCGGCGATGAGCGCGGCGGCCAGCAGAATCCCCACCGCCGCTGCCAACGCCAGCGGGTCGTTGGGCTGCATGCGGAATAAGAACGACTGCACCAGCTTGGACGCGCCGAGGGCGGCGGGGACGCTGATGGCGATTCCTGCCGCCGCCAGCAGCAGAACCTCGCGGAGCACCATCCACACCAGGCGGCCGCGCTGCGCGCCCAGAGCCATGCGGATGCCGATTTCGCCGGTGCGGCGGGCCACGTTATACGCCACGGTTCCGTACAGGCCGACGCAGGCGATGGCCAACGCCAGCAGCGCGAACAGGGTACACAGCCGCGCCAGCGTGATCTGTTCGTTGATGGTCTGATCGATTTCCGCCGTCTGCGTTGTCACCTCCGACAACGGCACGCGCGGATCCGCGGCATGCACCAGATCGCGCACGGCAGGCACAAACGCCAGCGGGTCGCCCGCCGTGCGCAGTTCATAGACCATCTCAGCCGGCGCCGGGGCGCCCTGGTCGTACGGGAAATAGACCACCGGGCGGGCCTTCTCTTTCAACCCGCCATAGGTGGCGTCTTTCGCCACGCCCACAATCCGCATGTCGCGCAGCGGCGTATCGCCTTGCGGACCTCCCCAGAGGATGGCGTGCTCGCCGAGCGGATTCCGTCCGGCGAAATACAGCCGGGCAAACTGCTGGTTGACCACCGCCACCTGCGGCGATCCGGGGCGGTCGCGTTCCTCGATGTCGCGGCCAGCCAGGAGGGGAATCTGCATGGTGGTGAAGAACGCCGGCCCTACGGTCATCAAACGGGTCTGATCAACTGGTCTCATACCCGGCGGGCTGACCGGCATGCCGAATCCGGCCACGATCAGCGACTCACTCGAAAGGGTCGCGCCGCGGACGCCGGGAATTTCGCTGAAGCGCTTCCGCAAATCGCCATAAAACGCGTCCAGCTCCAGGCCCTGGTGGCCGGCTTTCGTGGCGTCCATGTGAAACAGCAGCACATGCTGGCGATTGAAGCCGATATCCACCGATTGCAGGTTCGAGAGCGTGCGTACAAACAGGCCGGCCGCCACCAGCATCAGCAGGGAAAGGGCGATCTGCCCCGCTACCAGAGTGCGGCCCAGACCGCCCCAGCGCGCATGCCGCCCATAGTCGGTTCGCCCGCTGGTTTCCTTGAGCGCCGGCATCACATCCACGCGAGTCGCCTGCAATGCAGGGGCAAGGCCGAACAGCACTCCCGTAGCCAGCGAAAGCACCGCCGCGGCGCCCAGCACGTGCCAGTTCAACTCCGCGTGCAGGGTGAAGTTGGGCTGCCCGCCGGCGAGGAGCAAGGTCAGGAAACGAATCCCCCAGAAGGCCAGCGCCAGCCCCAGAACGCCGGCCACCGACGCCAGCAAGGCGCTCTCGGTAAGCAGTTGCCGCACCACGCGAAACCGGCTGGCGCCTACGCTGAGCCGCAGCGCCATCTCGCGCCGCCTGGCCGCCGCGCGGGCCAGCAGCAGGTTGGCCACGTTGGCGCAGGCGATGACGAGGATCAACGCCACCAGCGTCAGCAGCACGTAGAGCGGCTTGGAGTATTCGCGGCGCAGCGTGCTCAATCCTTCCGCGCCCGGAGTCACCTCCAGCGCCGGGAGGTGCGCGCGCTCCGCGGCGGTGTGGGCCGTGCTCGCCACCCATTCATGGAACTGCGGCGCCAACACCGCCTGGGCTTGCGCCAAGGTGACGCCCGGACGCAAGCGCCCCATCACCTGGATCCAATAGTAATTCTCGGCGAGGTAGTCTTGGGCCCGGAAACCAGAGGGGCTTCTGCGGCCCAGCGGGACGTTGGCATGCATCGGCAGGTAGACATCCGGAGATGCGCCCGGATCGACGCCGAAGAATCCGGGAGGCGCAACCCCCACCACCGTAAAGGGCGCACCGTTGATTAAAACGGACCGCCCCGCGGCCTGAGCCGGGCCCCCGAAACGCGCTTCCGCGAGAGCATCGCTGACCACCACGACGCCAGGCGCGCCGGCCCGGTCGTCATCGGGGAGGAGCAACCGCCCGGCCGCCGGGGGGACTCCGAGGCCGCGGAAGTAATCGCCCGAAACGCATAGGCCCCGAGCCAAGGCGGCTTGCCCGCGCACCATCAGGTTCAGGCCGTCGAGTTGGTGCGATTGGTAATAAGCGAAGACGCTGGAGAAGATCGCATCGTTCCCGCGGAAGAGCGCGAACGCAGGGTAGGGGAATATGCCGCTGGTGGTGTCCGATTTGTCACCCCAGGTGTTGCCGCTCATACCGTGCATCACGAAGTCCCGCATGGTGTCGAATTGGGTGTTCCAGTTCAGCACCACCAGCCGGTCCGGTTCGGCCACAGGGAGCGAGCGCAGCAGAAGGGCGTCCATGAAGCTGTAGATGGCAGTGTTGGCGCCAATGCCCAACGCCAGCGAGAGGACCGCGAGCACGGTGAACAGGCGGTTGGCGGACATCATGCGGAAGGCGTAGCGGAGGTCTTGGGCGAACTGTTCGAGGAGCGTCCAGCCCCAGGCCGCGCGGGTGTTTTCGGAGACCAGCGCGAGGCTGCCGAGGTCACGGCGGGCGACGGCGTGCGCCTGGCGCTCGGGCAGGCCATCGGACTGGAGCCGTTCGGCCTCTTCCGAGAGGTGGAATTGCAGCTCGTCGCGGAGATCGTCTTCTTTCTGGCGGCGGCGTGCCAGCCAACTTAGCTTGCGGAAAAACCCGTTCATGGCGTCTGCTCCTCAACCGGATTCAGAATCAATCCCATGGCGCGCGCGAAGGCCTCCCACTTGGAATGTTCGGCGGCCAGTTGTTTGCGCCCCAGGCGGGTGAGCCGGTAATAGCGGGCGCGTTTGCCTTTTTCGGACAGCTCCCAGGAGGCCGCCACCCAGCCCTTGGCCTCCAGCCGGTGCAGCGCCGGATAGAGCGAGCCGGTTTCCACGTGCAGCAGCTCTTCGGAAGTGCGCTGGATGTGCTTGGCGATGGCGTGCCCGTGGGCCGGCGCCATGAGCAGAGTCCGCAGGATCAACAGGTCCAGGGTGCCCTGCAGCAATTCCATGCGCGGTGTCTTGGGGTCCATTGTGTAGCCATTCTACTCGATTATAGTGTAGCGTGTCTACTCAATTGAGGGGCCGATGCCCGGCCTGTCGTATGCTTTTAAGATGACCAATCGATCCGTCCCAACCGACACGGTTCTTCCGCACATTGTGTACGAAGATGTGGCGCTGGCCCTGGGATGGCTGGCGGCCCACTTCGGCTTTCAGGAGCACTACCGGTATGGCGAACCGGGTGGACCGCCCTCTGGCGCGCAGATGCGGCTGGGGCGGGCGGTGATCATGCTGAAAGCCAAGCGGGCCGGCGCAGCGACGCCCGCGCAACTGGGCTACTGGACACAGTCGCTCACGGTATTCGTGGACGATGTGGATGCCCACTACGAGCACACCAAATCCGCCGGAGCGAAGATCGTGGAGGAACTGCACGAGACCTGCTACGGAGAACGGCAGTACGGGGTAGAGGATTTGGCCGGCCACCACTGGCTGTTCTCGCAGCATGCCAACGATCTGAGCCCGGCGGACTGGGGGGCTACGGTGGCTTGAGGCTCCGGGATAACTACTTCGTCCTCCACTCCGAATCGAATCCGTCGTCCAGAACCCGCGGGTCGCCGTGGAAGACGAACATGCCGATGCCTTGGGACTTTTCGAACGCGCCCATCAGCATGCGCTCTTCAAGAGCGTGGGGGACGGCTTCGAGTGAGAGCGGAACTTCCGTGCCGCGAAGGGAGAGCGAATCGAAACGGAGGCCGAGGGCGAAGTAGCTGGACGGGACGTAGTGTTGTTCGGCGCGGACGATGCGCCCGTGGACAATGGCGCCCGCCGGGGCCAAGACCGCGCCACCGGGAGAGCGAATGGGCTCCTCCAACTGGCCTTCGATGGGGTCGCCGCCGAAGGCTGTCTCCATATCGATGGGAGTGTGCAGGGCGATTTGCAAAACCAGGCCGGCTGGAATCGCCGGGGGCGGTTGGGGCGGCGTAGCGGGCGCGGCGGGATTGGGCGCGGCCGCGTCCACCTCGGGGCGAAACACCGATTCGCTCTGGAATGCACGGCAGGACGCATAACCGATACGGTTCTCGTAGCGCGAACCATCGGCGTCCCAGAGCTTCAGCAGTGTCGATTCGGGCAGCAGTACCGGCGCGCCGGCGATGGGAACCGGCCGATAGGCGATGTCGGTTTCCACGCGGCAGGTTTCGGCGTGCGGCGGGGGATTGGGAACCACGATGGTGAGGCGGCGCAGTTCGGCGCTTTGCGGGTCGATCCAGAATTCGCCTTGGTACGCCAGGGTGGCCTGGTCACCGCGCCGGTCGCCGACCTTGATCTGATAGTGGCTGGCGGAGGCCGGCACCTGGTATTGATACGCTGCGAGCGGGTGGCCCTCCACCGGTTCCAGGCCCACGTAGTGGGATTGCGGTGCGGCGCCGCCGAAGATGTCCATCAGGAAGGGACCGAAGTCGCCGCTGCCGGTCAAACCGCCGCCCACGATTTCCTGCGCATCGGCGGACTGGAATTGCCGCGCGCCCGCCCATGAAAAAATCTCCGTGCCCTCGGAAACCGTGACGTCCAGCTTGAAGCGGTCGGTCCACGCCAGCAGGAGCTGCGCCCGGTTCGGCGCCGATGCGGATTTGGCCGGCTCGCCGCAAGGCTTCCGGCGCCCCGCGTAAAACAGCTGGTAGCGCGCGCGCCGGATGGTCTGGACGCAGGTGTACTTGGGCAGCCGGGCGAGGTTCTCGACGATGCGGGCGCGGGCTTTGCCGAGCAGGGCATCGGCATCGATTTGCCCGCGCAGGAGCAACGGCAGTAGGGCGGCGAGAATCCAGGCGCGCATAGGTTTACCAGGGGAGCACGTGAGTGGACGCCTGCACCACGGGATCGCCCAGCAGCGAGTCGCGAGCGGCGCCCTTTTCCTGCCACGCCCGGCCGCGGCATAGCGGGCCGGCAGCGGTCAGGGTGCAGAGGGCCGGCGGGATGACCAGGATGCGCCGCATGATTTTTCCCGTGGTGCAAGTATATCGGGTTCGCCGGGCCGGGTGGGCGGCGATTCATCGTCCGTTCATGTGGCGAATCCTATACTGGATTTTCTCGGATGCAGAAATCGATTATCCTGAGCCTGAGCCTGGCTCTTTGCCGGGTGGCGCCGGCCCAGGCACCGGCTCCGCAACCCGCGGCTGCGGCTCCCCTGGTCCTCACCTTGCAGGATGCCATGGCTCGGGCGCGCGCCAACAGTCCGGAGATCCTTTCGGCGAATATCGACGCCCTGCTGGCGCGCCAGGATGCCCTTCAGGCGAAGGCAGCTCTGTTGCCCACCGCCACGGGCTTCAGCCAGTACATCTACACCCAGGGCAACCACACCCTGACCGGCACGTACGTATCCAACGATGGCGTACACGTCTACAACGACCAGTTTCAGGTACACGGCGACTTGTACGCTCCATCGAAAATTGCGGACTACCACAAGGCGCAGTTGGCGGCGGCGGTCTCGCAAGCCAAGGCGGAGATTGCCGCGCGCGGGCTGATCGCCACGGTGGTTGCGGATTACTACGCCATGGTTTCGGC
>DATJRE010000443.1:0-19610 GCA_035505095.1 Bryobacteraceae bacterium | reverse complement strand
GGCGGACCGCAGAGCACCAGCTTTACCAGCCCGGTGTTCGGCGTGATCCCGTCCAGCCAGAACAACTTCCCGCGCAACATTCAGTTAGCGCTGAAACTGCTCTGGTAAGCGGGATCGCTTGGGCAGGTGATGGTTCCCGGTAAATGACAGCCGGCCTTCCGGACGGGGAGGCCGGCCACTCCCGCGAGCGGTGTTTCTCGCGGTGGACCGGGAGGAACAAGATTAGATCGGCGCCCTCAAGGCGCCAGGGAGAAACGAATGGTTCAGCGTAAATTAGTTCTGATCGGTGGGATTCTTTTGTTGGCTGCGGCGCCGGTGGTGTTCGCGCAAAGCAATACCGCGGAAGTCTTTGGAGGTTACGATTATTCCAAGTTAGACCCGGAAACCAACCTTCCGCGCGTATCTTCGAACGGGTGGGCGGTGTCCGCGGCGGCATTGCCGACCAAATGGTTCGGTGTGGGAATCGAAGTCTCCGCGGTGTTCGGCAATATTCCGATTCCCAGCGGGATCACCGCCCCCGATTTGCATGAAAAAGAATACAGCTACCTGGTGGGACCGCAGTTCCGGTTCCTCAACAAGCAGCGCGTGCAGAGCCAGGTGAAGATGTACGTGGGCGGCGCGTTTTCCAAAGTCAGCCTGGATGCAAATACCACGGCCGGCGCAATCTCACAACTGGGCGCGGCGGGGTACAACGACTTCACCCAGACGAAGTTCGCGGCCATGCTGGCGATACCGGTGGATGTGGCGGTGACCAAGTTGATCGCCATCCGCGTCGAACCGGCTATCTATCTGACTAACTTCAACGAGTCCGGACAAGGTAACTTCCGGGTCAGCATCGGACCGGTCTTCCGGTTTGGCAACGGGAGGTAGAGGGCGCAAAATCTGACGCGGAGGCGCGGAGACGCGGAGGAAAGACAAGGCAGAGGCGCGATGTCTTTCCGTCTTTTCTCCGCGTCTCCGCGTCAAGGTTCTGTTTTCCGGCCCTATTCCTCGAACTCCCAGGTCCGGAACCGGTGCTGGTGTTCGAGCATATTGACTCGCCGGCCGCGGAAGCGGACGCCCTCCATTTCGAGGCGCGTGCGCTGCTCCAGGCCGGCTTCGTATTTCAGCTTGATTTCTCCTCCCGCCCCCACTACTCGCTGCCAGGGCAACGAGCCGCCGGAGCGCTGCAGAAACTGGGCCACGTGACGGTGATAGAGCGGATATCCGGCAGCTGCGGCTACCTGGCCGTAGGTGGCCACTTTGCCTTTGGGAATCTGCCGGATGGCTTGACGAAAGGCCGCGTCGCGTTGCGCGCTCTTGGGCGCCCGTCGCAGACGCCGCTCCACCTCTTCGCGCCCCATTCGCCTGGCCTTCATCCAACCTCCCGGTAACGGAAGCAGCTCACCAGGTGGTCGTTCACTATACCCACGGCCTGCATGAAAGCGTAGCAGATGGTGGACCCGACGAAACGGAAGCCGCGCTTCTGCAGATCTTTGCTCATAGCGTCGGAGCGCTCGCTGCGGGCGGGCACCTGGTCCATGCGGCGCCAGCGGTTGCAGAGCGGCTTGCCGCCGGTGAAGCTCCAGATGTAGGCGTCGAAGCTGCCGGCTTCTTTCTGGACTTCCAGAAACGCTTTGGCGTTCTCCACCGCCGCGTGGATTTTGAGGCGGTTGCGGACGATCCCGGCATTGGCCAGCAGCGCCGCCGTGCGCGCCTCGTCATACTGCGCCACCGCCCGCGGGTCGAAGCCATCGAAAGCGGCCCGGTAGGCATCGCGTTTCTTCAGGATGGTGGCCCAGCTCAGGCCCGCCTGCGCGCCTTCCAGGATGAGGAATTCGAACAGGCCGCGGTCCTGGTGCAGTGGCACACCCCACTCGGCGTCGTGATAGGCGATCATCATTTCATCGCGGGCCCAATCGCAGCGGCGGGGAGCAGCGTCAGGGGCATTTTTCGGCATGCAGCAGCTCCTTTTGGACCACCAGCTTCAAACATCCCGGGGTGGCGATGTTTTCGAGCGACAGACCGTTCCAGTAGAGCCGCGACCCCAGGGCCCACGCGGGCGGGATGGTGACCCGCAGTTCCGTCACGGTGCGGCTGATGATCTGGATGTCGTTATCGGCGGGCACATACTGCGCCTGCACGCGCGCCGTGAGGGGAACCGAAATCTGCGGAATGACGATGCGGGTTTCCACGCGCACGCGGTCCTTGCCGCGCTGGAGCATCACGGCGACCGGCCGGTCGGCGGTGGCTTTCTCCATCAGCGCGTCGTAAGCCTGCGCGTTGGCGATCTGTTGGCCGTCGATGGCGACCATGCGGTCCCCCTTTTTCAGAGGGCCGCTGTACTTCTCGGGCAGGTTCAGCAGCAGCCCGGGGCCGGGGTCGTCGCGGCTGTAAGAAAAGACGCCCAGGTCCAGGATGGCGGGGTTTTCCGGTTTGAGAAACGTGCCGGGCAAGACGTCGTTGCGCTCGGCAGGATCGAACTTGTCCATGTCGATCCAATAGCAGTGGGCGAACGTGGGGGAGTTGGTCTCGCAATCGATTTGGGTAGGAAAGGCGGGACGCTGGTGTTGGGCCAGCCAGTCGAAGACCACCGAGTTGGCCAGGCCGTCGGCGGAGCGCCATTCCACGTTCAGGCCATCGGCTTTGAGGCGCGCCGCCAGGGCCTGATCGCCGGCGGCATTGCCGATCCAGAGCACCGGTGCATTGGTGAAATTGACGGCGAAGATGCGGCCGCTATTGATGGCCGGCAGGGGAGAGCCGCCCAGAGCCAATCCGGCGGCCCACAAGTCGGGGACACGCGAGACGGTGTAGAAGACGGCTGCGGCCTCCCCGGCGCGCCCCGCCACGTAGATATGGGCGGGGTCCACGGCGCCGCTTTGAATGGCGGCCCGGACGGCGGCGGCGAGCGCTTGCACGCGGATATCGATGGCGGGGTGCTCGGGGGTGCCCGCGGGGAAGACCGGCGTAATCACGCGCCAACCCAGAGGGGCCATCCAGGTCTGCCACTGGGGCGCGTCGGCGGCATCCACCAGGGCCACGGCGGGCGCCTTGGATCCGGGCGCCGGCGTGGCAGGGGGCGCCGCGGGGGCTGCCGCCGCTGTGCCCGTCCCGGTCTGGGCGGCCGGTCCGGCGGACTGCGCCCAGGCTGCCGAGACGGCCAGCAGGCTAATTATGCCGCATGCGCCCGCGGATCTTCTTGGCCAATTTTTCGATGTCATCCGTTTTCTTCAGGGCGGACAGGGAGAAAACGAAGCGGTCGTTCTTCTCCAGATCTTCTTTCAGTTCCTGGGCCAGTTGGGCCAGTTGCGCGGCATCCTTGATGTTCTGTTCGCGCTCCTGTTTCAGGATCTCATCGCGCTGCGATTTTCCGCTGGGCAGCTTGATGTCCTGGTCCTCGGCGCCGGGTGAAGGCGGCGATGGCGGCGCACCGCCGCCTCTCTGGAAGCTTTGCCCCTGGACGAGCGTGAGGGACAGCAGAACCGCCGCGCATAAGGCGGTCCGGGTCAAGCCAAGCCTGGATTTCATGGTCAAACCTGCTCCTATCATATCGCCGGTATTCCGGCAGCAAAGGATTGCCCGGGGCTGGGGCGTTCCGGCAGGGCGGTACGCTCTGCCCCCGTTGGCAGGCGGAATGCGGCACGGTGAGCGGTTCCAAGGGGCATACCGCGGGGCCCTCAGGACCGTGCCACCAGGCTCTTGGGCGCGGTGTTACGCCAGGCGGTGCGCAGCGCTTGGACGAGGCTGCTCTCTTCGGCAACTTCCAGGCGCACGTGCGTGGCGCCCCGCCGGCCCCATCCGCCCTTTACGGGGACAAAGATCTCCGGCTGCGCCTTGACCAATTCGTGCTGCTGCTCGGGATTGAGCTTGACCATGCCCAAGGTTTCGGTGTGGTCGAGCGTGGCGAAAATCTTATTGCGCACGCGGAAATCGGCGTGGCCCATGTGGGCGCCCTCGGTGGCCTCGGGCAGCGCCAGGGCCAGGCGGCGGAAATCCGCGGCGGTCATGCGGCCACCGCCGGGGCCAGCAGCCGCTCGGCCTGGGCGGCCACTACCACCACGGCATCGTCACGGCCCCAGGCGCCGGTGAGTTGCAAACCCATGGGCATATCGTACCCCGCCAGTGGCACGCCGATGGCGGGCACACCGAGAGCGGTCCAGGGCGCGTTGGCGGAGGGGTCGCCGGTGAATTCCAAGCCGGCGGGTGGCGGCCCGGTGGCGGCGGGGCTGAGAATCGCCGGGTATTCCCAGAAGAGGCGCGAAATCTCGGTGCGCATGCGGTCCACCAGCGCGCGCGCGTCTTCATATTCCGCGG
This sequence comes from Bryobacteraceae bacterium, assembly GCA_035505095.1. Lineage (GTDB taxonomy): Bacteria > Acidobacteriota > Terriglobia > Bryobacterales > Bryobacteraceae > JOPF133. Next base: position 15,317 of record DATJRE010000443.1, on the reverse strand, counting down.
CGGGCATGGCCAGGCCGCGGCGCACCAGGGCGGCCAGGCGCGTCCCCAGGCGCTCACCGAAATCGCGATAGCGGCGCTCGTGGGTGCGCGCGCCCTCATAGGTGTTGATGGTGCAGGCGGCCTCGGTAAGAGCCTGCCAGCCGGCGGGCGTGTCCATATCGTCCACCCGAATGCCGGCGGCGCGCAGACGGCAGGCGGTGTCTTCCATGGCGCGGACCATCGGCTCTTCGGCCGGAACGCGCAGGCGCGCCAGGTCGCGCAAAGACACGTCGGACGTGCCGCCGAATCCGCGCGACCACAGGAAATTCATTTCGCCGGCCGTGGCAGTGAAGAAGCCCACCGTATCCAGCGAGGGGGCGAAGGGCAGCACGCCCTCAATGGGGATCAGGCCGAAGCTGGGCTTGAAGCCGCACACCCCGCAGTAGGAGGCCGGCCGCAGCACCGAGCCGAGCGTTTGGGTGCCCAGCGCGAACGGCACCATGCCCGCGGCCACCGCCGCCGCCGAGCCCGAAGAACTGCCGCCGGGCGTGTGGCCGGGGGCGCGCGGATTGCTGGTGGGCGTGGCATCGAATGAGGCGAACGCGGTGGTGCGCGTTTTACCCAGCAGGATGGCGCCCTGCGAGCGTAGTTCGGCGATCACCGCGGCGTCGGTCTCGCCTTTGCGGCCGGCGTAGAGCGGCGATCCGTACTCGGTGGCGCATCCGCGGGTCTCGAAGATGTCCTTGGCGCCGAAAGGAATTCCGGCCAGGGGTCCCTCGGTGGCGGCGGATTCGAGGGCGGTGGGCGGCCTCACCTCCACCCACGCGTGGATTGCGCCATCCTGTTCGGCGATGCGGCGCAAACACCGCGCAACGACTTCGGGGCCGCCTACCAACCCCACTCCTCATTGAAGAAGCCGGCCAGCACGATCTTGCCCGGGAAATGGCTGTCGGGAGGGGTGGTCACGTCAACCACCGCGTAGTCCGGCAGCCGGGGCGTCTGCCGCGAGTTGGTGGCGTTGGCATCCTCGCGAAAGGTGAAGCCGCTGTTCACCACCACGTATTTCGCGGGGTTCAGCGGGTTGGGGTAGATCAGGATGGGCACGTGCGTTTCCGCGGAGTAGGTGTGCGAGCCGGCGACCAGACCGGCGCGGGTCCACTGGATCGGCAGGCGGCCGAGGATGCGGGCCAGCACATGGTTGCTCGCGGGATCGCCCCACAGGACCAGGTTGCTGGAGGCGATCTCGGCATCCGTCAGGCCGGTATCGTCCACCACCCGCGCATCGCCGCGGAACTGCGCGCGCCATTGGGCGATGGCGCGCTTTTCTTCGGAGTCGGCCCAGGCGGCGGGTGCCGCGGCGAGCGGCGTGCCGGTGGGCGTTACGAAAATGAAGCTGTCCAGAAAGGCATCGTCGATGGGTCCTTGCAGGCCGTGGCGCTTGTGCAGGCCGGGCGCAGTGGCAGTCTCGGCGGTTTGCCACCGGGCGCCGGATTTGCGGAAATGCGCAGTCCAGGAGTGGTCCGAGCCGGGGGTGGGGGCGGTGAGGGGCTGGCCATCGATGCGCACGGCGACGCTATGGCTGAGGTCGAGCGGGCAACCGCCGGGACCCATCTGCAAGGTGAGCGCGGTGACGTTGGAAGTGGTCACGGCGACGGCGCTATCGCCGGTGATTTCGGCCTCCACGCGGGCGCGTTCCCAGTGTTTGGCGAGCGCATCCACGGTGACCCACTTCATGCGGTTGTAGGCCAGCGTCCAGGTGGTGAAGAGCACTTTGCGCGGGTAGGGGTCGGCCCCACGCGCCGCGATGGCATCCAGCATGTTCTCCAGTTGCACCTTGGACTGCGGATGATAGCGGTGCGGCGTGTTCGGTCCTTCCAGCCGGATCAGGCGCAGTCCTTCTTCGGCCATAGCGCGCTCCATCACGTCGCCGGCCTGCTTCTGCGGGTCGATTTCGCCGTGATATTCGATGGTGGCGGTATTGAAGAGATTGGCGGCGTAATCGCGGGCGTCGTAGAGATGCCAAAGCGTCTGCTCCCACCAGGGCGGCGCTCCCTGGCCGGTCAGCTTGAGGTGCTGGTATTGGGCCGTTTCGGCGAAGCCTGCACCGGGCGCCACGGCGGCCCACAGGCCGGCGAAGTGTGCGCCGATGTGCCAGGCGGAAGCGCCGCCCATGCTAAAGCCGCGCACCAGGATGCGGTTTTCGTCAATCGGATAATGGCGCTTCACGGCGTCCAAGGCTTCGAAGGCGTCCACTTCGCCGGCGAACTTGCTGGCGTTGCAATAGCGGCCATAGAGGTGCAACACGATGGTGTCGCGGGGCTGGAATTCGCCGGGATTGCGCTCGCGATCGGTGATGAAGTTGATTTCGCTGAGGGTATCGGAGCGGCCGTGAAACCAGAGATCCAGCCGCCAGCGGTGCGGCGCGGTGGGGGAGTACGACGGCGGCACTACCAAGCCATACGGCTGCACGCTGCCATCGATTTTCGAGAGGTAACCGCGCACCACCAGGCCGGTAGCGGTGGTCCAGGGAGCCTGCTTTTCGGCCAGTTGGGCGGCCCGTTCCTGGCCCTCGCGGAGCAGCGCTTTGGCCTTGGCGACCTCATCGGGCTTAAAGAACTCGTGGTATTGGAGGGCGTAGCGGACGGCCTTTTCGTAGATTTCGACATCCGGCACGAGCGGCTGGTTACCCAATTCGGCAATGGCGGCGTGGATGCGCTCCAGGCCGGCCTCCAACTCGGCGCGGTCGGCGGCCGGAACTTGGATGCCGGGAGGCGGCAGCGGCTTGGGCGCGGGTTGCGCGCAGGCGTACACGGCCAGTACCAGAATCCACCGCAAAGTCCTCATGTGAAAATCATTATGCCACTGCCATCTGATATCCTGCGGTTTTATACCGCTAAGCGGGAAGGACGGCCAGGGGTATGCCATTCATCCACGAAGATTTTCTGCTGAGCAATGAGACCTCGCGGCGCCTGTATCACGAGTACGCCGAACACGAGCCGATTCTGGATTATCACTGCCATCTGCCGCCGCAGGATGTGGCGCAAAACCGGCAGTTCCGCAACCTGTTCGAGATCTGGCTGGAGGGCGACCATTACAAATGGCGCGCCATGCGGGCCAATGGTGTGGACGAGCGGTATTGCACCGGAGACGCCCCAGCGGAGGAGAAATTCACCGCTTGGGCAAAGACCGTTCCATACACGCTGCGCAACCCGCTGTACCACTGGACGCACCTGGAGCTGAAACGCTATTTCGGAATCGATTGCCTGCTGGACGAAACCACGGCGCCGGCGGTGTGGAAGCAGGCTAACGAACTGTTGGCCGGCGAAGACCTGCGGGCGCACGGCATCCTGCGCAGGTTCCACGTGAAGGCCGTGTGCACCACCGACGACCCGACCGACGACCTGGACTGGCACCAGGTGATTGCGGCTACCGATCTGTCCACCAAGGTATACCCGTGCTACCGCCCCGACAAGGCGCTGAACGTGCATTTGCCGGAGGTGTTCAACGCCTGGGTCAAGAAGTTGGAGGAGGCCAGCAATACCAGCATCGGCAAGCTGGCCGATTTTGCGGAAGCCCTGCACAAGCGGCACGACTACTTCCACGCCATGGGCGGGCGGCTTTCCGATCACGGCCTGAACTACGCCTTCGGCGAGTTCGCGGGCGATGAGGAAGCGGCCAGGATTTTCAGTTGCGCGCGCGCCGGGCGGGCCGCCTCGCCCGAGGAACACGACCGTTTCGCGGGCTACATGATGCTGCTGTTCGGCCAGTGGGACGCCGAAAAGGGCTGGACCAAGCAGCTTCATCTGGGCGCGCGGCGCAACAATAATACGCGCCGCTTCCGCGAGCTGGGAGCGGATGTGGGCTTCGACTCGATCGGCGATTGGCCGCAGATTGATGCGCTGGGCGCCTACCTCGACCGGCTGGCCAGCGAGAATGCGCTGCCCAAGATGATCTTCTACGGCCTGAACCCCGCCGACAATTATTGTTTCGCCACGATGATCGGCAACTTCCAGGACGGCTCGGTGCCGGGCAAGATTCAGATGGGCAGCGGCTGGTGGTTCCAGGACCAGAAGGAGGCCATGCAGTGGCAGATGAACGCGCTCTCCAACTGCGGGCTGATTTCGCGCTTCGTGGGGATGCTGACCGATTCGCGGTCGTTTATGAGTTATCCGCGGCACGAGTACTTCCGGCGGGTGCTGTGCGACCTGTTCGGAAGAGACATGGAGGCGGGCGAACTGCCCAACGACTTCTCGCTGGTGGGGCCGGTGGTGAAGAGCATCTGCTACCAGAATGCCAAGCAGTTTCTGGGGCTGGCGGTGGAATAGCTACTTCACATACCACAGCAGAATGGAGCGGCCGATGCGAGCGTCGGGTGCGGGCGCATGGTCGGCCCACTGTGGGTAGCCGAAGACCTTCCAGATGGTGACGCTCACCGCGTTCCAGCCAGGCGAGGGATGGTCGGTAACGCCTGGATCGAGCGGGGGCAGCGGGTGGCCGGCCCAGAGATAAGTGCGGTTGAAGGGAGAGAAGGTCAGATGCGTGACGCCGCGGCTCCCGAGGAAATCGCCCAGGCGTTTCATGTCCTGCCCCCAATCCAGGTCGGAATCCGCCAGGAAGCGCTCGGGGTGATGGCCGGCGATTTCGTTGGTATAGGCCAGGTAGTCGGGATGCTGCGTGGCGCCGGATACCACCTGCCAGGTGAGCAGGGCGGCGATGGCCGCGCGGGCCGGAGTGCCGTGGGCCGTGGCGGCGAAACAGCCGGCAGCCACTGCCAGGCCCGAGTACACCGGTAGGATGTAGCGGACGCCCAGGTCGATGTGGCCGGTCATCGCGACAGCCAGCACGGCGGCGGCGAAGGCCAGGGGCAGGAAAGCGGAGCGCCGGCGGGTCCACAGCGCGGCGGCTGCCAGCAGCAGGAGCGCCAGCGGAGTCTTGAGGGCCAGCACCACCGGGAAGTAATACCAGAAGCCGTGGGAGCTGCGGCGGCCCAGGAGGTAAGAGGGATGGCCGGTCTGGTTGTGCACGTACACCGAGTGAATGCCGGAAAAGAACCGCGGCGCGGGCAGCCGCAGGTGCAGGAACTCGACGCGGGCGAAAGAGAAGCCGTACACCGCCCAGATGGTGAGCGCGGCGGCGGCGGCAGCCAGTGCGATGCCTTTCCAATGCCTGCGGGTGACGGCGCCGCGGCGGCAGGCCCACAGCGCCAGGCAACCGGCCGGCACATAGAGGAGCGCCGAGAACTTGGACACGCAGGCCAGCCCCACGAGTGCGCCGAACGCGAGGCCACGGCGGCGATCGGGCTGCTCCGCCCACCAGAGCGCGGCCAGCGCCGCGGCGGGAGTCATCACGCCCAGTGAGATATCGGTGGTGGCCAGGCCGGCGTGCGCCAGAATCGGCGGGATGGTGCTGTAGACCAGTACGGCCACCACAGCCGCGGCTGGGCCGCCGATCCGCCGGGCCCACAGGTACACCACCAGGCAGCCGATCCAGAAGAACGGCAGGCTGCCCAGGCGGGCCAGCGCCAGGATGCGGTCGTAGTGCGCATCCTGGCCCAGAATGCGGTAGCCCTCGAAATACGAATCCGGCCCGCGATGGAAGCGCTCGCCCGCCAGATACGGCCCGATGGCGGCGAATAAGCGGCCCAGCGGCGGATGGGTATCTTCGTAGAGGTACTTACCGGTGGAAAGATACTCCATGCCGGCGGCCAGCGTGTCCGGCTCGTCAATGGTATGGTTGAAAACGGTGTAAGTGGAGACGATGCGCGCGGAGGCGAGGGCCACCAGAAGCAGCGCGCCGAGGGGCGCCCACTTGCGGCCGAGGGCGTCCGGCAGTGGCATCTAGCGGAGCGACGCCGTGGGGGTGCCCTGCTCCAGGGGGTTCGGCAGGTGGCGCTCGGCGTAGTATCCCGGGTGCACGCGCTCCACAATTTGCGCCACCGGCCGTTCGAGCACGCGGAAATACGGCTGCGGATTCAATCCGATCCAGAAGGCCCACACCACCAGCGGGGCAAACACGGCGATTTCGCGCCAGGAAAGGTCCGGCAGCAGCCGGTTCTTCTCCTTCACCTCGCCCAGCATGGTGCGCTGGAACAGCCACAGCAGATAGGCCGCGCCCAGCGCGATTCCCACGGCGGCCCAGAAGGCCCAGTTGAACGAGACCTGGTAAGCGCCGCCCAGGATGGTGATTTCGCCGATGAATCCGTTCAAAGGCGGCATCCCCATGCTGCTGAGCATGGCAAGGCCGAAGACCAGGGTGAAGATGGGCATGACTTTCATGAGGCCGCCGTACTCGGCGATCTCGCGGGTGTGGCGCCGCTCGTAGACCACCCCCACGACCAGGAAGAGCATGCCGGTGGAGATACCGTGGTTGATCTGCTGGATGATGGACCCCGAGATGCCGGCCGGGTTGAGCGCAAAAATGCCCAGTGTGCAGAAGCCCAGGTGGCTCACCGAAGAGTAGGCCACCAGCTTCTTCCAATCCTTCTGCATCATGGAAGCCAGCGCGCCGTAGACAATGCCGATCATGGAGAGAATCGCCATGGCCCAGATGATGGTGGGGTTCTTGGCGGAATCGGGCAGCAGCGGCAGGGAGAAGCGCAGGAAGCCGTAGGTGCCCATTTTCAGCAGCACGCTGGCCAGCACCACGGAACCGGCGGTGGGCGCTTCGGTATGCGCGTCGGGCAGCCAGGTGTGGAAGGGGAACATGGGCACCTTCACGGCAAAGCCTACGAAGAAAGCCCAGAAGACCCACCATTGCATGGTAGGGGAGAGCGAGGTGCGCATCAGCTCGGTGATATCGAAACTGTAAGTCTGGAACTGAGTGTAGTGCTGGAAGTACAAAGTAAGAATGCCGAGCAGCATCAGCACCGAGCCGATCAAGGTATAAATCATGAACTTGATGGAGGCGTAGATGCGCCGCTGGCCGCCCCAGATGGCGATGATGAAGTACATGGGCACCAGCACGGTTTCCCAGAAGACGAAGAAGAGCAGGAAATCGAGCGACATGAACACGCCCAACATGCCGGTCTGCAGCAGCAGGAAGAAGGCGTAATACTCCTTGAGGCGGTCTTGGATGGCGTTCCAGCTCGAAAGGATGGCGAGGAAGCCGATCACGGTGGTGAGCATGACCAGCAGCAGGCCTAAGCCATCGATGCCGATGTGGTAACTGGCGCCGAGGGTGGGGATCCACGGGGCCATTTCGACAAACTGAAAATCCTTGCCGGGATTGAATTGGAAGACCAGGGGCAAGGAAACCAGGAAACCCACCAGGGCGATCGCATTGGCGCAGAGCTTGATGGCGCGCGTGTTGGACGACGGAATCAGCAGCAGCACCAGCATGCCGGCGAGCGGCGTAAACAGGACGATCGACAGGATGTGGTCCATAGGGGGCTTCGGATTAGCCCCTCATGATATCACCACTGCGGGGCGGGCGCTGTGCGGGTGTAGGGGAATCTTTAGAGGCAGGCGGGCGAGGCGTTGCAGGGCGGGAGGGCATACTAGAATGGGTTAGTGAGACAGATCCGGCGGTGGTGTGCAATCGCTTTGGGGGTGCTGGCCGCGCTGTATTTCGTGGACTTCCTCTCGGTGCGCTACGGCATCCCTGGCCACCGGCCGACTTTTGGGAGCGTCCAGGTGCAGACCATGTATGCGGTCCGGCAGAAGAACAACCGCATCGAATATTCGCTAGGCGACATCGTGACTCAAACCTGCGTGCGGTCTCTTTTCCCGCAGATGGGCTACGTTCCGTGTTGGTACCTGGCGGGGCACAAGACCCGGCAGATTAACATTGGCTGGATTGGACGCGGAGTGGGTGGGGCGGCCTGCGCGACCGCCCCCGAGTGCGGGCGGCGCTATTGGACCGCCAGGGAAACGCCGGTGGTGGGGCTGTTTACACCGTTGACTGACGCGGTAACGGCGTAAGTGCCGGCGGCGAGCCCGGCGGGCACGGTCACATTGAACTGATACAGGCCGGCGGAAGATGGCGTCAATCCTGCGAATACCACGGTCGCATTCTGGCCGCCGATCTGAATAGTCGCAGTATTTGCCAGCGTGACTGTGCCGCTGACCACCTTGCCATTGACGATGGATGGATTGGTCGTCCCGAAGCCGGTGCCGTACAGGACGATGGTTTCCCCGGGGGCCGCGGGAGTGTACGCTGTGCCCAGGGTAGTGGGACCGATGTACGCACCGCTAAGATGGGTAGCCGCCACATTCCCTCCGCTGAACGCAAAGAACGCCGGCGCCACGCTCGCGGTGGTGACGCTTGCTGTAGAACTGGTCAGCTTGTTATTGGTGACCACGATCTGGACAGGACTGGCCACGGGCATATCGGACGGTGTCAGGATATTAATCTGTTTCGGGCTGATGAACGACGGGTAGGCGTCCTCGCCGTTGATGGTGACCGTGACGCCGTCCAGCACGGTCGGCAGGCTGGATCCGGAAAAGTCGCCCGCCTCCCACGACCGCGCGGTGGCCGCCAGGCTGGAGCCGGTGATGGTAATCCAGGTGTTAGGGGCGATGCCGGGGCCGAAACTGGCGCCGTTGACGATGTTGCTGGCAGTCACCGTGGGGCTGGTCTCGATGCTGCCGAACAGGCCGTGCGTTTCGCCGGCCGTCCCGGCCGTAAAGAAGAGGGTATTGGGGTCGCCGCCGCTGCCGCCATTACCGAACTGGAGGGCCCACAAGCCCGAAATCTGGATGGGGTTGCTGTTCTGATCCGTCAACTGACCTACCAGGGCGCCTGTAGTGGGGTTGTAAGCGTTAATCTTGCCATCGCCGAAGTTGCCCACCAGCAGGTCGCCCGAGTACTGGCCGAAGTTCAGGTTCGTTACGGTCCCGGTTGCCGTGGTGGGGAACGACATGGCCAGCGCCAGGCCCCAGGGAGCGTTCAGGTTGCCGCCGGCGATGAGGCTCTGCAGCAGGTTGCCGTTGGTATCGTACACATCCACGTAACCGTTGCCTGCGCCTGCCACGGCGAGTTTCTTAGTGGGGTCCTGCTGGGCGTAGGTGACGTAGAGCTTGCCTTCCACGGCCGTGGTGCCGCCGAGGTACTGGATGTTGAACGGCGCGTACCCGGCGGGAATCTTGGGATCGGTGAAAGCGCCGGTGGCCAGCGTGACGGGCTTAAAGTTCACATCGTAGACCTCGATGGCCCCGCTGGTGAAGTTGGGGGCGTAGAGCCGCGGCGCGGCTCCCGCAGAAGCCGAACTGGAAGGCGTGTAGAGTGCCAGTCCGTCGTAACTGGCGCCGGAGCCGGAGTTATCGATGGCCATCTGCGCCTGGGTGGCGCTCACGCTGGAGGCCCAGCCGGAGATGGTGCCGCCGAGCGTAGCGAAGAGGAAACTGGCGTGCGCCGGAGTGGTGGTTCCGACCTCGAAGGCTGTAGTGGTGGCATTCGATACAATTCCGGTACAGGTCTTATTGCCGCCCGAAGTGGCCGGCGGTATGGCTGCTTTGGTCGAGCTGATGGATAAAGTGGTGGCGCTGAACGTGTAGACCGTGGAGAGGCCCGTGCCTCCGTCGCAAACCCAGAACGGACTGCTGGCGGTAATGGAGATTCCCCAAGGGTTGACCAGGTTAGGATCGGTCAGGTCGGCCACGCCGGCCTGGTCGGCGATCAGGTTGTAGACCAGGTAGCCGCCTTGCGCACTCAACGAAGCGGGCGCCAGAAACAGCATCGACAGAAGAAGCACACCAACATTGTGTCGCATCGAAATATTCCCTCCTCAGACCTTTCGGAAACGACTATAGCGCGCGCCAGCGAGTTGCTGGTGTAAAATCCAGTGCCGATTGCCCAGATGGTTTCCGACGGCACTGTGCCGCTGCACACTATAATGTGGATATGTTCTTCCGCAGAGAGCGGCCTCAAAACCCGACATTTGCTCAACGCATGGACCGCCTGCGCCAGGCCGGCTTTACGGTTACCCCGCTGGCGGGCGGAGTGATGCGCGTGGCGCGCGGCGAATGCGCGGCCGATCTGAAAGAATCCAACGGCTCGGTGGAGGGAGTGGGCCGCGCCGGAATTCAGATCGGCAACGAAATCGGCGCCCTGGTGGATGGCGGCTTTCAGAAGTTCTTCCGGGCGCCCTCCGGCGCCAAACGTCCGGCGCTGGCCGAACAGTTGAAGGCCCTGCATGCCTTCGAGGAAGATCTGCGGGAGGCGCTCGGGCAGGAGAGCTACTACAACGAGTCGCTAGGCACGGTGTCTACGTTCTACCTTTACGACCGCGTGCAGAACCGCGATTGCGGCGTGCCCAAACGCGTCTGGGAGTAAAGCTTCGGAGCGCCCGGCCGGCTTAGAACTGCTGCGGCAGCAAGCGTTGCTTCACTGGCAGATTGGCGGGTGGTCTACTGCTTCACCGGCGGGGTGGCCTGCGGCGCAGTCGGGCTGGCGGCGGCCGGCGCCGGCTGTTTGCGAACCTGATCGAAATACCGCTCCACGTAAGTCTGCAAGCCTACGGGAACCTCATCGCGATTGATTTCGGCGCCGCCCTGGGTGTGCTGCGCGCCGCGCTGCGCGTAAGGGGTACGCAGTTGCTGGCTGGTGGACTGCACTTCCACGGTCGCCTCGCCTGTGATGGTGGCGGAGCGTTTGCCGAGAATCTCGCTGATTTTCCCCATGGCGGCGAGCTGCTCGGCCTGTTTGATGGTCTTGTCGCCATCCTGGCTGCCGATGCCACTGCCGGGCTGTTTGCTAGCCTGCTGAGAATCGCTCTTGCCGCTGCCCTTGCTTTGCGGGTCCTGCGATTCCTGCGCCTGGTCGCCGGATTGCCCGTCCTGCGAGTCGCCCTGCTGCCCGCCGTTCTTCTGGCCGTCTTTGGAGGCTTGCTGCTTGCCATCCTGCTGTCCCTTGGAAGGCTGCTTGCCGTTCTGATTCTGGGCAGCCTGCTGCGACCCGTTGCCCTGCTGCGGCTTCACGCGGGAGAACAGATTCTGCACCGCATCTTTCATCTTGCTCAACAAGCCGGAATTGTCGCCTGAGCCGTTGGAGTCCTGCTTGCTGTTGGAATCCTGCTTGCGCTCGCCCTTGCCCTGCTGGCCGTTGGAGGCCTGATCGCTGCTCGACCGGTCGTCGCCGGCCTGGTCTTTGTCCTCGCCTTCGGCCTTGTCGGCGTCGTCGCCGGGTTGCGATTTACCGTCGTCGGAAGCCTTCTTCTGGTCTTTGCCGTTCTGTTGCTGGCCGTTGGCTTCAGGAGTATTTTCGGGATCTTCGGCCGGCTGGTCGGCGGGCGGGGTATCCTGCGGATCAGGCGGGGCCACGCTGTCGTCCTGCGGATCGGAACGCTGCGGCGGAAGCGGGCGGCGGGTATTGCGGGCCATTTCGGGGTGGGTCTCGAAGCCGAAACTCTGCTCCAGGATGGCGGCCAGCGGCGGTTTCAGGTCCAGGTGGCGGGTGAGCCCGTAGCGCAGGGCGAACAGGCTGGAGGCCACCAGAACCAACGCCGCCAGGGGATACACGGCGCGCGGCACGGTATAGGGCACGGCGCGGCGCACGTCCGCGGACTCGGCCAGACGATTGGCCCGCTCCAACTGGAGGGCGCAAACCTCGGCGGAGACGTGCTTGCTGGAGTTTTCGTGGAAGAAAAGCGCGGTCGACAGGGTGTCCGCAAAATCCAGGCGGCGATCCACCACCTGGGCCACCGCATAAGGCGTGGGCATACGGCGTCGCACCAGGTACACACCTGTGGCCAAGGCGGCCAGCGGGATAATGGCGGCCCACCGCCAGTCCAGAATCTGAGTGCCCAGCAGCAGGAGCAGGATGACAGCCACCAGCGCAGCACTGGTAGCGGCCGCTCCTTGTGAGAGCAGCTCGTTGCGAAACCAACGGCTCCTAGCCTTGCGGATCAGAGTGAGCACGATCCTCCCTCGTATGCCTTCGCACCCTCCCGGATCAGCCGACCGGGAATTAGTCTTAATACTATCATTAATGAACAAAGCTGCGGCCCTCTCAACCGAACGCCACCCTCGGGTGTAGAGCAAGTCACCGACCGAACAGGGCTGTGGGCGTAAAATGGAGTATGGATTGGGCCAGTTTTCTGAAGAATTTGGCCAGTTTACAAAGGACACTGCTTGAACCCACCGATTCATCAACCCCTTAAAATTTTGATCGTAGACGATGAGGCCAGCCAGCGCAGTGGCCTGGCAGCCATGATGTCGGCTTGGGGCATGGCCTCCGAAACCGCCGGCGATGGACAGGAAGCCCTCGCTAAGCTGGCGGACTTCCCCGCGGACGTAATTCTGACAGATTTGAACATGCCCGGCCTGGACGGCTTTGGGTTTCTGAAGCGCTTGCGGGATTTGGGCGATATGCCGCCCACGATTGTGTTGACGGCCTACGGCAACCTGGAGACAGCCGTGAAAACGGTGCACGAGCTGGGCGCTTACTGGTTTCTCGAAAAGCCCATCCAGCCGACCAGCCTGGAAGTGCTGATCCGCCGCGCCGGCACGCATGCCGGCCTGCGGGCCGAGAAGCGCAATCTGGAGCGCCAGCTCAGCTACAAGGGGTCACTCGGCGAACTGGTGGGCACTTCGGTGAAAATGCAGGAGATTTTCGCGCTTCTGCAACAGGCTGGCCCCAGCAAGGCGTGCGTTCTGATCACCGGCGAGAGCGGTACCGGGAAAGAAATGGTGGCGCGCACGTTGCACGCCCTCAGCCCGCGGCGGCAGGGGCCGTTTATCGCCATCAACTGCGCGGCGCTGCCGGAAACGCTGATCGAGAGTGAGCTGTTCGGCCACGAAAAGGGATCGTTCACGGGCGCTTCCGAACGGCGCGCGGGGTGCTTTGAAGTCTCCCAGCACGGCACCCTGCTGTTGGACGAAATCGGCGAGATGCCCATGCAGACGCAGGCCAAGCTGCTGCGCATTCTGGAGGATTCCAAGGTGCGGCGCCTGGGCGGCCGTTCCGAATTCGAAGTGGATGTGCGGGTGGTGGCGGCCACCAACAAAGTGCCCGAAGAGGCCGTGCGCGGGGGACATTTGCGGGAGGATCTTTATTACCGGCTGAACGTTTTCCACGTCCACTTGCCGCCGCTGCGCGAACGGCTGGAGGATATTCAGCCGATTGCGGCGGCGCTGATCGGGGATCTCAACCGGAAGCACGATTGCCGCATTTCGGAGGTTTCCGGCGAGGTGCTGGAGGCCTTGGAGCGGCACAACTGGCCGGGCAACGTCCGCGAGCTGCGCAACGTGCTGGAGCGGGCGGTGATTCTGGCCGGCGAAGGCACCATCGAGATCAAGCATCTGCCCGCGTTTCTGCAAGGGCGGCCGGCCACCGTGGCGGCGGCCGCGGCCGCCTCGGCGGGAGCCGGGCCCGACAATCCGCCGGCACCTCCGCCTGACGATGGCGCGACCGTGAAGTTCCAGATCGGCACCACCGTGGAGGAGGCCGAAAAGGCCTTGATCCTGCGCACCCTGGAGCACACCGGCCACAACAAGACACGCGCCGCCGGAATTCTGGGAATCAGCCTGAAGACCCTGCACAACAAGCTGAAGGAGTACGGCGGGTCGTAGCGCAAGCGGGCGAAGCTGGGGCCGGCCGTGCGGGTAGCTTGGCCGCGAGGTGCTGTATGTGCCCTGGCTGCCGCGCACGCAAATTCCCTTGAGGCAAAGCGGAATGCCGGGCCAGCGAGCGGCCGCAAGCGGCTGGATGCGCGGCGCGGGCAGGGCTTCCCCTGTTATGCTGGCACTTTGGTGTTCTGGTACTGGTTCTTCGTCGCTCCGGCGATTCTACTGGCGCTTCTTTCGCTGCGGGGCGAGCGCAAACGCGCCGCCTACGTGGAGCGGCGCCTCGCAGAAAAACCTGCGGAGCTGCCTCCCGCCAGCGTGATTGTGCCACTCAAAGGTCCGGACGAAGGTCTGCGCGAGAACCTGGCCGCGCTGGCGGCGCTCGATTATCCCGACTACGAGCTGATCGTGTGCGCCCACAGCGCCGCCGATATCCCGCCGGTGATGCTGCCGGCCCATGTAAAGGTGGTGTTGGTGGAGGGCGACGATCCGGAGACCGGCGAGAAGGTACAGAACCTGACCGCGGCTGTGCGGGCCGTCCGGAAGCACAGCCGCATCCTGGCGTTTGCGGATTCCGATGGCCGCCCCACGCCGCGCTGGCTGCGGGCGCTGGCGGCGCCGCTGGCGGAAGAGGGCGTGGGCGCCTCCACCGGGTTCCGCTGGTTTACGCCGGTGCCGCCGACTTTTTGGAGCCTCCTGCGCGGCGTGTGGGATGCGGTGTCCACCGGGGTGCTGGGTCCCGGCGACAGTCCGTTCGCCTGGGGCGGCGGCATGGCCATCCGCAAGGATCTGTTCTACGATGCCCGCGTGCCCGAGTATTGGAAGGGCGCCGTGAGCGACGACGGCGAGCTGGCGCGGGCGGTTCACGACGCCGGTCTGCGGATTGCCTATGCCCCCGGCGCGCTGACGCCCTGCTTCGATGGCGCCACACCGGGCGGCTTCTTCTCCTGGGCGCGCCGCCAGTTGACAATTATCCGCATCTATCGGCCGGGGCTGTGGTGGCAGGCTTTGGCGGCGCACATCTTTTATTGCGGAGGGATGGCGGCCTCGGTGATTGCTTCGGTGCGCGGCAGCCGCCTGGCTGAGTTGGCCCTCATCGCGCAGATTTCCCCCGGCATGCTGAAGGGCCTCAACCGCGCCGTGCTGGCTAAAGCGGCGCTGCCGGAACAGGAGGCGTGGTTTCGCCGGCATACCTGGGTACACGCGTTCTGGACTCCCCTGACCACCTGGATCTGGCTGGCCACGCTGGTAGCTTCGGCTTGCGGGAATTCGATTCGCTGGCGTGGGAAGCGCTACGAGCTGAAGCGGCCGGTCGACCTGGGCGCGCCCAAGGGCAATCCGAAGAGCACCGCTAAGAGCGCCGCAGGGCACGCGCCGAATGGCCAGGGCGGCAATCCGAAGAACGCGGCGCAACAAACCGCGCAGAATGCAACGGGCGGCGGCTCGTCCAGCGGTTATAATCTCAAGCATAAGGGAGGATTTTTTCGTGGCTAAAGATAAGAGCCCCCAAAAGGAAAAGAAGAAGCCGAAAAAGAAGAAGAAGTAGCGGGGTTGGCAGTTGCGGCCCCGGTCTCGGAAGTCATCCGGTCCAGGAATCCGGCGCGGGCGGGGCAATCCCGTCCGCTTGCCGTCAGGAGCGATCTCAATGCGCACACAGTGGGTATCCAAACGAAACGCCGATCCGATTCGCACTCAGTTGCACTATGCCCGCCAGGGCGTGGTCACCGAGGAGATGCAGTACATCGCCCAGCGCGAGCGTCTCTCGCCGGAGCTGGTCCGCGCGGAAGTGGCCCGCGGCCGGATGATCATTCCGGCCAACATTCATCACACCAACCT
>DATJRE010000442.1:0-34870 GCA_035505095.1 Bryobacteraceae bacterium | reverse complement strand
CCCGAGCCGCGCAGCTGTTTCCTTGAGAATCTTCCAGTGAGCGGGGTCGTTGTTAGCGGGGTCGACGGAATCTTGTAGATAGACGGCGTCGAGCTTCAGACTCGCCGCGTATTCGAGCAGTTGCAGATCGTTCCAGCGCATCGCGCGCACGGAATAGGTATTGTATCCAAGAGGTGGCTGTGGGGCCATGGGACCATCGTAGTCGATTCGGCAGGTGGGCGTCTTGCGTCAGCCCTTCGATTTCCTCGCGTCGTCGGAAGGGGTCCGGTTGAGCCGGGCGGCTCTTGCAGCAACTTTCGCGCGCCAGGTTGCCGGCCACGGCTCGACATTCGCCTCGCGGGTACTTTCCAAGCACCCTGTTTACCAATCCCAGAATCCAGCAAAGGGTGCGAATAGAGACGCCTGCAGGTCCAGGCCACTGTCATAAACCGCGCCCGGGCATCGTTTCTCAAATCGGCATTTCGACACATTCGCCAGATTCATGCGTCCGAAACATTTACAGGTAGAAAACGCTATGTTCCGTACGACCAGTGCTGCCGTGCTCCTCTGCGGGGCCATCGCCTTGGGGGCAGCAGCCCAACCCGAAACTCAATTTCGAGGTAGCCTCCATTAAACCGGCCGCTCCACAAACGATGGTCCGGCTCCAGGGGAGCGTAGACGGCGGTCCGGGAACCCCGCTCCCGGTCGGATCCGGTTCACCGATGTGCCGCTGAGAGTGCTGATCATGCGCGCCTATGACGTGCAGAGTTTCCAGGTCTCCGGCCCCTCCTGGATGGATGCTCAGCGGTTCGACGTTATCGCCAAGGTCACCGACGGCGCCACCAAGGAAGATGCCCAGATCATGCTCCAGAACCTGCTGGCGGACCGTTTCAAGCTAAGGCTACGCAAGGGGAGCAAAGAGGCCGTGATCTACGAACTGGTGGTGGCCAGAGGCGGTATCAAGATACAAGGAAGCGGCCCAGACCGCGGCAGCGCCGGCCGAAAGCGCCAGTGAGCCTCCGCCGAGGGGCAAGGACGGCTTCCTGAGAACGCCGCACGGCCAACTGGGAATACAGGCAATGGTCAACGGTCGCATGCGCATGCAGGGCGATCCCGTGACCATGGCTCGTCTGACCGCTACTCTCGGAATGGCGCTGGGCCGGCCGGTCGTTGATAAAACGGGACTTACGGGGGCTTACGATATCACGCTCGACTTCTCTCCCGAAGGCATGGGTCCCGGGTCCAAGGGTCCGGCATCGGGAGAGGGCGGGGGCAATCCAGCCGAAGCTCCGCGCGCCTCGAACGACTCTGGTCCCACCATCTTCGCGGCCCTTCAGGAGCAACTCGGCCTCAAGCTCGAATCGCGCAAGGGGCCGGTGGATCTGCTGGTCGTCGAGAGCGTGGAAAAGGTGCCTATCAAGAATTAGGGCATGTCGGGTACTTCCGGGATTGGCCGCCTTTCGGGTTCGTCACTAACCGGCCACGGGCCCCGTGGAATTTGGGCTGTTCGGCTGCGAGATGACGCGTAACGCCCGGTGAGATCGGGGCCGACTGAGGATAATCCTCGCTGACGCCGCAATCTTTAGAAGCCCGAGCAGATGATGGCTTCGGTCAATTCCTCGGAAGTCTTGGTGCAAGTGGGCTTTGTGGACAGCTTTGCGACCGTGTGCCGCCTGGCGACGATTCGAGCGGCGAGAGCCAGATCGCCGCGAGGGGCGCCAAAGCGCGGGAGGCGCGTCACGCGTCCGCGGGAAAGCGCCACACGCCGTAGGTGGGCGTCCTGGCGCGCACCTCAGATGGCAACCTGCGACGCCGGGTCCCGCGCCGAACGAGTCGGCGCGAGAGTGTGCGCGTCATCGTCGTCGACTGGCTCAAGCAGCCGCCCCGCAGCGAATCCTGGACCGCCAAAATGGCATCCGCTATCCAGGAGGTTTCTTTATGTTCGTGATCGCTGGAGCAACCGGGAACACCGGCAGTGTAGTGGCCGGCACTCTGCTCGCGCAGGGTAAATCCATAACCGTTCTGGTTCGCGATGCCCGGAAGGGGCAGAGCTGGCGGGAGAAGGGCGCTCAGGTAGCTGTCGCCTCGCTGGAGGACCCTCAAGCGTTGGCGGCGGCGCTCGCCCACGCGGAAGGCGCGTACCTTCTGATTCCGCCGAACTACAAGGCGGCGAATGCCCTGGAATATGGGTTCCGGGTGGCCGACGCGCTGGCAGGGGCGGTGAAAACCAGCGGCATACCGCATGTGGTTCTGCTATCTTCAGTCGGCGCCCAGCAGCCCCAGGGCACCGGGCCGATCCGGAGCTGCACCATGCCGAGTCGGTGATTGGGGCGGCCGCCAAGAACCTGACGATACTCCGGGCGGCCTACTTCTTGCAGAACTGGGGCAGCGCGGTGGCCGGAGTCCGCAATCAGGGCGTGCTGCACAACTTTCTGACGCCGGAGCGAAAGATCCCCATGGTCTCGACCGCCGACATTGGCGAGGTCGCCGCGGGATATCTGACTGACCCCGCACGCGGCCGCCGCGTAGTGGAACTGGCCGGTCCCGAAGATTACAGCCCGCAGGATATCGCTCACGTCTTCGCTGCCGCCTTGGGAAAGCCGGTGGAGATGGAAACGCATCCTCTGGACGCGGTGATACCCACTTTCACAGCAACCGGCTTCTCGCAAGATCTCGCCGGACTGTTTCGCGAGATGATTGAAGGCGTCAATTCGGGGCATGTGACGTATGAAGGCAAAGGCGCCACATTTCAGCGCGGCCATGTGACCGCCCAAGAGGCGATAAACCAGATGGTGGGGCTTTCGGCAGCTACCGGGTCGGGTGGCGGATTGGCCTAGACTGGCTCCTTTAGGTACGGCTTGGTGACGCTGACACATCCGTCGATCCCGATGGGATTTCTTTCGAGTATCCCAAGACTTAGGTTCGGAACGCCGAATCGGGATCGTGCTTCAATCCTGGTAGCCACTTGCTCAGCACGTCCGAAAGGGTTCTCAGGCTGACCGGTTTGGTGACGTAGTCATCCATTCCAGCGGCCGCGCAATCCCGGCGGTTTTCGTCCATAGCCGCGGCAGTCAGGGCCACGATATGCGAACACCGGTTGCCGTAGCGTTGCCGCAGCAGGACAGTCGCCTCAAAGCCATCCATCTCCGGCATTTGGCAATCCATCAAAATCAGGTCGAAACGGCCTGGCATTGCGCGCTCCAGTACTTCCTTGCCGTTGGAGGCTACTTCCACGGAGCAGCCGAGTTGCCGGAGCATGCGGACGATCAGTTTCTGGTTCACGAGATGGTCTTCGGCAACCAGGATTCGGTAGCCCCGAAAGTGACCCAACTCCGCGCTTGCGAACGGTCCCACTCGCGGTTCAACCGGCGATCCGCGGATTGCCGCCAAAACCCTCGACACCGCGGCCGGTTTCCGCACCCATGTCCAGTGCTCCGGCAGTTCTTTGGGCGCGCTGTCCTGCCCCAGCATCACTACCGTCCGCTCCGGGCCCAATCTCTGTAGGTCCTGGATCGACTGATCGTCGGCAATCACCTTACAAAAGGCGAGATCCTTCGAAAGCCTCGCGCACGCACCCTCAACCGAGCCTTCCGCAATCACCGAGGGCACAAACTCACGGAGTTGGCCGCAAAGCTCGGTTCGTACAAACTCGCTGGAACTGATCACCAAGAGCGGACTAGCGTCTCCGTTGGGGAATTCTTCGCGGCGGTCCAGCGTCTCGAGCGGCACCGCGAACCAAAAACAGGATCCCCGGCCTGCTTCACTCTCGGCGCCAATACAACCGCCCATCAATTCCACCAGTTGCTTGCAGATGGACAGTCCCAACCCTGTTCCCCCGTATTTCCGCGCATCCGACGAGTCCGCCTGGGTGAATTTCTGAAATAGCTTCGGCAATACCTCGCGCGCGACCCCAATTCCGGTATCCTCTACTTCAAACCGGACTACACACGCTCCGGCGGGCGCGCCGGGGGGGGCGTGAGGCGTCCTGTGCGGTGGTCTTCAACCTCACCAGGACATGTCCGTGCTCGGTGAATTTGACCGCATTTCCCACCAGGTTCAAGAGAATCTGCCGGATCCGCGCAGCCGAGCCGGCGAACGTCCCCCACAGAGAGCGCTCGATTCGCAACAGAACCTCCACACCACGCTGCCGCGCTCGCGCACCCAACAAGTCGATGACATCCTCCGCAACGTCGATCAATCTGAATTCCGAGCGGTCGAGCCGGAGTTTCCCCGCCTCCAACTTGCTCAGATCCAGGACGTCATTGAGGACGGTCAACAGGGATTGTGCGGACTGATTAATGGTGGCCACGTAGTCCCGTTGTTCGTCGTCCAAGCGGGTGCCCAGCAGCAGTTCGCTGGTGCCCAGTATCCCCGTCATCGGCGTCCGGATCTCGTGGCTCATGTTTGCCAGGAAATCCGACTTGGCGGCGGTGGCTCCTTCGGCCTCTTTGCGGGCTTCCTCCGCCACACGCCGCGCTTGCCGTATACGCCGGTTTTGCCAGACAAACCCGAACACCACCAATCCCAGCGCCAGAACTCCGCCCATGAGCAGATAGTTCTGGCGCCGGCTCCTTTCGAATTCCTGCAGGATGACCACCTCGTTGGCGGATACTACCGACCATCGCCGATCGATCTCCGCTACCGTTCCATCCATCACCAGGCTAAGCATTTGGGCGCGAATCTGATCCGCGGCCCGGCACGCCATTGCACTTTTGAGGGTTGCGCCGGTACCAGAGTAGATGATCGCGCCCAATACCGCTTCGGAGCTCAACTCCACGCCGGCACACGGTGGAGGCCGCACGTTGAACGCTGGTAGCGTAGGCCCTTCCGGAAGTAGTGCGCTCTTTGCCTCGCCCCGGCAAACCGACGCCACCGCATCCGCAACTTCCTTGTAGGACAGAACTCGCCGGCCGGGCATAAACTGCCTGGCTACGCGACTTCCGTTGCTGCTCAGTATCGCGATCGTCTCTCCTGGTTGGGCTGGCTTTCCCCGGCTTACCGCCCAGTATTGCTGCGTCCGCCATGGAAGGCTGACGTACATTCCCGTCCGATCCGGGAACCGGCCGACGAGCGGCCACAATTCCACCTGCCCTTCGGTCAAAGCCCGGTCGACACCCGTCGTCACCCGCACCCATTCCAGATGTATCCCAGCTCTCCGCGCCGCCTCGCTTACGATCTCGATGGCTGGGCCGCGAGGTTTCCCCTCCCGATCCACAAACTGACTCACCATCGAGTTTTCGAACCCGATGCGGAACAGATGCCGCCGAAGGCGCCATTGCACGTACCACCGCATGCTGGCCGCCCCAACCAGAGTAAGCAGGCACGCCGCAAGCAGGATGTGTCCACGCGGCTTCATGCCGCGACGCGTGTCCATAATGAACAATTCGGCAGAATCACCCGATTCCTTTAGTGAAAAGCCGCGCTCGTCCATTCGTCTAGCGCCGATTTGACCCAGTCGGGCACGGGGACGGTGCCGGATGTGTCGCCCTTCCCGATCAAATCGACCACGTCGCGGGGAACTGGCGTGCCGATCTATCTCAGGGCGGCGGGCTCAAAAGGTCCTTTCCGGTGCCGTGGTGGCGCAAACGCAGTATGATACACCTAGAATAGGGACTCGGTAATGGGAGGTCCCGGAAAGCGTGCAGACTTGCATTTCGACCCTCTGACGCGGGCGGCGGTGCTTAGCGTCCTTAGGAAGATTCTGATCATTCCGGTTTCCAGCGGACCCCCTTTGCCCGTTTTTCGTGAAACCCCATTGCCCAAACTATGACGCCCTGGAGGCCACCGATCCGCTTTCCCTGGCTTCCGAAGACTGATATCTTATGTCCACCGGCATTCCCGACGAAGGCTCCACCATGGCCGTTGTCGACTCTAAGAAGGGCTACAGCCGCTTTCTCGTGCTCGTCGCTGGACTCGGGGGTCTCCTCTACGGGGTCGATGTCGGCATCATCGGCGGCGCCCTGCCTTATTTGGAAGCTACGTCCGGACTGAATGTCGGCGAGCTTTCCATTATTGTGGCCGCGGTGCTGCTCGGCAGCGTCATCTCTACCTTGTTTGCCGGGCTGCTGGCGGATTGGATAGGGCGCAAGCCGCTGATGATTCTCAGTGGCTCCGCCTTCGTGTTGAGCATTCCGATCATCGCCCTCTCTCATGGTTATGAACCCCTGTTCTTTGGCCGCCTCCTGCAGGGCATTAGCGGGGGCCTGATAGGTCTGGTGGTCCCACTCTATCTCGCCGAGTGTCTGGTGGCGTCGAACCGCGGCAAGGGAACCGGCGTTTTCCAGTGGCTGCTGACGCTGGGCATCGTCAGCGCCGCGGTCATCGGAATCTATTACAGCTATCGCGTCGTAGCCGTGGTCCGGACAGGCAGTCCCGCTGCCATCTTCGCCTTCAAGGACCAGGCGTGGCGCCGCATCTTCTGGGTTTCGCTCCCCCCGGGGATCCTGTTCGTCCTGGGCAGTTTCTTCGTCGCCGAATCGCCCCGCTGGTTGTTCCGCCGCGGCCGCCGCGAGGCCGCCCGCGCCGCCTTGCTGCGATCCCGCAGCCGCGAACAGGCCGACATCGAGATGCAGGAGATGGAAGCGGCAGCCGCTGCCACCACTTCCCGAGCCCCAGTTGGCAAGAAGGTCGCAGATTCGCTGCTCCGGCGGAAATACGTGATTCCGTTTGTGCTCGCCTGCGTCATCCTGGCGTGCAATCAGGCCACCGGCATCAATTCCATCATCGGGTACAATACCAACGTCCTTCTCCAAAGCGGCCTTTCCGACCTGCAGGCGCACTGGGGATATGTGATTTTCACCAGCATCAACTTCCTGTTTACCATCGGCGGCGTCATGCTCGTGGACCGCAAGGGCCGCAAGTTCCTATTCAAAATCGGCACTGCTGGAATTTGTTTGTCGCTGCTCGCCGTTGGCGCGCTTTTCCTGGGAACTGAGAAGTTGAGCGTGGACTGCCGGGATGCGATCCAGGCCTTGGTCAAGCCGGATCAAACCCTTGCACTCCGCTTCGATCAGCCGGAAGCCAGGAGCCTCCTGGCTGTTCATAGCGACGCCGGACGTGGTATTGACGCCGGCCACGCTTCGCTCACCATCATCTATTCCTATGCGGATTTCAGTGCGGCCACCACCGTCCTACGCTCCAACGACCCAGCGCCCGCGCCGGTTGCCATCACACGGGAAAGCTGCGTGCCGAACAACCGGATCGAGGCCTTCTTCCAAAATCCGTTTGCCGACCTCGATGCCGCCCGCACCGCCCCTCTAAAGATCGAAAGGGCCGTGGTGGGTAGTGTCCCGGAACCCAGGCACGGGTATCTGGTCGCGCTGGCCCTGTTCGTTTTTATGGCGTTTTATTCCGTGGGCCCCGGCGTGTGCGTGTGGCTGGCGCTTTCGGAGTTGATGCCCACACGCATCCGCTCCAATGGCATGAGCATCGCGCTGGTCCTTAATCAGATGGTTTCCACTATCCTGGCAGCCGTTTTCCTGCCGGTGGTCAGCAAACACGGATACTCGACGATTTTCTTCGCCTTCGCCCTCTTCACCGTGATCTACTTCGTCACCACCGCTTTCTTCCTGCCGGAAACCAAAGGCAGAACGCTCGAAGAGATCGAAGAATATTTCGAGGGCGGCCGTCAGAAGGCCGAAGCCTTATAGGCTCCCCCATCTTCCCGGATTCCTCCAGTCCTGACGGCGTCATTGATGCCGCCCGTGTCAATCCTTTGCTGAACGGCGGCGTGCGCCCTGGCTTCGAGCTGCAGGTCGTGCTTGCGACGGTCCTGGCTGTAGTCGTTTCTGAGCGGGCGCTCGATATCCACGGCATGCATGTCGACTTTACTGAGGTTGGCGTAGTATCAGTTCCGGGGCATTCGGGCCGACGGCTCCGGTCGGATCACGCAGCACTAGAAGAAAGCGTGGCGCAGCCCGCGGCGAACTTCTCGGAAGAGATCGCTGCGTACCCGGCAAAGCGCGCGGGCGCGGCGCGGGCGCCGGCGGCGACATCCGGGCGGCAAGAGCCGGACGCCGTGGGTCGCCGATCTGGCGTGCATTCCGTGGGGCGCCAGGCGGTGATCAAGCGGCAGGAGGCGATCACCCTCCGGGGGCCGATCGCCACGTCGGATATCTTCCTCACTTTCACTAATCGGTGGGGTCTTCCTCGGCGTCGAAGTATTCCGAGCCGCGAATGTTGGGTGGTGGAGCGGCGGCTTCGGTTCGGCCACCGGCTCGGCTGTCAAGGTTGCGCTTCAGAATCGATTGAATGCTCTGGCAGGAAGAAGCCCGGAAGGCAATGGCACGATGCGCCGACGCCTCCGACGCCGGCTGGAATACTGCTTGAAAAGCCGTAGAAATGCCGAGGCAGGAGCGACTCGAAGAGACTGCGGCGGGACCCTGGCAACTTGCGGAAGGGCCGTTGGTTGAGGCCTGCCAGCAGTTCCTGAACGGCCTCATCCACCAACTCGGACGCAGTCGCTGGACGATCGACGCGTTAGGTCTTTCAGCCCATCACCACGGATTGTCACCCGAAGCGACCTTCCGCCCATCCGAACTGCGCTCTCGTCGTGTTGACCATGATCCGTGTAGTGGCCTACACCTTGACGATGGCCTAACTGTGTTCCATCGCGTTTCACGCAAAAGTCCCGATCTCACAGCGGCTTCGCCAGCATCGACACCCCACGTTGCGAAATCGCTGGGTCCAGAAGGCCTCAGTGGTGCAGGGGGAGTAAACTGTGGATCATGGGATTACGGAGGCGTCATATCGCAAATCGGGGTAACTGAGGCGCTGTTTCTCTGGCTCACTGGCTGGAGTACGACGCGGCGCGGCAAAGCGGGAATCGGCGTGTAGCAGTCTCCAGGAGATCATGAAAGCAACCGAAGAAGCAACGTCGTCTCTGATCAACAGACGTGGTTTTCTCGCCTCTGCAGGCGCTTTGGCTGCGGCGGCAGGCGCTTCGGCCAAGACGCCGTTACTGGTCGACAACGGCAGATCGGGATACTCCATCGTCATCGGGCAGCAGGCATCCCTTTCCGAGAAGCGCGCGGCCGGCGAGCTTCAAAGATTCCTGCAAGAGATGTCCGGCGCCAGGTTGCCGATAGTGACGGCTAACGGCCCATTTCGGGGCAGGTCGATTTTTGTTGGCGACAGCACTGCGCTCCGCGCGCGGAAGCCGGGGTTTGCCTTCGAATCCCTGGAAGCGGAAGAGTACGTCCTGAAAATGATCGGCTCCGACCTGGTAATTGCCGGCGGGCGCCAACGCGGCACGATGTATGGAGTGTATGGGTATCTGGACAAACTCGGCTGCCGCTGGTTCACCGAGCATATCAGCCGAATCCCGAAGACCCCAACGATTCGGCTTCCGGCGCTCAACGAGACCCGCCGCCCGTCATTTGAATATCGTGAGCCCTTCTTCGCCGAGGCATTGGCGAAAGACTGGGCTGCACGAAACCGGCAGAACGGAAACCGGATGAACCTGGATGACTCGACGGGCGGCAAGGTGCAATACTTTCCGTTTGTTCACTCCTTTTTGCAGTTAGTTCCTCCAGAGAAGTATTTCGAGCACCACCCGGAATATTATTCGCTGACTGATGGAAAGAGGCGGCCCGGCATTCATTCGCAGTTGTGCCTGACCAATCAAGGCACTCTCCGGGTGGCAGTGGAAACCGTGCGCGAGTGGATCGCCACGCATCCCGAAGCCACCATTTATTCGGTCTCGCAGAATGACTGGACCGGGTGGTGCGAGTGTGACCACTGCCGCAAGGTTGAGGAAGAAGAGGGCGGCGCCCATTCCGGCCCGCTGTTGCGTTTCGTAAACGCGCTGGCGGCCGAGATAGAGAAGACGCACCCGGACAAGCTGATCGACACGCTGGCATACTGGTACACGGAGACGCCGCCGGCGCACGTCCGTCCCCGGCCGAATGTTCGTATCCGGCTTTGTCCCATTGACGCCTGCATTGCGCATCCCTTTGAGCAATGCCGCCACGACGCGTATTTCATGAACAATCTGCGGGCGTGGTCAGAGATCACCAGCCAGCTCTACATCTGGCATTACAACACCAACTTTCACCATTACCTGGCGCCCTGTCCGGATTTCGACGAGTTGGCCGCCGACATTCCGATGTACCGCCGCCATGGAGTAGTCGGCATTTTTCTTGAAGGCGCCCCAACGGCCGCCGGCGGTGCGGAAAACGCTGAACTGCGCTCGTATGTGATGGCGCGTTTGCTCTGGGACGTGAACACCGATGTTCGCCGGGATATCGAAGATTTTCATCACGCCTGCTATGGCGCGGCGGCGCCGCCGATGCTCGCGTATTTCGACCTGCTGCACCAACAGGTGAGACCGGCACCCGCAGGCAAGGGCGCGCATGTGTGGATCTTCGATCCGGTGACCGCGGAGTATCTTGATCCGGAGTTTCTCAATAAAGCCCAGGCCTTGCTCCAGCAGGCAGCCGCTCTGGCCGGCAACGAGGACTTTCGCAGGCGCGTTCACAAGGCCCGCCTGTCGATCGACTACGTCGAGGTGACCCAGTCGAAGCGGTTCCTGGTCAAGAATGGCTGGTATGCGCCGGCGGATCTCAGCGGATTGAGGAGCCGCTGGAATGCCTTGATCTCGGATGTGCGGTCGTTTGGGATGGATGCGATTCATGAGCATTTTCTGCTGGATGACGACGTCGCGCTTTTCGATCTGCGGATTCGGCCCTATCGTGTCGTCACGCTCGAAAACAAACGTATCGCGGTGCACGTGGTGCCGGAACTGGAGGGCCGCGTTGTCAGCTTCATGGATAAAGCGACCGGGCGGGAAATCCTGTTTCATCCCGATGTGGGCGACCGTCAATATCCGAATATGGCTGGCCTTGTGGCTGCTCCGCGGGCGGATTACGTGGCGACCGATGCCTGGGACACGAAATGGGACGTCCAGCCAGGGGCCGGCGAGAACGAGGTTGTGCTGACTGGCACGAGCGCGAATGGCTGTCAGATTCAGCGCACGCTTCGCTTGATCGGCGAAACAGCCACGCTGCGAACCGAAACCACACTGATCAACCAAGGCACCCGAGCGATTGAAGCGGCGCTGATGGCTAACATACAGGTGGCGCCCCAGGATATTGAGACATTGGCGCTGGCGTTCTCGAAACGGGATGGTTCAATCGTGCACCGGAAGCTTTTGGCGCCTGAACAACGGCCGGCCAGCAACGGCACCTACGATTCGCCCGACGGACCTGCCGGCGAGTGGAGAATTGTGGATGCAACCGGAACCAAACTCACCAGCCGCTTTGACTCTCAACAGGCTGGCCGCGCCTCGTATAGCTGGAGCGGGAAAGGCACGCCAGTAGTCAGTTTGACGGTTTGGTCGCAGAAGCGCGTCCTCAATGGTGGAGAACGGATCCGGTTGGACGTGGAGTATACCGCGGGATAGCCGGTTTCTAATATCAACATTTGGCTCGGAACGTGAGAGTCTTAGAGCGGCCCACCGTTGCTATATGACGCATACGCGCTAAAGCTAAACAGGGTGCACCCAAGCGATCGGCGACTGCTCGACTGCGAGGAGCACATCCTCAATAGTTTCGGGTACGACGGTGACGATCGGCACCTCCCGATAGCCGTGTCGAAACGGACTTCTCCTCCGTGTTTCACGAGATGGCTTTTGAATCGCACGCACCTCGCGGATGGAATATCGGAACCTCGCGGCCGCGCCCAAGCAGTCTCCGACTCACGCAGAAGCGTGGCCATAAACCTTGTACTTTTCCATGTCTGGCACTTTGCATTCCAGACCGAAGCCGAGACGCGTTGAATCCGGACGGAGCATTCCGCCCGACGGAACGAGAGCGCCATCGAAAAACATCTGCTCGATCCTGTAATGGTCGAAAAAATATTCAACATTGATTGCGGAAGCAAGGGCGCAGGCTGCGTGCGCATGCAGGGAAGGCGCAGTGTGAGCGGAAAATGGCGTTGAAAAGGATGTGCACAAGTTGCCCGCGGCGAGGAAACCGGTAATGCCCGCACAGCGTGTGGCGTCTGCCTGGAGCACATCCACAGCATTGGCTGCCAGCATGCGCCGAAAATAGTACGAATCGTAACCGTATTCCCCGGCCGCAATCCGCATACCCGCTGGCGCCCGCTCACGAATCAGCCGCAAGCCTTCGAGATCGTCGGAGGAGACGGGTTCCTCAAACCAGCTCACGCCGAGGTCGGCGAATGCAGCGGCTTTGGCAAGGGCCTGCTTGCGATCATAAGCTCCGTTGGCGTCAACGAACAATTCGGCATCCGGGCCAATGGCGCCACGAGCCGAGTGCACGCGCGCAACATCCGATGCCGGATCGCTGCCGATTTTCATTTTCACCTTAGTCAGGCCCTCCGCGATCCAGCCCGTCAGTTGCCGTTTCAGCTCCGAATCGGAGTAGGACGTAAAACCGCCGCTGCCATAAGCTGCGATAGTGTGGTGCGCCCGCCCTAAAAGATCGGCCACACAGAGATGGAGGAGACGCGCTTTCAGATCCCACAGGGCGTTATCGACGGCAGAAATTGCCATCGAGCAGATCCCGGGCCGCCCAAGGTTGCGGATTTTCCGGGCCATCGCGGTCCACAGTTCGGGAATGTTCAGAGGATTCTGTCCGATGACGCTCGGCTTAAGATGCTCGTCGATGAGATTCGCGGTCGGGATGTCAGCGAAAGAGTATCCCACGCCTGTAGCGCCGCAAGCTGTGACTTGCACCAGCACGAGCGTGGTGTGACTCCACTCAAATGTGCCGTCCGATTCCGGAGTTTTGGTGGGAACTGTGTACGCTGATACCTCCAGCCGATCCACTTTCGGGATAGATCCGAGTTGCACGACTAGGTAGATGAAAGACCGCCGCTACTTGTTTCGCTTCAACCATCGCCCGCGGATGCAATGGTGCTCAAGAGTGCATTTGCCGATTGGCGCGACTCTGGGCTCTGCCCGCAAGCCCCCCCACCACCCCTTGACGGTCTACAATTCTCCGTAGTATTGTAGATCGTCATACTATGGGCAAACCGAACGACCTGGTGCAGGGCACCCTGGACCTGCTGATCCTCAAAACGCTGGCGCTCGAACCGAAGCACGGCTGGGCCATCGCCAAACGCATCCAGCAGATTTCGAGCGAGGTGCTGCAGGTACAGCAGGGGTCGCTCTACCCGGCGCTGCACCGGCTGGAGCATCGCGGCTGGATCAAGGCCCGCTGGGCCGAAACTGAAACCGGGCGCAAGGCGAAGTTCTATTCGCTGACCCGCGCAGGCAGCGCGCAGTTGAAGGAGCAGGTGGAGCAGTGGAACCGGCTCTCGGGCGCCATCAATACGGTCATTCAGACCGTGTAGCGAGGGGGATCGCAATGAGTCTGGCTTCGCGAATCCGCGCCCTGGTGGGGCGTCGCACTGAGGCGGAATTGGACGACGAGTTGCAATTCCACCTGGCGCAACAGGTGGACGAATACCTGGCGGCGGGAATGCCGCGCGCGGAGGCCGAGCGGGCCGCGCGGCGGGCGCTGGGAGGCATCGCGCAGCTCAAGGAGGAGTGCCGCGATGCGCGCGGCGTCAACTGGCTGATGGATCTGGCGCGCGACGTGCGCTACGCCCTCCGCACGCTCGGCCGCTCACCCGGATTCGCGCTCGCCGCCATCCTCACGCTGGCCCTCGGCATCGGCGCCAACACCGCCGTGTTCAGCATCGCCGATGCGGTGCTGCTGAAAATGCTGCCCGTACGCGACCCGCAGCGCCTGGTGCGGATCCAGCAGCCCTCCGTGCTCGGCAACGACTATTACGATTTCTCGTTCGTGAATTACCGCGAGATGCAAACTGCCGCCGCGCCGTTCCTGGACTTGGCCGCCGAGGGCTTCCCCAACACCGTACAGGCCGTGATGGATGGCGCGCGCGAGCGGGTCGGCCGCGCCGCAGTCTCGGGCAATTACTTCGCGGTGTTGGGCGTGGAGCCGGCCATCGGGCGCACCTTCCAGCCCTCCATCGATAACGAAATCGGCCGCCATCCCGAAGCCGTCATCAGCTATGGATACTGGCAGCGCCGCTTCAATCGCGACCCGGCCGCCATCGGCCGCTGGATCCGTTTCGGCGACACGCCGTTCCAGATCATCGGCGTGGCCCAGCCGGGCTTTTCCGGGCTGGTGGTGGGAGCGATGACGGACG
The DNA here is from genome assembly GCA_035505095.1 of Bryobacteraceae bacterium. Taxonomy (GTDB): domain Bacteria; phylum Acidobacteriota; class Terriglobia; order Bryobacterales; family Bryobacteraceae; genus JOPF133. The sequence goes on along the minus strand of DATJRE010000442.1, from coordinate 20,752 downwards.
TCTGGACGCCCATCGTCATGGGTCCCGCGCGGCAATTGCAGTTTCGCGGCATGACGGTTCTGCGGGTGGTCGGGCGGCTGAAACCGGGCGCCACGGCGGCGCAGGCGCTGGCGCCCCTGCAGGTCTGGTATCACCGCATGGAAATCGAGTGGATGCGCGCGGCGCCCGCGGGAACGCGGACCTCGCTGTTAGAGCGGGCGGCCAAGCTCCAACTGAAAATCGAACCGGCGGCCAGAGGTATCTCCCGGCTGCGCGAGCAATACGGCCAGCCCATCGAAATCGTCTTCGCGGTGGTGGCGCTGGTGCTGCTGCTGGCTTGCGGCAACGTGGCCCACCTGCTGCTCGCGCGGGCCGGCGCGCGGCAGCGCGAAATGGCCGTGCGGATTTCGGTCGGCGCCGGGCGCGGGCGGCTCATCCGGCAACTGCTCACCGAAAGCCTCCTGCTGGGCGTCGCCGCGGCGGCGCTGGGCATGCTCGCGGCGCGCTGGACGGCGCCCGCGCTGGTGGCCATGCTGGCGCCCTCGGATGCGCCGGTACGCCTGGACGTCGGCCTCGACGCGCGCGTGCTTGCCTTCACGTTGTTGGTGTCCATCGCCACGGCCGTCGCTTTCGGAATCTTGCCGTCGCTGCGCGCATCGAAGGTGGATATTCATTCGGCTCTTAAGAGCGGCGTGCGCCTCGCCGGCAGGGGACCGGCCTGGCAGGCGCGCTGGCTGGTGGGAATGCAAATGGCCCTGTCGCTGGTGCTCCTGGTGGGGTCCGGCCTGTTCGTGCGCACCCTGATCAACCTGAAGACTCTCGACCCCGGCTTCGACCAGCACAACGTTATGCTGGCGGGCGTCCATACCGATAGCCCCGTTCCGGCCGACGACCTCGCCCGTGCCTGGTTCGAATTACTGCGGCGCGCGGTGACGATTCCGGGCGTGGAATCGGCGAGCGTGGCAATCGGCGGACCGTTCGTCGGAGCCAGCATGAACGGGCCGGTGCGCGTCCAGGGCGCAACCAGTCCGGCCAACCTGGAAGTCAACTGGTTCATTCCGATCTCCCCGAACTTTTTCCGCACGCTCGGCGGGCGCCTGGTGGCAGGGCGCGATTTTGAGCCGCGCGATTTTGAGCCGGCGGCGCCGCGCGTCACCATCGTCAGCGAGACCATGGCGCGCCGCTACTTCGGCAGTGAGAACCCGCTGGGCCGCAGAATCGAGAACTTCGAAGCGGATCCTCCGCATTGGATCGAGATCGTCGGGGTGGCCGCCGACATGAAATTCGATAGCCTGCGCACCGCCGCGCCGGCCATGGTTTACCAGCCGTTCACCCAATTCGGCGGCGGCGCCCCGCAGCGTATCATGACCCTCGTACTGCGCGCCCGCCGCGACACGCTCTCGCTGGCGCCGGCGCTGCGGCGGGAAGTCGCGGCCTCCGGCGGTGGCCTCATGCTTAACGACATTCTCACCCAAACCAGGATGATCGACGATACGCTGATCCGCGAGCGCCTGTTGGCCACCGTGGGCAGTTTCTTCGGATTTGTGGCCCTGCTGCTGGCGGCCTTGGGGTTGTATGGAACGGTGGGCTACGCGGTTTCGCGGCGCACGCAGGAGATCGGCATTCGCATGGCGCTGGGCGCGCGCCAAGGGCAGGTGGTAAGCATGATCCTGCGCGAGGCGCTGGCTCCGGTGGCCCTGGGCGGGTTGGCAGGTGCGGGCGCCGCCATCTGGGCCGGCCGCCTGGTAGCAGGCCTGCTCTTTGGCATCCGGCCGCAGGATCCCGGCGCGATCTTGCTGGCGGCGGCGATGCTGGCGGGCACTTCCATTGCGGCGGCTTTCGTGCCCGCCCTGCGGGCCAGCGGCACCGCCCCCGTCGAGGCTCTGCGCAACGAGTAGGCCACGTTTAGTCCGGCGGCCCGCCGCCGCCAAAACACTCCGGAATCCCCATGAGAATCGCGTCCACGCGCTCCCAGCCGATGCGATCCGCTGCGGGTATAACCGGCTTCCTCGCCACAGGCAATTTGTGCGCATGTCTTTCAATACCTTCCTCCGCGCACACTCCACCTTCGTAACCCGCGCCTGCAGCTTGCGCCACGCCATGTGCGAATAAGTTCGAATCCTTTTTCGACTATTGGCACGATCGATCAGATGTCCTTCGAGGGGCCCACTTGTCCCGTCAAGGCGGCACGCTGTGTCCGGATTCGACCCGTGCCGGTTTCGGTCTGGAATGCAAATTGCACCCAAGGGGAAAGCATAGGCTTTATGGCAACATTACTGCACGAATCGCAATTGCTGCATGAATCGCAGATTGCTTGGGCGCGGCCGCGAGTCGCCGATTTTCCATCCAGCGAGGCGCGCGCGCTCGAAAGCGAACTCAAGAGCCGTATCGAAGGAGAGGTTCGTTTCGATACCGGCAGCCGCGCGCTTTATGCCACAGACGGCTCCAACTACCGCCAAGTGCCAATCGGCGTCGTGGTGCCGAAGACCGTCGAGGATGTGCTGCTCACGGTTGAACAATGCCGGCGCTTCGGTGCGCCGCTGCTTGCGAGGGGTGGCGGGACCAGCCTTGCCGGTCAGTGCTGCAATGTCGCCATCGTCCTCGACTTCACCAAGTACCTCAACAAACTAATCGATCTTAATCCGGGGGCCAAGACAGCCCGCGTTCAACCCGGCATCGTTCTGGACTGGCTGCGGCAGGAAGCAGAACACCATCACCTGACCTTCGGTCCCGATCCCGCCACCCACAATCACAATACCCTCGGAGGCATGATCGGCAACAATTCCTGCGGTGCCCATTCATTGATGGCGGGAAAGACCGAAGAAAATGTCATTGATCTCGATGTCCTCACCTACGACGGCCTGCGGATGCGCGTCGGACCGACGACCGATGAGGAGTATCAACGCATCCTCAGTGAGGGCGGCCGCCGCGCCGATATCTATGCCCGGTTGAAGAAACTCGCGGAAAACCACGGCGCCGAGATCCGTCGCCGTTTCCCGAATATCCCCCGCCGCGTTTCCGGCTACAATCTCCCGGACCTGCTGGCCGAAAATGGATTCAACGTGGCGCGTTCGCTGGTGGGCACCGAGTGCACCTGCGCGGTGACGCTGGAGGCTACCGTGAAACTGGTTTGGAGCCCGCCCGGCCGGACGCTCCTGGTCATGGGCTATCCAGACATTTATCGCGCCGGCGATCACGTTCCGGAAATCCTCGAATTCAAGCCGATCGCCTGCGAGGCGATCGATGCCTTGCTCGTCGAGAACATGAAGATCAAGGGTCTTCATCCGCGCGATCTCAAACTGTTGCCCGACGGGCGGGGATGGCTGGTTTTGGAATTCGGCGGGGAGGAGAGAAAGGATTCCGACAGCCAGGCGCGGCGTCTGATGGACAGTCTCAAAAAACACAGCGATGCGCCCTCGATGAAACTCTACGACGACCCTTACGAAGAACATCTGGTCTGGCAAGTCCGCGAGTCCGGACTTGGCGCCACCGCCTGGGTGCCAGACGAGCCTGTGACCTGGGAGGGCTGGGAAGACTCAGCCGTTCCACCCGACAAGGTCGGACCATACTTGCGGGAATTGTGCGAGCTTTATGACAAGCATGGCTACGAAGGGGCGCTTTACGGCCACTTCGGCCAAGGGTGCATTCACACGCGGATCACCTTCGATTTGCTGACCGCGGAGGGGATTGCAAATTATCGCTCCTTCATGGACGACGCGACGTCGCTTGTGGTCAAGTACGGCGGATCGCTTTCCGGCGAGCACGGGGATGGGCAATCGAAAGCGCAGTTCCTGCCGAAGATGTACGGCGCAGAAATCTGTGAAGCCTTTCGCGAATTCAAAACGATATGGGACCCGGAAGGAAAGATGAATCCGGGCAAGGTCGTCGACCCGTATCCCATCACGGAAAACCTGCGCCTCGGTACGGACTTCGCGCCTGAGGAACCCGCCACTCACTTTCACTTCATTCACGACAAGGGCAGTTTTACGCATGCCGCAATGCGGTGCGTCGGCATTGGCGAATGCCGGCGTCAGGAGAAGGGCACGATGTGCCCCAGTTACCGGGCGACCATGGAGGAACGACATTCCACACGCGGACGTGCCCATCTCCTCTTCGAAATGATGCGCGGCGAAGTGATCCGCGATGGCTGGAAGAGCCAGGAGGTCTTTGACGCGCTTGACCTGTGCCTCTCCTGTAAGGGATGCAAGGGCGACTGCCCCGTGAATGTGGACATGGCGACTTACAAGGCCGAGTTCCTGTCGCACTATTACGAAGGCCGCCTGCGGCCGCGCCATGCCTACGCGATGGGATGGATTCACCTTTGGGCGCGCATGGCGTCGCTTGCTCCTCGTCTGGTCAATGCCGTGGCGCAACTTCCGGGCGCGAAGCTGATCGGGGGTATATCGCCAAAGCGCGATTTGCCGAAATTCGCCCCCGTCACCTTTAAGCAGTGGTTCCGAAACCGCGGAACGCGCAACCAAGGCAAGCCCGCAGTCATTCTCTGGGCCGACACGTTCAACAACTATTTTCATCCCCGCGTTGCGGCGGCTGCTACGGAAGTATTGGAGGATGCCGGCTTCCGCGTCATCGTGCCACAGCCCGCGCTATGTTGCGGCCGGCCGCTCTACGACTATGGTTTCCTCGACGCTGCCAACCAACTGCTTGAGAAGATCCTGACCCACCTGAAACCCTCCATCGAGGCCGGCACCCCGGTGGTGGGTCTGGAGCCGAGTTGTCTGGCTGTGTTCCGTGACGAGATGCTCGATCTGCGCCCCCACGACCAGGACGCCAAGCGCCTCCATGGACAGGTCTTCACGCTGGCCGAATTCCTTACGCGGCAGGACTACAAGCCGCCCGTCCTGAATCGGGAAATCGTGGTTCACGGACACTGCCATCAGAAGGCGATTATCACCCTGAAAGCCGAAAAGAAGCTGTTTGAGGCCATGCGAGCCGAAGCAGAGATTCTGGACGACGGCTGCTGCGGCATGGCGGGCAGCTTCGGCTTCGAGGATCACAAGTACGATCTCTCCATGCAGATTTACGAGCACAAGCTCGGACCCCGGCTGAGGGAAGTTCCCACTAAGCGCCTCGTAGTCGCGGATGGATTTAGCTGCAAGACTCAGATCGAGCAGGCCACGGCGCGACGGCCTTTGCACCTGGCCGAACTCCTTCACATGGCCCGGCGAGGCGACTCGGCTGTCGACGCCCGAAGCGATCCGCTGGACAAGGAGCTATCCGGCAACAATTCTACGTTGATTCGAAATAGCGCCTTGCTCCTTGGCGGCCTGGGCGTCGCCTTGGGCGCCTGGTACCTGGCACGGAGGATCTTTCGATGAAGAGTAAGAGATTGGATAGCGGAATGGTGCTGGTGTTCGACACTGGCGACGAGGTGGTTTCCACGCTTACCAGGTTCGCGAAGGACAACCAGATTGCCGCCGCTCACTTCACGGCAACCGGGGCCTTCAGCGATGCAGGCATTGGCTATTTCGACTGGCAGAAGAAGGACTACCTGAAAAACCGGGTCGATGAACAGGTCGAGGTCGTCTCACTCACCGGCGACATCGCGCTCGATAAAGGCGAACCCAAAGTGCATGCCCATGTCGTGGTTGGAAAGAAAGACGGTGCGGCCATGGGGGGCCACCTTCTCGAGGCCCACGTGCGGCCAACCCTGGAATTGGTTTTGCACGACTCAGGGCAACAATTGAAGCGCAGGTTCGATCCGGAGAGCGGACTCGCCCTCATCGATTTGGGCGGAACTGAAACGGCAAAGTAATGCGAAAACATAATTCTCACCGCGTTGTGGTGGTCACGGGGGCTTCGGCCGGCGTGGGCCGTGCCACCATCCGCGCATTTGCCAGGGAGGGATCTTCCGTCGGCCTTATCGCACGCGATACGGAAGGCCTGCATGCCGCAGCCAGAGAGGCCGCAGAACTGGGAGGAAACGGCCTGGCTGTGCCTGCGGACGTAGCCGATGCCGGCCAGGTCGAGGCTGCCGCTGCGCGGATCGAGAAAGAGCTCGGCCCGATCGAGGTGTGGGTGAACAACGCGATGACCACTGTCTTCGGTCCTGTGGCAGAAACCACGCCATCCGAGTTCAAGCGCGCCACCGAGGTCACCTATCTCGGCACTGTCTACGGAACCATGGCGGCTCTGCGTCGCATGCTGCCGCGGAATGCAGGGAGAATCATTCAGGTAGGATCGGCGCTGGCTTACCGGTCGATTCCGTTGCAGGCCGCCTATTGCGGTGCAAAGCATGCCATAGCGGGTTTCACGGATTCGGTCCGCACAGAGCTGATCCACGATCGCAAGAATATCCACGTGACGATGGTCCAGCTTCCAGCGATGAACACCCCGCAGTTCACCTGGTGCCGCTCGAAGATGCCAAACCATCCCCAGCCGGTACCGCCGATTTTCCAGCCGGAGGTGGCGGCCGAAAGGATCGTCTGGGCATCGCATCACAATCGCCGCGAGGTGTTCGTCGGCACTCCCACCGTCATTGCTATCGAGGCCAATAAGATCGCTCCCGCGCTCGCCGACTATTATCTGGGCAGGACGGGTTTTGATTCGCAGCAGACATCCGAGGCAGTCTCAAAAGATCGGCCGGACAATCTTTTCGAATCCGTCCCCGGGGATTTCGGTGCGCACGGCGTATTCGGGCAGCAGGCCCACCATCAGGCAGCCACCACGTGGCTTTCGGAGCACAAAGGCACAACGGCCCTGGCCGGCGCGGCCGCATTCGGTATTCTCGCCTTCGCTCTTAAGAAGCGGGCGTCGTAAAGAAAGGAACTCACAGGTAATCATAAAATGGCCAAAACAACTGCGGATTTATTGGTGGAACGCCTCATCGAATGGGGCGTCGATACGATCTTTGGTTTCCCCGGTGACGGCATCAATGGAATATTCGGGAGTTTGCGAACGAACCAGGAAAAGATCCGCTTTATCCAGGTCCGGCACGAAGAAGCCGCTGCCTTCGCCGCCTGTGGATACGCAAAATACACGGGCCGTCTCGGCGTGTGCCTGGCCACTTCCGGGCCAGGCGGCATTCACCTCCTCAACGGACTTTATGACGCCAAGTGCGACGGCCAGCCGGTTCTGGCGATCACCGGCCATACTTTTCACGACCTGATCGGCACGCATTATCAGCAGGATGTGGATCTGGACAAGCTCTATATGGACGTCGCGGCCTACAACCAGCGCGTCACAGGGCCCGACCACGTAGTCAATGTGGTTGACGAGGCGATCAAGACCGCCCTCAGTTACCGTGCCGTGGCGCACATCACGATTCCGAAGGACGTGCAGGACTGGAGCTCCGAGAGCAAGCGCTCGCCGGCGAATGTTCCCGCACATAGCGCCGATCTTTTCGCCGCCGCGATTCCGGTTCCCTCGCAGGAATTGCTCACGCAGGCGGCCGTGGTGATCAATGCAGGATCGAAGGTCGCCATCCTGGCGGGTCGAGGGTGTCTCAACGCCAGCTCCGAGATTCTGGAGGTCGCGCACGCGGTTGGCGCTCCGATTATCAAGGCCCTGCTCGGCAAGGCAGTAGTAGCGGATCGCGACCCCTACACAACCGGCGGTATCGGCTTGCTGGGAACGGCGCCCTCTCAAGACGCCATGCAGGAATGCGACACCCTGATCATCGCCGGATCGAGCTTTCCGTATCTGGAGTTCTATCCAAAACCGGGAAAGGCTAAGGCCGTGCAGATTGACGTGAACCCAACCAGGATCGGGTTGCGTTACCCGGCTGAGGTGGGGCTGGTGGGCGATTGCAGGACCGTCCTTCGCGCTCTGCTGCCACTCCTCAAGAAAAAGACCGACCAAAGTTTCATCGAGACCTGCCAGAAGCGCATGAAGAGCTGGAACGAATTGACCGAGGAGCGGGGACGGCGGACGGACATGCCTATGAAGCCGCAAGCCGTCACCTATCACCTCAATAAACTCCTGCAACCGGAGGCCATCGTTTCGGCCGACAGCGGCACCATCGCAACCTGGGCTGCGCGCTACATCGAAATCCGCGATCGTATCCAGTTTTCGCTCTCCGGCACGTTGGCGACCATGGCCAATGGTTTGCCGTACAGCATCGGCGCTGCGGTGGCCTATCCGAATCGCCAGGTAGTCGCTATTGTCGGCGACGGGGGGCTCACGATGCTGATGGGCGAGATTGCCACCCTGGTTAAATACGGCCTCAACGTCAAAGTCATCGTCTTCAAGAACAATACACTCGGCCAGATCAAATGGGAGCAGATGGTTCTCGAGGGCGATCCGGAATTCGGCGTGGACCTGCAACCTATCGATTTTGCAGGAGTCGCAATGAGCTGTGGCGCCGCGGGCTTCACGATTGAGAAGCCGGAAGAAGCCGAAGAAACCCTACGCCAGGCACTCCTGCACGACGGCCCCGCGGTGGTCCAGGCAGTGGTCGATCCCAATGAGCCGCCCTTGCCGGGCAACGTCAGTACCGACCAGTTCATAAAATTCAGCCAAGCCTTACTCAAAGGCCAGAAAGACGGCTGGAAGATTCTAAAGACGGTTACAAAGGATAAGATCCGCGAGGTGGTTTAAAACCAGCATCTCGCTCGCCATGTCTCACGCCGCGCCATCCGAACCCGATCCGGTCTCGCCCCATCCGAGAGCGATCCCGGACTACAAGCCCATTGCTGATTATGGGGTTATCGGCGACATGCACTCGGCAGCTCTGATCGCTGCCGATGGTTCCATCGATTGGGCCTGCCTGCCGTATTTCGATAGCCCCGCCGTTTTTCTCCGGCTGCTGGACCGGCAAAAGGGCGGCTACTGCGCCATACGGGTTGCTGACCGGATCAGTACATCCCGGCGCTATCTCACCGGCACGAATATTCTGGAGACTACTTACACGGCCAGTTCGGGTTCTCTCACAGTCACCGATTTCATGCCCCTGCGGGGGACCTCGGAGGTTGGGCAACAGGCCGGACGAATTATCCGGCTCCTCCGCTGCACTTCGGGCTCAGTGGATTTGTGGGTAGACATCAAGATAACGTTTGCCTTTGCCTCAGAGCAATCGCGGCCGGATACACGAGGGTCAGACATTGTCATATTCAAAGGAGGCGATTATTCGCTGGTGGTGCACGCGCCGGACATTCAGATTCGCGACGGAAGCCGCGCGGCCGCGGCCCTGCGGCTCGGCTCCGGCGAAACCAAATGTGTGACGGTGTCCTGCGTACCCTCTGGACTGGCCCTGGAGGCCGGTGAGGTTCAAGACCTGGTTGCAATCCTGGAAGAAACGCAACGCTACTGGACGGCTTGGTCAGGGCGCCTGAACTATCAGGGCGCCTACCGCGATGAAATCCTTCGCAGCGTCCTTATCTTGAAGCTGCTCACCTTCGCCCCGACCGGAGCCATCGTCGCTGCTCCCACGACCTCGCTTCCCGAGATTATCGGCGGTAGAAACAATTGGGATTATCGCTTGTCATGGATCAGGGACTCCCAGTTCGTCCTGACAGCATTCATGCACTGCGGCTACTTCGAAGAAGCTCACCGGTTTTTTCGATTCCTCAGAAACACCGCAACCGGGCTTGCCGGTTAGCTCCGGATCTTATATGACATTCGCGGCGAACAGGTCAGCGGCGAGACTGAGCTGAATTACCTGGATGGCTATCATCATTCGCAACCCGTACGCATCGGAAATGCCGCCGGCCGCCAGAAGCAATCCGACATTTTCGGTGAACTGCTGAACTGCATGTATGTCTATTCCCACATGGCGGACTCCGAGGCCGAAAAGAAGGAACGCGCCAACGACATCTGGCCGATGGCGCGATCCATAGCCGACCACGTCGCCCGGCATTGGCGCGAACCGGATCAGGGCATCTGGGAGTCCAGGAACGCCGCGCAACCCTACCTGCACTCGAAAGCCATGTGCTGGACGGCTCTCGACCGGGCGATCCGTTTGGCCGCTTCTGTGAGCGTAACTGCTGAACTTGGGGGTTGGCGGCACGAGCGCAATGCGATCTTCGAAAGCATCGCCGCGCACGGCTTCAATCCAACCATCCAAGCTTTCGTCCAGTCTTATGGGTCTGAGATGCTCGACGCGGCCGTCCTCCGGCTTCCACTCCAAGGCGTTATCGATGCGGCCGATCCGCGAATGCGGTCTACGGTCGAGCAGCTTGAGCGGAGGCTTCTCAAAAACGGCCTGCTCTATCGCTATTCGGATGCACAGCGAGACCCAGGCGAGGGCGCCTTTGTGTCGTGCACCTTGTGGCTGATCAACTACTACGTCCTCCTCGGACGCATGGAACGCGCCCGAGACCTTCTCGATCATTTGTTGTCTTTTCAGAGTCAGCTTGGCCTGTTTTCGGAGGAGATCAATCCGCTCACCGGCGAACAACTGGGCAACTTTCCTCAGGCTCTCAGTCATGTCGCGCTCATCAGTGCGATCCGGCACCTCGAAGGCGGACCGCGCCCCGGCGCATTGCACGTACTCCAATGAATTGCGGCAACTCTGCGACGGTTCCCAAGCCAGCGAAATCGTTGAACAACCAAGGAGCTAGAAATGGCCGAAGACAAGAAACTATCCGGACCCGATCTAAAGGCGGGCGTTGAATTGAGCCAGCTCACGGAAAACCAACCATTTCCCGGCCACTTTGAAGGTGAGCCCGTAATTCTCGTGCGCCAAGGCGATCACGTTTCTGCCCTGGCAGCCACCTGCACACACTATGGGGGACCGCTGGCCGAAGGGGTTGTGGTAGACAACACTATTCGGTGCCCTTGGCATCACGCACGATTCAATGTCCGCACGGGCGAAGCGGAAGGCGCACCGGCGCTCAATCCGGTGTCGTGTTTCCAGGTGGTCCGCCAGGGGAGTACGGTCGCGATCACCGGAAAGAAGGAAGTGGATTTCCGTGTCGCCTGCCCACAGAATCCCTCCTCGATCGTGATTATTGGCGCCGGGGCGGCCGGAGCCGCTTGCGCAGATATGCTCCGCACAAAGGGATATCGTGGTCCGGTCACGCTCGTGGCAAAGGAACAGCCGAGTCCGGTCGACCGTCCGAATCTCTCGAAGGATTATTTGGCTGGCTCGGCGCCGGAAGAGTGGATTCCGCTACGGACTCCCGGCTATTACCGGTCAATCGGGGTCGACCTCGTCATGGGAAATCCGGCTGTTCGCCTTCACCCTGAGGCGCACAAAGTTTCTTTACAGGATGGCCGGACACTAACCTACGGCGCGCTCTTGCTCGCCACCGGAGCGGAACCCCGCTCGCTCTCGATCAAGGGCGGCAATCTTCCCCACGTTCATTGCCTACGGAGCCTGACGGATAGCAAAGCCATCATTGCCAAGGCACAACAGGCGCGAAGCTGTGTGGTGATCGGGTCGAGTTTCATCGGACTGGAGGTCGCCGCTTCTCTTCGCAGCCGCGGACGTGAGGTTACCATCATCAGTCAGGATTCGGTTCCCCTCGAAAAGGTTCTCGGGCGGGAACTTGGCCAGTTTGTGCAAAAGCTGCACGAGCAACACGGCGTTCGATTCCTGACGAGCGCCAGGCCGCAGGCAATTCTTGCCGGCAGGGTGGAAATCGACCATGGACGCTCGGTAGATGCCGACCTAATCGTCCTCGGACTGGGTGTGTTGCCACGAACCTCATTGGCCGACGAAGCGGGCATCCAGATCGACAATGGCGTTGTCGTCGATGAGATGCTTCGCACGAGCGCCCCAGACGTGTTTGCGGCGGGTGACATTGCTCGCTATCCCGAGCCGATTTCCGCAGAGCAAACCCGGATAGAGCATTGGGTGGTGGCGGAACGGCAGGGACAGTCGGTCGCTCAGTCAATGTTGGGAATCGGACGCCCCTTCCGCCAGACGCCATTCTTCTGGGGCCAGCACTATGACGTCCAGATCTCGTACGTGGGCCATGCATCCAAATGGGATAGCTGCGAGATAGAGGGTGATTTGGACAGACACAACGCCTACGCAGTCTATCGCCGGAACGATAAGATTCTGGCAGTCGCCACAATTGGACAAGATCGCCTGAGCCTGCAAGTGGAGGCCGCGATGGAAACCGGTAAATCCGCTGATCTTGAGTCGATCGTTCGGAGCGGCGCACCAGAGCGTGCCAACTCCTGATCCAATCGTCTCAAGATGTCCCGCTGGGTTCCGAAGGCGTTCTTACTGTCCCGCCGCCGTGCCCTCCAGGCTCCCCACCACCTTCGAATCCGGGTTCTCCTGCGCCAGCGCCTGCAGCTCTTTCGCGGCTTCGTCGCGCAGCCCCGCTCGTGCGCAAAGCACCGCGGCCAGCAGGTGAGAAGGGCGCGGCGACGTGCGAAGCTGCTCGATTCTCTCAGCCACCGGCTCCGCGGCAATCTCAAAGCGCGCAGGCGGGGCAGGGGGCGCGGGGGCACTCACCATCTCGCTGCCATGCCAGGCACGCACCTGCCACAGCAGGATCACCCCGCGCGGCAACCCTTTTTCGGGCTGCCATTCGGTGCCGGTAAGCATGCCGCTGCGAGCCATCGGATCGAGATTTTCATTGGTCACCAGCACCTGGTAATGCGCGCCCCCCGGATATACCTGCCACGTGAACACGGGGCGATCGGAAAGCACGCGCGTGTTGAGCGGGCTCAGCGGCGCGAAGGGCGGCGCGGCGCTGCCCGGGCCTAAGAGCACTCCCGGTGCCTCCGCCGGCAGGGCCTGTCCCGTGGGAAGCGATCCGCGCAACAACGCCTCGCGGACCAGGTTTTGTTCCTCGGGCGAAGCCGCGCTAAGTCCCATCAACCTTCCCTGCGAATCCAGTTCGATGGTGCCGCCCGCATCGCGCACCGAAGCCAACAGCGCGGGCTGCGGCGTGCCGGCGGGATGCCTGGGGCTGTGCAAAACCATGGCTGCCACCAGCAGGGTGGCCGCCGCGGCTCCGGCCACGGCAAACCAAGCCACGCCGGACCGGTCCATCCGGCTCGGCGCCGGCCGATTCTGCACCGATTCCATGGCCTGCACGGAATCCAGGCAGAGGTCGCACCCGGCCACGTGCCGCGACGCTTGCGCCCGGCGCGGTTCCAGCATCCGCCGCGTGACGAACGCCACCATCTCCTCTTCGGACAGGTGGGGTTCGGCGTCCTCCGATAGCAGCGGTGCCATCGCGCAGGGCATACGCGCCAGAGCAGCCTCTCCCAGCGCCTTCCGGCAATCCGGGCAGCCCTCGGTATGCTCATGCAGCGCCAGGACTTCCCCGGGCGCCAGGGTGCGCGCAAGATACCTGTCGATCTGATCGCCGCTCAGGTGCCCTTTCATGCTGTTATATCCTCTTCATCAGCGATTTCCTTTAGTTATTGGCCCGGCCCCAGGTTTATTGGGAGAATTTTCGCGCCGCGCCAACCGTTCGCGGGCGGTCGAACGGAAATTGATCACCTGCTGGCGGTCTACGGCCAGCCGCGCGGCAATCTCGCGGTCTTCCAGGGGCAACCGGTTCCAGATTTCGGCGAGTTCTTCCGGGGCGATTTCGAGCGCGCCGGCGACCTCGCGAAACGATGCCACGCCCAGGTCCACCACCAGCCAGATGGCCGCTCCGCTGGGGCCCCGTGCGCTCAACAACAACGCGCTGCGGTGCCGGGCGGAGAGCAGCAGAACCTCCGTCCACAGCCGTTCCACGCGCTGGCGCAGCTCTAGGCGCATGGCCGCGGAGGGCGCGGGGTCCGGCGGCAGGCCCGGGATCTCTTCCTCGCTACCAGGCGCCGGGGTGACCCAGGACGGCTCGCGGCTACCGGTGATCTCGGCCACCAGGCCCGTCAGGCGCGACAGGTCGATGGGGCGCCCGAGCGCCCGCAGAACTTCCAGCAGCAGCGGCTCCAGGGGATCGGCCGGCATCGGCCGTTTGCGAAACTGTTCGAGGCAGCGCTGCATGTCGGCAGCGTCCGCCAGCGTCTCCTTGTCCGTGCCGGACATCGCCCTTCGAAACAGCGAAGTGCGCGCCAACCCGCAAATGGCGGTGCCATTGGGACCTACCCACAAACGGAAACGGCCGCTGGTTTCCATTACGTAGCGCAGCCGCTTGCGCAGGCGGTTCCGCTCCGGGAAGCGGCGCGCCAGGAACCGGTAGACCGTGTTGGCGGCCACCCCGGCGGCCAGTGCGTCGAACGGCAGATCCCACGCCGCCCCGCTGCCGTCGCGCAAGGCCCGCAGGCGGCTGAGCAATTCCAGCATGGCTTCGCTGGAAAGGTCGGCGGCATCCCCGGGGGTATACAGCGACCCCATGCGGCGCCGGACCACGCGGTTCAGAATCGGCGGAGCGCAATCGGTAAGGAGGGCTTCGAGGATGCTGTCGGGGTCGTCGCCGGGGATCGAGGCCACGAGATATTGCTCAAAAAGTTCCTGGCTGCCCACAAGGTTCGGCGAACGATCATTATATTAAATCGCGACACGAATTGCGGTACTTATGGCCGTACTGGTGGCCGGAGGTGCGCTTGACCGGAGCGGAAACCGGCTACCGCGGGTCTTTGCCGGACTCTTCGTCGGCGGATTCCTGGTCCTCCTCCTCGAACTCTCCTTCGGAATCGTCGGGAGGGCGCTTATGGAAGCGGCTGCGGCAGGCGCGGCAACGGTAGGCGACCAGGCCAAACATAGCCAGTATGGCGTCAACCAGACTGTGCCGGTGCGATTCGCGGACGTCGCTGGCGCCGCAGTTGGGACAATGGATGTGTTGAACCGCACTCACTCGGTGGATATGATAGCGCGACGGGTACGGGGGTGGCTAGGGGCATGGGATTGGCACACGATTCGTGGGATTCGCGGGGATTTCGCGGACATCCCGGCGCCGCCGTTGGGTCCGTGACGACAGGTACGTCCGCTCCGGAGAGCGGATAATAGGAGAGAGATCTCTTATGGACCGGCGGAGTTTTTTGAGAAACAGCCTTCTTTCCACGGGTGTCCTGCCCCGGCTGCGGGCGGACGCCTCAATCGCACGGCGGCCGTACAACCGCGACGTGAGTCTTTCGGTGATCGGCTTCGGCGGAATTGTGGTGATGGGAATGACCCAGGCGGGGGCCGACCGTACGGTGGCCGAGGCGGTGGACCGCGGGATCAATTATTTCGACGTGGCGCCGTCGTACGGCAACGGCGAGGCGGAACAGAAGCTCGGCGCCGCCCTGGTTCCCCACCGCCAGAAGGTTTTTCTGGCTTGCAAGTGCGAGCGGCGGGATGCGGTAGGCGCGCGGCAGCAGTTGGAACTGTCGCTGCAGCGGTTGCGAACCGACCACTTCGATCTGTATCAATTCCACGCCGTGGCGGGCATGAAGGATGTCGAGCAGATCCTGTCGCCCGGTGGCGGAGCCGAATTGTTCCTGAAGGCGCGGCAAGAGGGCAAAGTGCGGTACCTGGGCTTCTCGGCGCACCATACCGAGGCGGCCCTGGCGCTGATGGACGGGATGCGCTTCGATTCAGTACTATTCCCGGTCAACTACGTGAATTACGCCCAGGGGAATTTCGGACCGCAGATTCTGGCCAGGGCCAAAGAGAAGGGCATCGCCCGGTTGGCGCTGAAGGCCATGGCGCACACCACCTGGAAAGAGGGCGAAGCGCACGCCTATCCGAAGTGCTGGTACCACCCGATTGAGGACCCCGAGTTGGCGCGCCAGGCCTTGCGATTCACCCTCTCCGAGGACATCACGGCGGCGATTCCCCCGGGTGACGAGCGGCTGTTCCGGGTAGCCTTGGAAGCGGCCCCGGGGTTGAGGCCGTTGACGGCCGGCGAGCGGCGCAAACTATTGGCCAGCGCCCGAGGGCTGACGCCGATTTTCCGCACCTAAGCGGCCGGCTCCGAAAAAATCATCCGCTACTCGTAGCGCAGGCACACGATGGGGTCCAGGTTGGCGGCGCGGTTGGCCGGGTAGTAGCCGAAGAACAGGCCGACCCCGACCGAGATAGCTACGCCCATCATGACCCAGAAAGGCGAAAGGGACGCAGGAAGCGAGACCAGCGCGCGCACGGCGAAAGCGATCAAACCGCCGATGATCACGCCCAGGACGCCGCCGATTCCGGAAAGCGTGATGGCCTCCAGCAGAAATTGCAGGCGGATGTCGGCTTTGCGCGCGCCGATGGCTTTGCGGATGCCGATTTCGTTGGTTCGCTCGGTAACCGAAATCAGCATGATGTTCATGACGCCGATGCCGCCCACCAGCAGGCCGATGGAGCCGATTACGCCGGTAAGCAGGGCCATGGCGCCGGTAAGCTGGTTCCAGAGGCTCAGGAAATAATTCGAATCGGCGACATCGAAATCGTTTTCAGCGTGTGGCGGCACGTGGCGGTGGCGGCGGAGGGCTTCCACAACCTCATCGCGGACGGTGTTGATGTCGGCGTCCTCGCGCACGGTGAAGATCAGGAAGACATCGCGCACGCCGGGGAAGTTTTTGTGATAGTTAGAGAGCGGGATGACGGCGAACTGGTCCACGCCCAGGCCGAAAATGCCCGGGTCCTTCTCGAAAACCCCGATGACTTCGTAAAGTTGCCCATCCAGGCGCACCTCTTTGCCGATCGGGTCGGTGTGGGGAAACAGGGTGTCGGCGATGGCCGCGCCGATCACCACCACATTGCGGGAGTGTTCTTCATCGAATTCGGAGATAAACCGGCCGGTGGCGACAGTGAACAGCGCCAGGGCCGCGGCATAATCGGGCTGGGCGCCGCGGATCAGCAGGCGCTCCACGTGCTCGCCCCCGTAGCTGATGGATTCGGGCGTCTGGGCGAGATCGATGCGCTGCAGGAAGGCCGTCGAGATATCCAGGCCGGGGACGGTCTCCTTGAGGTACCGGGCATCGCCGATTTCGAGGTACTTGCGCATGCGGATCTTGTGCGGCAGCATGCCCCCGGTGTATCCGGCGGGAATGCGGGTGACGAAGATGGAGCGCGAGCCGAAGGACTTGATGCGATCCTCCATGAAGCCGTTGAGGCCGTCGATGATGGCGGCCACGGCGATCACGCTGGTGACCCCGATAACGATGCCCAGGATGGTGAGGGCGGACCGGACCTTGCGCGTCCGCAGGGTATCGAGCGCGACGAGCAGGTTTTCCTTGATCTCGGACCGGGTCATGGGCGCTCCCGCCGCAATAATCTGACGCGGAGACGCGGAAGCGCGGAGGGTAAGGAAATTTTGGCGTTCCTCTCCGCGCCTCCGCGTCTCCGCGTCCAGTTTGTTCTGCAGTTTCCCATTCACTCCGTTCGCAGCGCCACCACCGGATCCAGGCGCGAGGCTTTCAGCGCCGGATAGATGCCGAAGAATAACCCGATCAGAGAGCTGAGGAAGACGCCCAGCAGGGCCACCCAGACCTGCACCGAGGCGGGGAAGGAGGTCAGCTCGCGGATGGCCAGGGCGCAGGCGAATCCGATCCACACGCCGATGCCGCCGCCGATCAGGCATTGCAGGACGCTTTCGGTCAGAAACTGGTGCAGGATGTCGGCCTGGGTCGCGCCCACCGCCCGGCGCACGCCGATCTCCTTGGTCCGCTCGGTGACGCTCACCAGCATCACGTTCATGATGACGATGCCGCCCACCACCGCCGAGATGGAGCTGATCATCACGAACACCGCGAAGAACGCCGAGCTGATGCTCTGCCAGAGCGAGATGTAGGTGTCTGAAGTGGCGATGTAGAAATCGTCGTCATGGCCGGGCTGCACGTGGCGGCGGGCGCGCAGGATGCGGCGCGACTCGTCCTGCGCCAGGTCAAAGGCGCCGGGCGTTTCGGCGGCCTGCACCGAGAGGATGAGGCTGTTGCGCTGGCCGCGCACTTTGAGATAGGTGCGCAACGGGACGGCAACGAAACTGTCCTGGTCCTGGCCCAGCACGGAGCCGATGCGCTCGAAGGTGCCGATCACGGTGAATTCGTCGGCTCCGGCGCGCACGACGTGCCCCACCGGTTCGCTCTCGGGGAAGAGATCGCGAGCCACCTTGTCGCCGATGAGGCAGACCGGGGCCGCATGACGATCCTCCAGCTCGGTGAAGTAACGGCCGCGCTCCACATTGCGCGTATCGATGACGGCCATGCTGGGCGAATAGCCATAGAGCGTGGCGTCATCCATCTGGCGGTCCCTGTAGCGCAGGGACACGGTGCTGGATACGGATGCGCCCACCGTTTCGCAGTGGCGGCAGGCTTCGATAAGAGCGGCCATATCGTCCTGGTACAGATAGCGATTGCGCTGCGCCTTGGCCAGCACCGAAAAATCCGTGAGGGCGAAGGGAAGGCGGCCGATGCGGAAGACGTTGACGCCCAGGTTGGCGATCTTCTGCTCCACGTAGAGGTTGGCGCCCTGCACCAGGGTCATCACGGTGATGAGCGTGGCGACCCCCATGGTCAGGCCCAGCACGGTAAGCGCCGCGCGCAATTTATGGGCGCGCAACGAGTCGATCGCCAGGGCCAGGTTTGCGGAGACGCCGGACATCTTAACGAACGATCTTACGCCAGTTTTTCCCTGCCTGTACGATTAATTCGGAGCCGGAGTTCTGGTAAGCCAGGTCCTTGATCTTTTGGCCGTTAATTTCGACCGCGCCGGCCTTGATCTTGCGCACCGCGTCGGTGACGGAATCGGCCAAACCGATTTTGGGCAGCAGTTTATCGACGCGGATAGCGCCATCCTTGGTGGCGCCTTCTGGCAGCGGCACTGTGGGGATATCGGCGGGCCGTTCCTTGTGGCGCACCACCCGCTCGAAAGTACCGGCGGCGGCTTCGGCATCGGCGGGCGAATGGAAGTCGGTGACGATGCGCCTGGCCAGGTCGATTTTGGCGTCCATCGGATTGATGGCGCCGGACCCGGCCTGTGCACGCAGCGCGGCGATTTCCGCCAGGCTGACATCGGTCAACAGCTCATAGTATCGCCACATCAGGTCGTCCGAGATCTGCATGACTTTGCGGAACATCACCTCGGGCGGTTCCACGATGCCGATGTAGTTGCCGAGCGATTTGGACATCTTGTTGACGCCATCCAACCCTTCGAGCAGCGGGGTCATGGCGACGATCTGCGGCGGCTGGCCGAAATCCCTCTGGATTTCGCGGCCCACCAGCAGGTTGAACTTCTGGTCCGTGCCGCCCATTTCGACGTCGCACTCCAGGGCCACCGAATCGTAACCCTGGGCCAGCGAATACATCAGCTCGTGCAGCGAAATGGGCGCGCCTTCCTTGTAGCGCTTGGCGAAATCGTCGCGCTCCAGGATGCGCGCCACGGTGTATTTGGAGAGCAGCCGGATGATGTCCGGAAACTGCATCTTGCCCAGCCAGTCGCTATTGAAGCGCACTTCGGTTTTGGCCGGATCGAGGATTTTGAAGACCTGCGTGCGGTAGGTTTCGGCATTGGCTTCGATGGCCTCGCGGGTCATGGGCGGGCGGGTGATGTTGCGGCCGGTGGGATCGCCGATGAGGCCGGTCATATCGCCAATCAGGAAAATGACAGTGTGCCCCAGATCCTGAAAGTGCTTCATCTTGCGGAGGAGCACGGTGTGGCCGAGGTGCAGATCGGGCGCCGTGGGGTCGAATCCGGCCTTCACGCGGAGCGGGCGGTTGGCTTTGGCGGCGGATTCGAGGCGTTCACGCAGATCCTCCTCGCGGATGATCTCGGCCATCCCTTTGCGGAGGTAGGTGAGTTGTTCGTCGATGGTCATAGGGTAGGAAAAGGCGGCCCGCGGAGGCGGCCCACCCTCAGTCCACGCCGAGAGCCGCTTTGAGATCGCCGGAGAATTTCCGGAGCTGCTCGACCTGCCCCGCATCGGCCTCGATCTCATGGCCCTTGGCTACCAGCACAGGCCGGCCTTCGCGCCATACCAGGTAAGCCAAGCCGCTTTCCGTCATCATGCCGGAGCTGCCCAGCGACGAGAACCCGGCTTCGGTGCTTTGCGCCACCGCCAGGCAGTTACCGCGCGCAAAAATCGAATAGGCCTTGGCTTCCGCCATCAGGCTGATGTCGAGAGCAGACAGCCGCGCGGCGACCTCGGGAGTCACATCTTATACCGGCCCAGATCCTCGTCGTTGAGACCCTCCAGCCAGCGCCGCAACTCCTCGTTGTTGACCTTGTCGGTGACGGTGGCCTGAGATTTGGAGGATTTGAGGACGCAATCGTCCACGTAAATCGGGCAATCCAGGCGCAGGGCCAGGGCCAGCGCATCGCTGGGCCGGGAATCCACGCTGATCAGCTCGCCTTCGCGGTCCAGCCAGATCACGGCGTAAAACGTATCGTCCTTCAGTTCGCTCACAACCACCTTGCGCAGGGCCGCGTTGAGGCCCAAAAGCAGGGTCTTGATGAGGTCGTGGGTCATGGGACGCGGAGTCGAAACCTTCTCGATCTCCAGAGCGATCGCATTGGCTTCATACACGCCCACCCAAATGGGGAGAACCGAATTGCCATTCAGGTCCCTTAAAATCACAATGGGCATATTGGTCACGGGATCCATCATCAGCCCGCGAATTTTCATTTCGACTTCCATGACGCCCTCCCCCCACTCCATTACACCACAGTTACGCTCTCACCCACCAAGGAGTTCGGTCCCGAGCGCGTCACCTGCACCGGAAGGTACTTCCCCACCAGCGACGCGGCGCTCTCGGGGTGGGTGAAATTCAGCGTCCGGTTGCACGAGGTGCGGCCGATCCACTGGCCCAGCGCCTGGTTGCGGCCCTCCACGAGGACCTCGCGAATGGCCCCGATCAGTGCGGCGTTGCGGCGGATCTGGATGGCGCGCTGCTTCTCCTGCAAAATCACCAGGCGGCGCTGCTTTTCCTCTTCCGGAACGCGGTCGCCCATGGCCAGCGCGGCGGTGTTGGGGCGCGGCGAGTACTTGAAGCTGAA
>DATJRE010000441.1:0-9471 GCA_035505095.1 Bryobacteraceae bacterium | reverse complement strand
CAACCGGGCCTGATACTCATTGAGCGTACTCAGAACTTTCAGCCAGCGGCTCTCTTCCGGCGTCGGTCGTTTGGATCTGATCATCCATCCTACGGTACCCGAAGTCGCCTGATTTGTCCAGCTTGTTTATCCGTCTACCCTTGCTTGTCTGGCGTCTGCAGAATGCCTGCGATATCGCCAGGCAGTACGGTTTTAATCCAGCGCTCGTTGGTAACAAACGCGCACTGAAACTGGGACTCAGGGTTGAAACCGATGAAGTCGCGGTTGAGAATCTTCTCGTAACGGGCGGTTTGGGCGTCGAGCGGATTGCCGTTTTCGAAGAGCTCAACGTCGGGGAGAGACGGAGTGATGGTCGTGCGCTTGATGTTTTCACTTTCAATGGCCTGGCCGCACTGTTCGACCCACTCCCGGCAGCCGGCGATGGTCTCGCGAGTGCCGATAAAGCCGAGCCGGATTTCCTTCGGGTGGAGCCCGTCGATGTTCTTGCCAAAAGGCCCGTACTCAGCCAGGCCGGTCTTGGTGTCCTCGTGCTCGAAGTAGTGGCCGAACTGGAGCTTGGGTTCCGGGAAATACTCCAGCTTAATATTCATCGCTTTCGCCTTCATCTTCGGCCGGCGCCGGCATAGGGAAAAGACTGGGCTCGGTTTCGGGCTCGTCGTCATAAACCGCCGGATCGTTGGGGATGGCGAAGTTGGCGATGCCCAGGGTCGGCTCTTTTTCGATCACCGTGGCTGTTTTGTAGAAAAGACTGAGGCGAATCACCGGCTTTTGCTGGGAGATGATATCGGTCCAGAAGAGCACGTGATTGAGCACGTGGTGGTTGTGTTCCACGGCCTTGATTCCGGTGGTGTAAGGGCCGACCAGATCCGGGTCGCAGGGCGTCTCGCCGTCGGTGGTGAAGAAGTACTTGGGCACGACCTGCAAAAACCAGGAACTGCCGATGGGGCGAAAGGAGAGGTTGACCGCCAAGTGCCGCCAGAAACGCAGCAGGCCGTATTCATAGTACTTGGCAACAGTGCGCGGGCGACCCGGGCGGCCCGTCCGGATGTTGAACCAATCCTCCCTGAAGACCTTTTCAGTCTCGTCTTGCCGCGGGAAATATTCCCGTCGGAAGTCCCGGTTGTAGACCAGGCCGCAGCGCCGCAGGTGCGCACCGAGGAGTTGGTTGAGAAGGAACACGTACTCGGCGCGCTGGGCGTCGTTGCCTTGGGCCCAGCGGGCGGCCGGCATCTGGCAGATTCGGTCGGTGTCGCAGAACGACCGGAGCGCGCACCGCTCATCGACGAGATCGGCCAGGGTGTAAAGAAAGCCACCAGTGACGGTCTTCAAAGTTCCCCTGCGGATCGTCTTCGACAAAGCCACCGATGAATTCACCCCCCATCGGTATCAGGCAGTGTGCGAAGCGGCGGCGGGCAGCCCGCCGCGCATCTCCCACGACCAGCGGGAAAAGCTCTACCAGCCGCAAGATCGATGCCGCGGATGACGTCATCAACCCGACGACGGGTCAGCCGGGCGGTGCGATCTTCGGCGATTCGCCGTGTCTGGCTAGCCGGTGGGGCATAGAATACTTCCGCAAGGTCGTATCGTTTATCGAGAGGACCGGCATTTCCGTGTTGGAGCATGACGGCTCGTATCCCGGCGATGTGTGCGCCTCTACCACGCATCCCGGGCACCGTGGTCTCGATGACTCTCAATGGGCCCAGTGGAAGAAGATCACGGATCTGTACGCCTGGTGCCGCGCGCACGGCGTATACCTCAACGTGCCCGACTGGTATTTTCTGGCAGGCTCCAACAAGACCGCCATGGGCTATCGCGAAGACAACTGGTCGCTTCCTCGAGAGCGGCAGATTCTGCTGGGACGCCAGAACATTTTCGATGGTACTTGGGAGAAGACGCCCAGCATGGGATGGATGTTTGTGCCGCTGGTACAGTATCACGGCGGCGGAGAGGCCGCGACCCTGGAACCGCTTCGTGAACACCTGGAAGCCTACGGTGCGCACCTGGCGCAGAACTTCGCCTCCGGCGTCCAGGCCTGCTACCGTGGACCGCGCCTTTACGACTCTGAAGAGACCAAGGCTCTCGTCAAACATTGGGTGGATTTCTACAAGGGCCACCGTGGCATTCTCGATTCCGATATTATTCATGTTCGCCGGCCGGATGGACGCGATCTGGACGTGATCCTACACGTCAATCCGCGGTTACCCGAGAGGGGCTTGGCGGTCATCTATAACCCGCTCGACAAGGACGTGCGGAAGAGCGTCACGCTGCCGCTCTATTACACCGGTCTTACCAATACGGCCCTCATCCGCGAACAGGACGGCCAACCACGACGCTATCCACTGGATCGCGCGTACAAAGTGGAGGTGCCGGTGAGAGTGCCGGCCCGCGGGATGATATGGCTTGCCATTCAATAGAGGACGGACCGAAACGAGGATCGCAGTCTGTGTGCTTCCAGACTCTGTCCGCCCTGGTTCCGACATCATCTAAAGACCACTTCCGGAGACTGGGCTAGCAGCGCAGGCGCCCTCCGCTCCGCCGGTGGTGTGGCCGCCCGAAAGCGGGTTGGGGGAGGGAATGAACACTTCAACCGAGGGGGCCACCCTAACACTTTCCGTGCGGCTTGGGTCATTTGATCGCCCGGCTGAAACCCTGTTGCCGGTAGCGATCGAGCAGGCTGGTAAGCCTCGCCACCACGTCGGGATACTTGAGATACAAGTTATCCGATTCGGTCGGGTCTTTCGATAGGTCATACAACTGCCCCTGGGGGCCTCCCGGAACTGGATCGATGTGGGCGGGAAGGCTGAATCCGCCCGACCCCAGCCCCAGTTCCAGCTTCCAGTTTTGATCCCGGATCGAGAACATGCCGAGATTGGAGTGATGCACGACGGCCTCGCGGATCGGCGAGTGCGCCCGTCCGAGCAGGGCGGGGAGGAGATCATAACTGTCTTCTCCAGCGTCATTCGGCAGCTTGAAAGCGACGATGTCAGCCGCAGTTCCCATCAGGTCGGTCAGACAGCCGAGTTGATTCGAGACCGTATTCGGCTTGATCTTACCGGGCCAGCGAGCCAGGAATGGAATGCGGTGACCGGCGTCCCAGATATCGGCCTTCATGCCTCGCCAGTTTGCGTTGGCCAGATGAGGCCATGTGGCCTTGTCCTCCGGCGTCCAGTGCGCGCCATTGTCGCTCGTGAAAATGACCAGGGTATTCTCGGAGAGCTTAGCCTCCTCCAGCGCAAGGAGCACGCGGCCGAAGGTGTCGTCCACCTGCGCCACGAAATCGCCGTACAGCCCGGCTTTCGATCGGCCCAGGAAGGGCTGCACGGGCACCCACGGAGTATGCGGGGCCGACAGTGCGAAATACAGAAAGAAGGGCTGTTTCGGGTTTCGGGCGCGTTCCTGGATGATGGAAACCGCTTTCTCGGTTAGCGTCGGCAGAACTTCGGGAAATTGAAAGTGCGGTGCGATAGCGCCGGGCCGCCAGAAGACCCCACGCGGCGGTTGTGTGCTCCCCTTGGTAGTCGAAGTGGGCTGCTCCACAACCCGATCGTTCTCGAAGTAGAGGTAGGGATCGAAGTCCAACGAGGACGGGATGCCGAAGTAGTAATCAAAGCCCTTGTCGAGCGGACCAGGCCGGAGTGCCTGGGTGTAGTCAGTCTTCTCGCGGTCGCCCAATCCCAGATGCCATTTGCCGACGCCAGCGGTGTAATAACCTCGCTGTTTGAGCATGGCGGGCACAGTGAGGCGGCCAGGTTCGATCAGGCTGGGTGAGTACCCTTGCAGCACTCCCTGCTTCAGCCGGGTGCGCCAGCAATAACGCCCCGTGAGAATCCCGTAGCGGGTAGGCGTGCACACGGATGATGGAGAATGCATATCGGTGAAGCGAACGCCCTGTTCGGCGAACCGGTTCGCGTAGGGAGTGGGGACGGCGGAATCGCGGTTGTAACAGTCGAGATCGCCCCAGCCCAAGTCGTCCGCAAGAACGTACACGATGTTGGGAAACCGTTGAGCCGCTCCGGATAGCGGGAGCGTCTGAGCGATCGATCCCAGCGCCAAGGTTCTGCAAAAGTCCCTCCGGTTCCAATTCATGATGGATGTTGCTCCCAAACAAGTTTAACGTTGTGTTTGTCGGTTGGGAATGATTCCGCTGCTGCGCTGCTGCTCGGATTGTGGATCTGTGCCGGCCGGCGGGATCGCGATGGAACATCGTCGGGTCGTGAGGGGTCGCAACATTGGCCCATGTCAGCGCGATTGCGGCAAACTGGTTCCTGGACGCGGGACAGGAAGGTCAACGCCCGTTTCATCGAACCTATGCTCTTGCGGCGCACTGAGAAGCTGCCTGAGAGTGGGGACTGGGCCTACGAACTCAAACTCGACGGCTTCCGCGCCGAGGCAATCAAGACCGGCGGCAAGGTTCACCTCCGGTCGCGGAACGATAAGGATTTCAACTCCAGATATCCGGCCATCGTGAAAGCAATGGCTAGCATTTCTGACGCCGGGCGCACACGGAATGGACCAGGGCCAGCGATGCTTCAGCCTTCACGGTTTGTCCGCCAGAACGTCGCTAGCTAGCCACGGCTTCCGCTATGAGGCGGTCCGCATCGGCGCGCAGCAGGAAGCGCTCCGCCACCGCCTTGTTGGCCGCGGCCTTCACCGCCGCCACATAAGCCGCATGGCTGCCATAGCGTTCTTCGAGCGAGGGTCGCGGATCGCCCGCCGCCACCCGCTCTGCCCTGGTTTTGGCGAAAGGCACGTACCCGCCATTAAGCGCACAGATCTTTCCTTTATCGAAACCTGCGGCGGTTACGTTCCAGCCCAGGTAAGTGCCCAGCGGAACTTGCCGAAGCACAGAGGGAACTCCGCCTAAGTCGGTGCCATCCGCGTCCACCTTCGGCACCAGGGTTGGTAGTATCCGCTTGACCACCGGCGGTTGTTTCGTAATCAATCCGGATTCGTCGTTGTAATTGAAATCCGGGCCGAAATCATAATCGTACAGCGGGTTCACCAGTCCGTCCGGCGAGGGAACGCCCGGAATCTTGGGGAATTTCAACGCAGCCTGCGTCGGTGGGGCCAATTGGCCATCCTCCAGACGCGGATACCGGCTGGGCGGCGGCTCAGTTCCTTTCGTTACCCAATCGATCAGCGCCACCGTCAGGGCGCGCATGGTGTCGCTTTCCGGATTGGGATTGGCAGGGAGCACACAGGCGGCGGGCGGCTTGGGCGCCACGGCGCTGAAACCGCCGCGTCCGCCCCCATGCGTGGTTCCCGGAAAGAAGTAGCGGCGCACGTTCGGCGGCAGCGGAATGTCTGACTTCGCGTCCGTCCCCACCAGGTCCGGCGATTCCCGCAGGAACCAGAACTCGATCCCTCCAAAGGTTTCGAAGATCTTGGGACAGGTATTACTGGCCCGACAGCGGTCCAGCATGCCGACTGGGGTTCCGCCGCGCGCCTTATCGGGATAATCACTCCACCACAACACGCCCTCACTACCCGGCTGGCCGGCGGCCGCGTAGCCGCTGGCTACCGCGAAGCGAAAGTTCAGCGCCAGTTTCCGGGCGGCGATATGCGGATTCGCGCCGTCCCACACCATGTACCCGGCTTCGTCCTGGTTGAACCCAAGCTGAATAAAACTTCGGATGAAGTTGCCGGATTGCGAATCCCCGCGGCTGATCGCCCAATGGATCTGGCCGGCGACCGGGTTAGCCGTGCCCTGGTCGTCCCGGGCGGCGTGACGCAGGAATGAATGCAGGTCGCGCGTGGCGGCAAACCCGATACCCAGCACCAGCGGATCTTTAGCGGTGTACGCCAGCACATACTCCGACGCCGGGTCGAAACCCTCTTTCACGCAGATCCTGGTCTCGTCGGGTTTCCCAGGAAACGGAGTCCTGGTGCAATCGGCGAAGGCCCAGTCGCCGGCAGGCAGGATCTCACCCTGTGCGTTCTGAGACGTACGGCGCGTCAGGCTGGCCTTGGAGGTATCGAGGGTGAGCGGATGCTGGTAGGTGAGTCCGACGTAACCGGTGGCGCCCAGGTCGATGGTGTTGGTGTTTGGCGCGATATCGATGAGCCGTTCCATCACGAGGCCGGTCAACGGCGAGCTATCTGGATTCCGGGCCACCGGCACGGTGATCGTTTGCGCGTTGGCGAACAGCCGCAGGTCGCCTTGCCATCCGCTGAGAAGGTTGACGCGGCCGTCCTCCGACCCGGCGGGCGCGCCCCGGCCGCGGTTGGGGACATTGTAATAAAGTACGCCGTTCGACTTGGACATATCGATCGGCTTGGATAGCACAAAAGTGGCGGAGTACTCCACCGTCCCGCGCGCATTGCGTGGCGCGAATGCGATATCCATGATGATCGCGTTGTGCGGGTCTTTAGGGTCGATCTCTCCAAAGAAGCGGCCGCTGAGCGTTTCGTATTGCCCCGCCTTGCCGAACACCCGTCCGCCATAAGCGGGCGATTCGCGCTGCTCGATCACAATGCGCGTGACTCGGGCCGGGAGACCCGCCGCGCAAACCAGGATGCCCGTAGCCGCAATCACAATCCGGCGAACCATACGGGCCATTATAGGACCTACCCGTCATGCGTTCTCGGGCCGGGGGTGAGGCGGCGATGCGGGAGCGGGGGGTTCCACAATGGGAATTGTGCCAGGTGCCCCTTCCACGAATGTGGCGTTAAATGGCACAAGTAGCCAACGGCGGAAGAATGCTGGCGAGGCGTCCTTGCTCTTGGGCATATGGTTGGCTGAGAAGACCAGGCGTGCGTATGGGATGAACTCGAATGAGTCCCTGAACTTGTACTCGGCCATCAGGGGGGCGCCGCCGGTGATGGCTTTGAATACCGACGTGCCCGCGAGGTCGGTGCCGGGAAGGTCCGGACAGATGTTCGCCAGCCTGCCGATGAGACGCGCGGCCGAAAACCGATCATTCTCCAGTTTCTGAAGGCTGACGGCGGAGGTGTTCTGCTTGCCGATGAAGGCCAACAAGCCGCGCAGATATGAGGACTTCCCGTTAGCGCCCTCTCCCAGCAGGAGGATCGCTTTCTGAATCGAGGTGTCTGGCGTCACCAGCCACGCCGGGATCTCCCACGCGATGGCCTCCGAATCTCCCGGAAAGACCTCGCTGATAAACTTGTCCCAGGCTGGGCGACGCGCGGTTGGATCGAATTTCACGGGAGCTGAACGGGTGACAGGAAATCGGCTGAGTGCGGTGAAAGTTTTCAGGTGGTGACATTCAACAAGCCATTCAGGATGTTGACCTGATGCCGTGGCGGCCTCTCCCAAAGCGGTGGCGCGTCTACCGTGAGGTACTTCGCCACTTCTTCCGACTTGTGGCTCGTCCATTTCCCTGCCAACTTCATGCGGACCAGCAGACTCTTCACCTGCTGTGCGACGAACGAAGTTCCATTCGGACGGTAGCAGCCGTCCCGGTAGACATAAAGTTTTCCGCCGGCATCCTGAGCGAACCGGTGCTTGGCTGCAATTGCCTCGGCAATCTTATGAACGCTGATGTCCCCGGTATCTTCCTGCGCAAAGTCTGCGCCTTCCAGTAGCGCCAGGACTTTCTCCGGTCCACCGTTGGCCAGCAGATCATCGATGCCTTTGCCCTGCGCGGCGTCCCACTGGACCGAGGCAACTTCTGCGCCCCGGGATCGCAACTCTCGGGTTAATTGGGTTCTGGAGATATCGGAGTGCTCGTCGGCACCTGGGTCAAAGGCGATGATGACCTGGCGGTTCTCCCAGCTGACGAGATCGAGGTCCGAGATCACTCCCTTCACATCACATGGGGCACCATCCAGGCCGGTGGTCTTACCGATCGTGCCGCGCCAGCTCCAAGAGCCCTGCAAGCCGAGTGGCAGGAACTGGGAGAAGGTGATTTGTGGTTCGCTAGCCGCCAGAGCGCCAGAGCCTTGAACTCGCCCGTGGTCACGATTACCGGAACGGTGACTGATTTAAACAGGCCCGGGAAAATGCCCGGGAAAAGTAGACCAGGTTTTTTCGGCCGAGCGGCGACAAATACTTCTCGCGCTCAGTCGATTTGCCGTCTTTTGTTTCGGTTTCGGGGTGATCGCGGCGGAGCCGCCAGTTGCGGACGGCGGACTCGCTGGGCAGGAAGTATGGAATCGCCAGCCCCTCGTAAGAGCCGCGTTTTCGTCGGCCAACCAGGCGTCGGCCAGTGTCTGAGTCTACCCGCCGGATCTTCGCGGCGTCGGCGTGTGGTTTGTCAATCCACCTCTGCGCGAGGTCAGTGTAGTCCGTTTCACTGAGTGGCAT
Source organism: Bryobacteraceae bacterium (assembly GCA_035505095.1). GTDB lineage: Bacteria > Acidobacteriota > Terriglobia > Bryobacterales > Bryobacteraceae > JOPF133. Next base: position 1,205 of record DATJRE010000441.1, on the reverse strand, counting down.
TCCGGTCTCCTTCTCTGCTGCCGCTTTGGCTGTCGTAGACATAACCAGGCCCTCCCTTGGATTAATCCGGGTTCCGTCGTCCGGAGGCACTCGATGGCGCGGTTGGCTTTTGACATGGTCAGTTGCCCGAAGACCTCCGGGCTGGGATCAGGCCCGCCGCGATCCCCGAAATCGGCGGTGTCGGCTAGGGTGGATAATTGCTGAGGGACGGCAGGCACTGTCCAAGGGCGGCGCTCGATGAGGATGCGTCGGGGAAGGCCCGGCCGAACCTCGATGCGCTCGACTTTTCCGTCCTTGATCTCATCCAGGAGTGCCATCAACCGGAGCACTTCACTCCGGAGCGCGAAATCCCGCAGATCTACCTCCGGCCGCTGGCCGTCGTCGGAATCAAGCTTTACATCGATGAGCGCCCGTGGCGGGGGAACGAATACCGGCTCGCCATCCTTCATGCAGAGATCCTGGATGGTGCCAAAGTTTACTTCCTGGCATAAGCGGACCATGGCTTGGCGGGGAGGGGAGAGTTGGGAGAATCGCAGACCTCCGGCGGTAGCCGGACTCGTGCCTGCAACATCCTTGGGCTGGGATGAGGATGATTCGATTGATTCCATGGTAGACTCCTTGTAAATGAAAGGCGCCGATTGGCTACGGCGCCTGTTGGCACTACGTATATGTGAATCGACTGCTCCCTACTTGAGCGGGCTTGCCTCGCACTGAGATTTAACCCCCGTGTGGTAGGTGGGAGTCATCGGTCCGGGGCAGGTCATGAACCGCCCGCACCACCAGCCAAAAGCCGGGGTGTAAACGGAGGCGAATTCCGGCGTGTGGGTGCCACGTCGGGAATTCGTAGCGGACTTTCCGCCTCCATCGCCGTACCAGACGCAGGTGTTTGCATGCATTTAGGCCGGACTGGACCGAACTGAACTGGCCGTTAGCGCGTTCGATTCCCGTTAGCGCTACCATGTTTTCAGAGACTTACGGGCGGCAATTCCACCACCGTCCACCAGAGAAAACCGGACGAAACGAACACACCAGAATATGCGCAGGGAGTTGGGACCCTTCTGTGCATACACGCTCTCCCTGGCGCAGGCGCCGGGTCATACTATCGAAAATGACCCGCACCACCCGCTGCGCTTCCCGGAATTGTAGCCCGCGCTTCTGCAGCATCAGAGCCAGCCGGTCCCGGGTTAGAGTCCCTCTGACGCCGG
>DATJRE010000440.1:0-5421 GCA_035505095.1 Bryobacteraceae bacterium | reverse complement strand
GATCGACAAGATTGCCGGCCGCGAATCGGGCCACGGTCCCGACGTGAGCCGGGAGGGGGTGCAGCGCGATATTCTGCCGATTGTGGAAGGCACCACGGTGAACACGCGCTACGGCTTCGTGCGCACCGATCACATTCTGTTCATCGCCGCCGGCGCGTTTCATGTGTCCAAGCCGAGCGACCTGATCCCCGAATTGCAGGGCCGCTTCCCCATTCGCGTGGAGCTGAAATCCCTTTCGGTGGAGGATTTCATCCGCATCCTGAAGGAACCCAAGAACGCGCTGGCCAAGCAATATACGGCGTTGCTGGAGACGGAGGGCATCAAGCTGGTGCTGACCGACGATGCGCTGGAGGAGGTGGCGCGTTTCGCCGCCCAGGTGAACGAGAGCAGCGAAAACATTGGTGCGCGGCGGCTGCATACGATCATGGAGAAACTGCTGGAGGATGTGTCGTTCGAAGGCCCGGACCTGAAGAAGAAGACCGTAAAAGTAGACGCGACATACGTGCGCAAGCAACTCAGCGACATCGTCAAGGACCAGGATTTGAGCCGGTATATTCTGTAGCTGGGCGGCGGCGGATCAAGCCCAGATATCGCCCACAGTGAATCCCTCTGGGAAAGGGTCTTCGGGGTCCACCACATACTGGGCGAAGCCGGTGATCCAGGCTTGACCCGAGAGCGAGGGAACCACGGCGGTGTAGGGGCCGAGGCGCGTTTCTTCCAGCAGGCGGCCGGTGAAGGTGGTGCCGAGAATGCCCTCGTGGACGAAGTCCTGGCCGAGCGGCAATTGTCCTTTGGCGTGCAGCACGGCCATCTTGGCGCAAGTGCCGGTGCCGCAGGGAGAACGGTCGAGCGCGCCGGTCCAGGTGGCGGGGCGGGACCAATCCAGCTTGCCGGTGGAGACCACTACGGTGTTGCGGCGGTGGGCTTCGGGGCTCAGCGGCTCGCCCGAGAGTTGCGCGATCGAGATTCCGGCGATGGCCGGATTTTCCGGGTGCACTACCGGCAATTGCTCGCGGGCAGCGGCCTTGATGGTCTCGGCCACCCGCACGATGTCGCGGGCTTCATCGGGAGTGAGCCGCAAGCCCAGCGGGGCGGCTTCGGCGATCACGTAGAACATGCCGCCGTAGGCCACATCCACGGTGACCGTGCCCAGGGCGGGGACTTCGATCCTGGCGTCCAGGTGGGTGGCGAAGGCCGGCACGTTGCGGAAGGTTACCTTGCGGGCTTTGCCATTGCGCACCTCGGCCTCTACGGAAATCAGGCCGGCGGGCGTCTCCAGTTTCAGGGAAGTGACCGGCTCGGTCACCTGTACCATGCCGGTTTCAATCAGCACCGTGACCACGCAGATGGTATTGGTGCCGGACATGGGCGGATACTCCACCTGCTCCATGATGACGTAGCCGGCATCGGCTTCGGGCAGCGTGGGCGGCAGCAGCAGGTTGCAGTTGGCCGCCGGATAGCCACGCGGCTCGCGCAGCATGCGCAGGCGCAAATCGTCGGCGTGCGTTTCGAGCCAGACTTTCTTCTCGAACATGGAGCGCCCCGGCACATTCAGAACGCCGCCGGTAATCACGCGGCCCGGTTCGCCGCAGGCGTGCGCATCCACGGCGGTAATCATGCTGGAAAAGCGCATAAATCCGGGGTCACCGCCCCACGCGCGGATCCGGTTTCACCACTAACGGCTGCGTGTAACTCTGGCCATCCACCGTCAGCTTGACCGTGTAAGTGCCGGGCGGCATCCACTCTCCCTGCGGTCCGGGGGTGTCATGGGGAACCGCGGAGATAGGATATTCGAAGCCCCGGCGCCCGCCGCCGCCCGCCTGGTGGGCGGCATGCAGATCCCAGAGGAAGCGGTGCATACCGGCGGCGGCGGAGAGCGGCTGGAAGGGGCGAATCCAGTAAGTGGGCACGTTCACTTCGGGACTGATTGGTTCGGGCTTGTCCTCGCTCGAAAAGCGCCGCACCAGGCGGTCCGTGGAATCCAGGATTTCGAGCGTCACCGGCCCGGAAGCGGCCGCGTTCAAGTGGTAGTAGAGGATCGCGCCATCGGGCGGGTTCTGGCCCGCGGGGGTCTCGGGCGGCAGCGGCGTATCGGTGTTGGTATCGCGCGGCAGCCGGTAGGTGACGCGCGGGGCGAACAGGTGCGCAGTGGCGCCGGCGGTTTCGGTGGTGAGCTGGCGCAGCGGCGAGATATCATCCATGATCCAGAAGCCGCGTCCGTGGGTACCGACCACCAGGTCGCTTTCATGAATCACCAGGTCGCGAATCGAGGTGGCCGGCATGTTCAGGCGCAGCGGCTGCCAATCGTCGCCATCGTTGAAGGAAACGTAAACAGCCAATTCCGTTCCGGCGAAAAGCAGGCCGCGGCGCACCGGGTCTTCGCGCACCACGTTGACCGGCCCCTCCGGCAGGCCGCGTATAGTTTCCTGCCAGGTGGCGCCGCCATCGTGGGTGCGGTAGATGTGCGGCTTCATGTCGTCCAGGCGGATGCGGTTGATGGCCGCGTAGACGGTCTGGTCGTCGAAGGCCGAAGTGTCAAGCTGCGAGACCTTGCTCCACGGGGTGAGCCCGGGCGGCGTGACGTCCTTCCAGGTCTTGCCACCGTCGCGCGTGAGGTGGATCAGTCCGTCATCGGTGCCCGCCCAGAGCACATTCACGTCGCGCTTGGAAGGCGCCAGCGCGTATACCACGCCGCGGCGGGTGGCCTCCCGTTTGGCGGCCTCGCCATACGAAGCTACGCTGGCCGGCAGTTCATAGGAGGCGCGCGTAAGGTCGTCGCTGATGGCCTGCCAGGTGTGCGCTCCATCGGTGGTCTTGAGCACCACTTGCGCGCCCAGAAACAGCGTGTGCGGCTCGACGGGGGAAAAAATCAGCGGCACGGTGCGCACGTAGCGGTAGGTGCCGTGCGGCCCGACCTGCTCCACTTCGCCGGTGAGGCGATGCCACCTGGTGACGCCGTTGCGCGCCGCGCCGTAGATAATGTTGGGGTCGAGCGGATCGGGCGCAATGTAGGCGTACTCTTCGGCGCCCACCGGGTGCCAGTCGCGGAAGGTGATCTCGCCATCGTTGCCACGGCTGGCGATGCCCGCCGAGCCGCTCTCTTGCTGGGCGCCGTAGACCCAGTAGGGGAATTGGTTGTCGGTGATCACGTGATAGAACTGCGCGGTGGGCTGGTTGTACCAGGAACTCCAGGTAGCGCCGTAGTTGACGCTGATGGTGGCGCCCTGATCGCTGGCCAGCAGGATAATGTTGGGATTCGCGGGGTTGATCCAGATGGTGTGGTAATCGTCACCGCCCGGCGCGCCTTTGATGGCGGTGAAGCTGTGGCCCGCGTCGGCGGAGCGGTAGGTGGAAGTGTTGGCCACGTAGATTACGTCGTGGTTCTTGGGGTCGACGCGCACGCAGGCGAAATCCGAGCCGCGGCCGTAGATGCGCTGCTCGGTGTTGACGCGCGTCCAGGTGGCACCGGCGTCGCTGGAGCGGTAGAGGCCGCCGGCCTCGCGCGACTCGACCAAGGCGTACATGCGGTTGGGATCGTTGGGCGCAATACCGATGCCGATGCGCCCCAACCCCTGCGCAAAGGTGGGCAGACCGCCGGTGAGCTGGGTCCAATGATCGCCGCCATCGGTGGACTTGAAGAGGCCGCTGTTGGGGCCGGAGAACGCGCCGTTCTCCCAGGGACCCTGCTGCGCCTCCCAGAGCACGGCGTAGACGATTTGCGCATTGCGCGGGTCGAAGGCGATGTCGACGGCGCCGGTGCGCTCGTCCTTGTAGAGCACTTTCTGCCAGCTTGCGCCGCCATCGGTGGAGCGGAAGACGCCGCGCTCGGGGTTGGGGCCGTAGGGGTGGCCGAGCACCGCCACGAAGACGCGGTTGGGATTGCGCGGGTCAACCGCGATCTGGGGGATCTGCTGGCCGTCGCGCAGGCCCAGGTGGCGCCAGGTCTTGCCGGCGTCGGTGCTCTTGTACATGCCATCGCCCACCGAAAGATCGGGGCGCTGGAGTCCTTCGCCGCTGCCCACGTAGACCACGTTGGGGTCGGAGGGTGCGACGGCCACCGCGCCGATTGAGCCGGTGGGCTGGCCGTCGAAGATGGGATTCCAGGTGCGGCCAAAGTCGTCGGTCTTCCACACGCCGCCGTTGTTGACGCCGATGTAGAAGACGTTGGGCTGATCGGCAATTCCGGCGGCGCCCACGGTGCGCCCGCCACGGTATGGGCCGATCATCCGCCATTCCAGGCCGGAGTACAGTTTCGGATCGAAGGTCTGGCAAAAGAGCAGAGGGGCCAAGGTAGACAAAGCCATGAGCACGCGACGCATCGTTTTTCAAAGCATAGCATTGGCGGGGGGGAAGCGAGGCCGATATACAGGAGAAGAAACCCGACGCGGAGACGCCGAGGCGGGGAGCCAGGCGCGGAGAAGCCTAATGCTCCGCTGCTCCACGACTCGGCGACTCCGCGTCAGGCACCTTCGACGCCGGAACGAATCGGACGACTGGCGCTACCGGGTTTTCCGGGGCGAGTACTTGTTCAGCTCGGCCAGCAGCTTGGCGGCGGCGGGGGGCGGGGTCGCACCGCTGGTCAGGATCTGCTTGTTGTCCCAGCGCTGGCCGTACATGGTCTGGTTTTCGTCGATGTCGTTGCGAAGCGTGGCGCCGTCCAGCGAAACGCCCGCGAACAGGCCGCGCGAGCGAGACCAGGAAAGGATTTCCGCGGTCATCATGGCGTCAGTCTGCGCGGTGGCGTTGCGGCCCACGGGACCGGCGGCCGCGGTGGCATCGCCGCCAATGGTAAATTTGCTGGTGGTCAGGCGCTTCATGCCCCGCTCGTTCATAACCAGCAGGACCACGTCGGAGGAGGAGACGCCGATTTGCAAACCAAAGCTGCCGCCTTCGATGCGAATGGCCGCCGGTGGTCCCCATCCCTGTCCCGAAGCCGCGCGGCAGATGGCATAGCCCCGTCCGAACTTACCGCCCACGACGAAGGCGCCCTTTTTGAGGCCGGGCACCAGCACCACGCAAGCGGACTTATCCAGTAAGTCCTGGGGGATGGCGCGATCCGGGGTCCCCATGATTTCGGAGAAAAGCGCGGCTGCGTCATCCAGCCGGTCGTTAGTCTTTTGTTCGGCCATCAGCGGTGCGACAGCCATGGCCGCCAGGAAGGTCCCAGCCATCGTGAATGTGATCAAGCGCATAAAACCATAGTAGCGCGGGCGGCGCTGGTATCCGGGCGCACCTTGCGGCCAAGGGCCGCCCACGGGCCGGGAGGCGGGGCGGCACTTTGCACAGCCATAGAGACGCCGCGCCTGGAGTGAGCTGGGCCGCCTTCCGTCAGGAGGAAAACTTGCCGCTCACGGAGAAGGTCTGGTATTCCCCATGGGGATTGTTTCCGGCGATCACTTTCCAGGTCCCCACGCTGCGCCG
>DATJRE010000439.1:0-10283 GCA_035505095.1 Bryobacteraceae bacterium | reverse complement strand
AGCGTAGAGGTACTCGCGGTCCGCATCGGCCACCGGCGTGCTATTGGTGATCTGCGCGCTGCCCGCCCAGTCGCCGAAGTGCGGCGGCGCGTACTCCCAGAGAACGCCGCCGCCGTTCGCGTCCACGGCGATGGTCTTGCCGTAGGAGGTGGTCACCAGGAACACGTCGCGCTTCGACCCTTTGACGGTGACGCCGTGCAGGTAGATGGCGGAAGCGTCCACCGTGCCATCCAGTTTGACCTGCCGCCGGGTGAGCGAGGCGATGTTCGCGGCGGTGATCCCGGTTGGGGCAGCCGGGCTTCCGGAACTGTCCAGGTCCCCGCCGAATTGCATCCAATCCTGGGCAGCGGCCTGCGGGCTTGCCATTCCGGTGAGCAGCAGTACGCCTGTGAGCCATCGCCAGATGCACCGAACCCGAAGCATACGGCTCAATCATACTGCGGAGGCCGTCCGCGCCGCCGCGCCCTTTGTGCGGCACAGTCCTGGCGAGGTCTTCGATCTCAAACCGGGGAGGCAGGTAGAGGCGGCCTTCGGGGATCTCTCGCCAAGCCGCCAAGTCGCCAAGAAGGCAAAGCTATGATGCGAATTCCGAGCACGGCGGATCGGCCTGGAGTTTACCTCATCACGGCGATTGGCGAAATCGGCACGACGGAGATATCCCGATGCTATCGCTGCGCCCTTTGTGCGGCACAGTCCTGGCGAGGTCTTCGATCTCAAACCGGGGAGGCAGGTAGAGGCGGCCTTCGGGGATCTCTCGCCAAGCCGCCAAGTCGCCAAGAACCCAAAGCTATGACGGGAATTACGAACACGGCGGATCGGCTTCCGACGGGGTGTGAGCCGCACCGCTGATCGACGCCGGCGGGCCGTGGATTGCGCCGACCCGCATCCAGCGTGAGGCCGGGTCGTCCGGTTTCGTCACGCGGTCGTGTTTTGAGCGGCCCACCTGTGCCTGCTTCTCCTCTGCCTCCCGCAAGTTACTGAAGACAGGGCTGCGCCGCTGGTGGTGCCATGTGCCCATGTTTGGTGTGACGAGTGCACTTAGTCAAGGCGCAAGGCGATACGAGTTTCAGACCTGCTAAGTCACTGACACAGAGCCATCGCCTGACAACTTCCCAAGGAGCAAAACGATGACTAACTTAAAGACGAAAACGATGCTGTTTGTTGGTTTGGCGGCCATGGCGATGGCCCCCGCCGTCAAGGCCGACGACTGGAACCAAAAGACCACTTTCACCTTCAGCGGCCCCGTGGCCATTCCGGGACAGGTGCTGCCCGCCGGAACCTATGTGTTCAAGCTGCTGAATTCTTCCTCCAGCCGGCACGTCGTCCAGGTGTTCAACCAGGACGAAAACCACGTGTACGGAACGTTTCTGGCGATTCCCGATTACCACATGCATGCCTCCAGCCAAACGCTGGTGAAGTTCCACGAGCGGCCGGCCGGCGAACCGCAGGCGATTAAGTCCTGGTTCTATCCGGGCCGCAACTACGGTCATGAATTTGTCTATCCCAAGAACCAGGCCGTTCAGTTGGCGCAATTGAATGACACTCCGGTGCCGGCGATGCCCACGGAGCTGGCGGAGGACACCGTAAAGCCGGATGTGAAGATCAACGCGCCCGAAGTGGTGGCCATCATCCTGGCGCCGGTGATGGTGGAAAAGCCCACGGGAGAAGAAGTGTCCCTGGAGACCGCCTTCCCGGCCACGCCGGACACCACCAAGGAATCGACCGACGAATTGCCCAGCACTGCGTCTTGGCTGCCCCTGATCGGCCTCCTCGGCCTGCTGTCGCTGGGGACCGCGGCCGGTCTCCGTGCCGCTGCCAGCGTGAAAGAAAACTAATCCAAAGACAAAAATAAGCCTGGTGCGGATTTATGAAGAGCAGCTACTTGGGGCGGACCTGGAGGGTTTCCTGGATCTGGGTTCGCCCGCTTTTTGGGTGCGTCCTGGCCGCCGGCTTCGGGTTGGGGCAGACAGTTCCGCCGCCGCCCGGCAGCGATACCGGCCTCAATCTCTCGGTGGATGTAAAGCTGGTGGTGCTGAACGTGAGCGTCCGCAATAAGAGAGGCGGCATGGCGCCACGGCTTCAGGAACGCAACTTCCGGCTGGAGGAGAACGGCCAGCCGCAAGCCATCCGGGCGTTTCAGGCGGTCGATACTCCGGTGGCGGTTGGATTGGTAGTGGACAGCAGCCGGAGCATGCAGACCAAGCGGCCGGAAGTGGCCGAGGCTGCCGCTGCGTTTGTGCGCTTGAGCGATCCGCGCGATGAAATCTTCCTTGTCAATTTCAACGAAAAAGTCAATTTCAGTTTTCCCGATACGAAGTTACTGGCCACCTCGCCGGCGAAACTTACCGCCGCCCTGCTGAACCCCGTCGCGACTGGCCAGACCGCGCTCTACGACGCCATCGGCAGCGCGCTGGCGCACATCCGAACCAGCCGCATCGAACGCAAGGTTCTGCTGGTCATCAGCGATGGCGGGGATAACGCCAGCAAGGCGACGCAAGCCGGGCTTCTGCAGGAGGTGGCCCGGCCGGATGTGGAGATCTATACCATCGGGCTGTTCGACGAGGAGGATCCGGACCACAATGCCGGAGTGCTGCGGAAGATTGCCGGGTCCAGCGGAGGGCAGGCGTTCCAGCCGCGGCTACCGGGCGAGGCAGTGCGGATCTGCGAGCAGATCGCCAGAGACATTCGCACGCAGTACGTGGTTTCCTATTCGCCGGCGAACCAGAATTTCTGTGGCGAGTACCGCGCCATTAAGCTGCGCGTCACCACCGATCGCGGCGCCAGACTGGCGGTGCGGACGCGCGCCGGCTACATCGCCGAACCGAAGGCCGGCTCGGGAGCGGAGTGCCGATGAAGCGCTGGGCAGCCATTTTCGCGGTGGCCGGGCTGCTGGCGCTGGCTTACTGCGCCTTCGAATACTTCCGGGCGTCGCGCTACCAGGCCACCGAAAAGAGCCGTTTTGCGCGGGAGACGGATTCGCATGCGCAGCCGGACGCCGGCGCGGTTCCTGCCGGGCCGGCCGAAGCCCCGGTGCGGGAGCATCCCAGGCGAGGGGACGCCATGGCCCTGCTTACGATTCCGCGGATCGGGCTTTCGTCGGTGGTGTTGGAGGGCGCGGAGGCACGCGAACTGAAGCTGGGACCGGGACACATCGCCAGCACTCCTCTGCCCGGCGAAGGCGGCAATTTCGCGGTGGCCGGCCATCGGGACACGTTCTTCCACGCGCTGCGATTGATCCGCACCGATGACGTGGTGCAGGTAAGAAGCCGCGGCGGGGAGTTCCAATACCGGGTTGTTTCGCTGAAAATCGTCAGCCCGAAAGATGTGCAAGTGCTGGACCCGACCGGCCGGGAAACACTGACTCTGGTCACCTGCTACCCCTTCGACTTTGTGGGAGCGGCGCCCAAGAGGTTCATCGTTCAGGCCGATTGCGAGGACTGCCCGGGGCGGACCGCCAATCCGCACTGAGCGGCCGAACCAAAGCTGCTAGTTTCCTCCACGTGAACGCTGGCATGCAAATGCTCCTCAACGGTGGTGGTCTATGGGCGGAATCGGCCCGCGGCGAGATCCGGCTGCGCGGCCGGCAATCACGGCGTGGGGACCCGCCGGGTCGATGGGAAAGGCGCCTTGGCCGAATGGCGGGTCAGCGGCTTCGGCGGGGGCGCGGACCGGGCGCGAGAAATCCGCCGTCGTTCGAGGAATCAAGGTCACCGTTCTCCATTATTCACACCTTTGCGCGATGGGCGCGCGCGTCGCTGTGGATCGGGTCCCCCCGGCGCGTGGCATCGGTCTGAAAGTGAGCCGGTGTCGCCAGGGCTGAACGAGGCTCGTGCCGTGAGGCACCGGCTGACCCGACGGCCCGCCTGTACACCGCCCGCCCGCTGTGCCACTATGAAACCATGCTGCCCCCAGGGTTCCTGAAACGCGTTGCCGGCGTAGTGGGCCCGCGCGGCTACCTTGACCGCGACGAGGATCTGACCCTCTACGAATATGATGGCGGTGTAGACAAGCACCGGCCCGACCTGGTGGTGTTCCCGCGCTCTACCGCGGAGGTCTCGGCGCTGATGAAGCTGGCGGGCGAGTTCCACGTTCCGGTGGTCGGCCGGGGGGCTGGTACGGGGCTTTCGGGCGGAGCCATCCCGCGCGAGGGCGGCATGACGGTGGGGTTCGCGCGCATGAACCGCATCCTGGAAATCGACCTGGAAAACCAGCGCGCGGTGGTCGAACCGGGGGTGGTCAACCTGGAGATCACCCTGGCCGTGCAGCAGGCCGGGTACTTCTACGCTCCCGATCCTTCCAGCCAGCGCGCCTGCACCATCGGCGGCAACGTGGCGGAAAACGCCGGAGGGCCGCATACCCTGGCCTATGGGGTCACCACCAACCACGTGCTGGGCCTGCAACTGGTGCTGACGGATGGCACGGTGGTGGAAACCGGCGGCAAGGAACTCGACCTGCCGGGCTACGATCTCACCGGCCTGCTGACCGGCTCGGAAGGCACTATGGCGCTGGTCACGCGCATTACCGTGCGGCTGATGCGGCGGCCCGAACGGGTCGAGACCGCCCTGGCGGTGTACGGGTCCAACGAGGAAGCCGGCCGCGCGGTGGCCGAAATCACCGCCTGCGGCATCACCCCGGTGGCCGTGGAGATGCTGGATGGCGTGATGCTGCGCATGGTGGAAGAAGCTACCCACGCGGGGTATCCGATGGACGCCGCGGCGGTGCTGCTGATCGAACTGGAGGGCCTAGAGGAAGCCGTCGAGGAGCAGTCCGCCCTGATCCGCGAAGCCTGTCTCCGCGCGGGCGCGCGCGAGTATCGCGTGGCGCGCTCGGCCGAAGAGCGCGAACTGCTGTGGAAGGGGCGCAAGAACGCCTTCGGCGCGGTGGGCCGCGTCAGCCCCACCTATTATGTGCAGGACGGCGTGGTGCCGCGCACGCGGATTGCCCCCACCCTGCACTTCATCGGCGAAGTAGCCGCGCGGTCCGGTTTGACCATCAGCAACATTTTCCACGCCGGCGATGGCAACATGCATCCGATCATCCTGTTTGACGCCCGCAAGGCCGGCGACCTGGAAAAGGCGCGGCAGGCGGGCGAAGAGATTCTGCACTACTGCATTGAAGCCGGCGGGTCGATTACCGGCGAGCACGGCGTGGGGATGGAGAAGAACGAGCTGATGGCCCGCCAGTTTTCCACGGCCACGCTGGATACCATGCGCCGCTTCAAGCTGTTGTTCGACCCGGAAAACCGGCTGAACCCGGGCAAGGTGCTGCCCACCGGGCGCGGCTGCATGGAGATCCGGCAGCCGCCGCTCGAACCGGCGTCCACGGTTTATTGACCGGCGCGCGAGCCACTGGTGACCCCGCGGCAAGCGCAGTGCCCCGACGGGACGCGGAGAACCGGCCGGCAGGGAAGCGCGGCGCACCCCGCCGCCGGCAGCATACAATGGGGAAATGAAGCTGCCGATGAAAGCGATCTGGCTGCTGCCGCTCGTGGCGCTGGTTATGCACGGCGCGGATATCAGTGGCAAATGGACTGGGAGCGTGGAGATTACCGATCCCACCAGCGGGGAAAAGATCAGCACGCCGGTGAAGGCGGAGTTCACCCAGAAGGGCGGCGAAATTTCGGGCACCATCGGGCGCGAGCAGGATTCCGAAGCCGAGGCCATCCGCGCGGGCAAACTCGACGGCAAAAACCTGGTGTTCGAAGTGCAGCCGCCCGAAGCCACCAGCCCCATGAAGTTCACCCTGGTGGTCGCGAGCGACGACCGCATCGAAGGCGCCATGGAAGGCGCCATCGACGTGGGCAAGATTTCCGGCAAAGTGGTGCTGACGCGCGTCAAGTAGCGCGCCGGCTCTATTTCCAGGTCCAATTGTGCATGTGGTGCATGAGCGCGCAGCTCAGGTGTCCCAGCACGAACCAGAGCACGGCTTCGAGCACCCGCCGGGCGCGCAGTGTCATTGCGAAACCTCCTGGCGCCGCCGCAGAACCTGGCGGACGGCCTCGCTGGCTTCCAGGTCTTCGGTGAGTTCGGGCGCTTTCGCACCAGCGTCGAGCAGCGCCTCGACGGTGCCGGCATAATCTCCCGTGTCGCGGTGCCAACTGTTTTCGGAGCCGTGCAGGGCGGCGCCCAGGACAGTCTGGTGATGGCGGTCTTGGCGTTCGAGCTGTGGGTGGTAGCGCAGGATCTCCCGTACCATCTCCGCGTTGCCGTGCCAGGAGGCCCAGCCGAGCGCGGTCAGGTCGTATTCGCCGGTGGCTTCGACCGGCCAGCCGGCTTCCAGCATCAGGCGCACGGCCTCGGTGTTGTTGCTTTGGGCGGCATCCGGCAGCCGGCGGCGGTCGTCTTCCGAGAGCGTTTCGGCCAGGTGCGGATGGCGGGCCCGCAAGGCGCGGAAGAGACCGGCATCGCCCAGCTCGCAGGCCTGCGCCAGTTTCACATCCTCCGGGCTACGTTCCATGAGCAGTTGGAAAATCTCCTGGTGGCCGAAATCGCGCGCCACCAGGTGCGGGGTTTTCCGCGGGCCGAAGATCTGGAAGTAAATGGTGCCCTCGCAGCGCGGATCGCGCTTCGGGAAATACTTCTCCGAAACGGTCATGCGGATGGAGGAAGGGTCGGTGTCGAGGTGGCGGCGCACCAGGGGCAGATCGCCCAAAGCGGCGGCCATGAAGAGGTCGGTGCGGCAGCCGCCAGCCACCAGGTAGCGGGCGATCTCCTGGCGGTCGTGCGGATAGTGGCGTGCCTGCACCACGCGCAGCATATGCTGGGCCGGCGTGGATTCGTGCAGCAGGTCGAAGGCGTCGATGGCGGCGCCGTGCTCGAGCAGGTATTGGGCGATTTCCAGCGTGGACGCGAAATGCAGCGGCGTCTGGCCATTGGCGCCGCGCGCGGCGATGGCGGCGGGGCCGGCCGCGACGATCTCGCGCAGCCTTTCCAGCATGCCGAGGCGGGCGGCGGCGTGGGCATCCACCACCGCGCCGCGCTCGATGAGGAACGCGGCCATCTCGTGCGAGCATTCGTCCAGAACGCCGGCGCCGCCGGCCCACCACTGGCTGCGGGCATTGATATCGGCGCCGGCCGCGAGCAGCACGTCGATGGTCGGGCGGTCGCTGCGCTGCACAGCCGCGAGCAATGCGTGCATACCCGCGCCGTAATCGGCCAGGGGATCGTCGAGGTGAGCTTTCAGTTCGGGGTGATCGCGCAGCACGCCGGCAGTCTTTTCCGGGTCCATGGCGCGGATGGCCGCGGTGAGCATTTGACCCGGAGTCAGCACGCGCGCCAGCGATTCCACGTGCGTTTTGAGCTTGGGCCAACTGGCAAAGCCGTATTCGCGGGCGATCAGGTGTTGGGCGTCGGCGAGTTTGGCGTTGGCCGGCGCGTCGGGGGAAGCCAGAGAGCGGAACCGCTCCACGGCGGCGGCATCGCCTTGCTGGAGTTGGGCTAGCAGTTCCTTGGCCTGTTTCTTGAGATGTTCGAGATTCGGCTTAGCGGGTAGTTCGAGAGACATCACTCCTCCTTGTTTGCCCGGTGTCCGCCGCGACGGGCAGAAGTGATGTGAATGTAGGTGCTACCGAAACGGCCGGGTGGGATCGTCCCTTCCCGCGGACGGGCTGCCTCCCGGATGGCAGAATCCAGTATAAGCAATCGCGGGCGGGCGGGGCAATCACCCGCGCGGTCCGGAGCGGTAGCGGCAGCGGACCCACAAATCGCGGAAGCCAGCGGCGATGGCGCCATCCTGCTTTCCGGCAACTCTGCCTGGCCGTCGGCCCGCTTGCGGCCAGAGTGTGCGGCGCCGGTGCGGCCGCTGCCGGCCCCCTACCGCTTGGCCGCAGCCGCGGGCGATTCAAACTCTTCGTTCATCCAGTGTTGAAACGCGGTGAGGTTCTGGGAGTGGCCGACGAAGTTCCGCACCAGGTCGTTGGCGGACATGGAGCCGCCGGGCTCCAGCACCACGCGGCGGTAGCGCATCGGCGCGTCGCCGGCCAGCGGGTTCTGCTGGTCGAATTGGGTGAAGAAATCCTCCGCGATCACCTTGTCCCACAGATACGTGTAGTAGGCCGACGAATAGCCGCCCAGGTGATTGAACGAAGCGTACAGGTGCGTGGCGGGCAGGCGGTTCACGTGCACATAACGGCGCACGGCCAGGTCGTCGATCACGTCCGGGGCGGCATCCTTCGGGTTGCCTTTGTAAAGGTCATAGGAGACGGCGGTATAGGCCAGTTGCTGGGCGACCCAGCCCGCGCGGCCGAAGGCGGAGGCGCGGTTCATGCGCGCCACCAGGTCCGCCGGAATCGTCGCGCCGGTCTGGTAATGGCGGGCGAAAGAGGCCAGCACCTGGGGGCTGCGCATCCACTCTTCGAGCATCTGCGAAGGCGCCTCCACGAAATCGGCCTCCATGCTGATGCCGCTGATACCGGCCCATTGCTGCCGGCCGGCCAGAATCCAATGCACCAGGTGTCCGAACTCGTGGAAGAACGTCACCACATCGTTGTAATCCATCAATCCTGGGTCGCTCGCCGTGGGCGTGGGGAAGTTGCAGACCAAAGCCGCTTCGGGCAACTGCTTTCCGCGGATTCCATCCAGCACCGGACTCATCTCGTCGTGGCTGTACTTGCCGGGGCGGGGGTGCATATCCAGGTAGAACCGGCCGATGGCCTGGCCGCCATCGATCACGTCCCAGGTTTCCACCGCCGGATCCCAGCCCGGCGCATTCGGTTCCTGGCGGAACTTCAGGTGGAAGAGCGTGGCGGCCGTATCCAGAATCCCCTGCTTGACGCGCGGGTAGGGCAGGTAGGGCCGCACCGATTGCGAATCGAAATCGTATTTCGCGCGGCGCACCTGTTCCGAGAGGTAGCCGACCTCGTAATCGGTAATGCCCTGCGCTTTCGGATCGGTGCGGCGCTTCTGTGCGAGCAGCATCTGCAACTCGCGGTCCCGGCTGGGCTGCGCGGCGGTGTCCAGGCTCTGGATGAAGGCGGCGATGTTGGCGCCCTTGGCCACCATCTTATCCGCGGCATTGTAATCGGCCCACGAAGGGTAGCCCAGCAGCCGGGCGATCTCGTAGCGCGTCTCCATCATCTTCTTCAGCACGTCGAGATTCTTGGGATACGCGCGGGTGTCGAAAGCCACCCACATGCGGCGGCGCAGCGCGTCGCTGGTGGCGAACTTCATCACCGGGAGGGCGTCGGGATAATCGGTGGTGATTTCGTACGACCCATCGGCCCCGGGCTTGTGGCGGGCGATGAAATCCTGCGGCAGGCCACCGAGTTCGGCGCGGGTGGCGTGGACGACGTTGCGGCTGTCGGAGATGTTGCGGTCGAACATGGACTGCTCGTCGGTCAGTTCCTGGTTCAGTTTCTTGAGCTGGGCGCGCGCGGCATCGTCCTTATCCACGCCGGCCAGGCGGAATTCCAGCAACTGGCGCTGCACGTAGTAGCGCGTGGCCGCATCGGCCCCGGAAAGATTGAGCGCGGCGAGTGCCTGGTAGACCGCGTGGTTCAGCGAGAGCGCGGTAATGGCCTCGCCCACCTTGGTGGTCATGGCGGTGGCACTGTCGCGGAAGGCGCGGTCGGGGTGCACCTGCTGCATCAGGCCCGCGAAGTAGTTGGCGCTGTCGAGCTGGCGCGTGGCCTCATCGTAGGGGGCCAGCGTGTTTTCGATGGTGCGGGGACCGTGCACGGCGGCGATCCGGCCGATGGATTGCTGCGCCGCGGCGAGCCGCTGGTTTTCGAGCTTCTCGAAGGCCGCCACGTCGGGGTGAGCGCTCCACAGGGGCGGCTGCGAAGCGGGCATCGGCTGTGCGGCCAGGGTGCCTATGCAGCCCGAGAGCAGTGTGGCGGCAACGCCAACGGCGGTATTCATTCCTCAAGTATATCGGCCTGTCCGGCGGCTACTTCGCGGGCGCGCCCGGAATGTCGTAGATGTAAAACGCGTGCCCGACAATGGCCGTGGGGCGGAGGGTACGCAGCCAGGCGCCGCCTCCGCCGGCGAATTGTGCGCCGGCCACGGGCGCGCTGGCTACGAAGTGGGCGCTGATGGCATACAGGCCCGCCGGCGGAGCTTTCGATTCCACCAGTTGCTGCGTGCCGATGGCCTGCGCGTGCAGGCCGTAGTATTCAGGCGGGAAGTAGCCGAAGTAGGCCAGTTTCACGGTGCGGCCCGGCGCGTGGCTGGCCAGCCAGGTTTGCAATTGCTGGAGTCCCTGGCCCCAATCCACGTTATGCTCGTCGAGCCACAGCACCCCGCAGCGCGAGCCGCCATCCAGGCCGATTTCGGAGGCGTGCGAAG
>DATJRE010000438.1:0-19862 GCA_035505095.1 Bryobacteraceae bacterium | reverse complement strand
ATCGAGCGATCACACGTCCTTCACCATCGGCAAAGTGCCGGTGCTGTTCTTCTTCTCCGGGTTGCACGGCGATTATCACAAGCCCAGCGACACCTGGGACAAGATCGACGCGCCGGATGCCGCCACGGTGCTCCAACTGGTAGCCGAGGTGACCGACGATCTGCGCGAGAGCCCCAGCCGTCCGCAGTTCGTGCGGGTGGCGCCGCCCATGGGCCACGGTGGGGGCGATGGCGGTCCGGTCACCTCGTCTTCCGGCGGCGGCTACGGCCCCAACTTCGGCTCAGTGCCCGACTTCGGCGAGGGTGTGAAAGGGGTGAGGTTCGCCGATGTGCGCGACGGCACTCCGGCTGCCAAGGCGGGCTTGAAAGCCGGTGACATCCTGGTGGAGTTCGATGGCAAGGCGATCGGCAATTTGTACGATTTCACCTATGCCCTGCGTGCCAAGAAGCCCGGCGATGAAGTGAAGGTCAAGGTGTTGCGCAACGGCCAGCCGCTGGAAGTCAGCGTGGTGCTGACCAAGCGGGAATAGGCTGGCGCGGCCACGCCCGCCTGCCGCTGCCGCTTCGCCGCGGCTGAGTTTCAAGTCGAACCGCCGGCCACATCGGGTATCATGGGAGTAATGTCGTCCCAGCGGGAATCAATGGTCGCCCCGCCGGCTGGATTCTCGCCGCAAGCCGCCGCCAGGCTGGCCGCTCTGGAGAGATCGCTCTCCGCGGCGCTGAATGGCAAACCCGAGGTAATTCGACTTTCGCTGGTCTGTCTGCTGGCCCGCGGCCATCTGCTGTTGGAGGATGTGCCGGGAGTCGGCAAGACCACCTTGGCGCAGGCCCTGGCGCGTTCCGTTTCCTGCCGCTTTCACCGCCTGCAATTTACCAGCGACATGCTGCCCAGCGACGTCCTGGGTGTGACCATCTACAACGCGCACGTGGGCGCCTTCGAATTCAAGCCGGGGCCGATCTTCAGCAATTTTCTGCTGGCCGACGAGATCAACCGCACCACACCCAAAACGCAATCCGCGCTGCTGGAGGCCATGAACGAGGGGCAGGTGACGCTGGACGGCAAATCCCACGCCTTGCCGCGGCCGTTTATGGTGATCGCCACGCAGAATCCGGTGGAACACCACGGAACGTATCCGCTGCCCGAATCGCAGCTCGACCGTTTCCTCATGCGCCTGCGGATCGGTTATCCGGACGCCGCCAGCGAGCGCGAGATTTTGCGGCAGAACGACCGGGCAACCCACCCCGTGGAGCCGGGGGTGGTGGGCGATGACGTGGTGCTGTTGCAGGAAACCGTGCAGCGGGTGACCGTGGAAGAATCGCTGGTGGACTACATTCTGGCCATTGTGGAGCGGACGCGCAATCACGAGTCGCTCACCCTGGGCGTAAGCCCCCGCGGATCGCAGGCGCTCTTTCGCGCGGCGCAGGCGCTGGCCCTCATCGAAGGCCGCGATTTCGCCATCCCTGACGACATCAAGCGCCTGGCCGCGCCGCTGTTCGCCCATCGCGTGGTGATCAACACCCGCACCACCCTGGTGCAGCGCCGCGCCGAGGCGGGCGAGCGCATTATCGAAGAGATTCTCAGCCAGGTGGAAGTTCCCCTGTAATCGCCCGCGTGCCGCGCGGCCGGAACGTCCCGGGCGCCGGACGATCCTCGGCACTCCGCCCCCGCGGGCACTGTTGCTAAAATGAAACAGACGCCTCCCCATGCTTGCCGCCGCCACGTTAGCCGACGAGATTCTGGATTTGAAGAAGCAGCGCCGTGCCATTCTGCTGGCGCACCACTACCAGGAGTCGGAAATTCAGGAACTCGCCGACGTCATCGGCGACAGCCTGGAACTGGCTCGCAAGGCGCGCGATTTCTCGGGCGAGGTGATCGCTTTCTGCGGCGTCTGGTTCATGGCCGAAACCGCTAAGGTGCTCAACCCGAATCGCATCGTGGTAGTTCCTGACCGGTCCGCCGGATGCAGCCTGGTGGACAGTTGCCCCGTGGAACCCATCCGCGAATTCCGCCGCCGCAACCCCGATCACGTGATCGTCAGCTACATCAATACCTCCATCGAGGTGAAGGCCGAAAGCGATATCCTGTGCACCTCGCGTAACGCGGTGAAAATCGTCAACTCCATCCCGCCCGGGAAGCCGGTCCTGTTCCTCCCCGATATCAACCTCGGCAACTATGTGAAGAAACAGACCGGGCGCGAGAACATGCAGATCTGGCCGGGCGCCTGCATCGTGCACGCCACCTTCCCGGCGCGGCGGCTGGCCGAAGCCCGGCTGGAGCATCCCGAGGCGCTGGTGGCGGCCCACCCGGAATGCCCCGAAGCGGTGCTGGCGATGGCCGATTTTATCGGCTCCACTTCGGCGATTCTGGAATGGTGCGCCTCGAACGACGCCGAAGAGTTTATCGTCATGACCGAAAGCGGCATCCGCCACTCGCTGGTCAAGCAAGCTCCGCACAAGCGCTTCTACTTCGTGGCCAACGAACACTGCAATTGCAGCGAGTGCCCGTACATGAAGCTCAACACGCTGGAGAAACTGCGCGATTGCCTGCTCGGGCTGGAACCGCGCGTGGAACTCTCCGGCGAGATCATGCGGCGCGCGCTGGTCCCTTTGGAGCGCATGCTGGCTGTGAAATAAATGGCCGCAGCGCCACTGATCGATTCCTTCGGCCGGGTGCACGATAACCTGCGCCTGAGCGTCACCGACCGCTGCAACATCCGCTGCTTCTACTGCATGCCGGAGCACGACGTGCATTTCGTCAACCGCAGCCAGATTCTGGACTTCGAGGAGATCGAGCGGTTCACACGCATCGCCGTTTCCCTTGGGGTGACGAAACTGCGGGTGACCGGCGGCGAGCCGCTCCTGCGCCGCGACCTGCCGGTGCTGATCGGCCGCCTGGCGGCCATCCCCGGGGTTCGCGACCTGGCCCTGACCACCAACGGTGTGCTGCTGCCGGAGCTGGCGCGGCCGCTGTACGAGGCCGGGTTGCGGCGAATCAATGTCCACCTCGACACGCTCGACCGGGAGCGTTTCCGCGAAATCACCCGCCGTGACGATCTGGAGCGTGTCCTGGAGGGTCTGGCGCTCTGCCGCAGCCTGGGCTTTCGCGCGATCAAGCTCAACGCGGTGGCGATGAAGGACCTGGTGGAACCGGATATCGTGCCGCTGGCCCGCTTCGCCCGCGAGAACGGCTTCGAGGTGCGCTACATCGAGTTCATGCCGCTGGACGCGCAGAACCTGTGGGACCGCCGCAAGGTGCTGTTGGCCGGCGACATCATCGAGACCCTGTCGCGCGAGATTGCGCCGCTGATTCCGGTGCCCGACCCGGACCCGCGCGCCCCGGCCACCGAGTATGCCTACGCCGATGGCGGCGGCCGCGTGGGGTTCATCGCTTCGGTGAGCCGGCCGTTTTGCGGCAACTGCAATCGCCTGCGGCTCACCGCCGACGGCAAATTGCGCTACTGCCTGTTCGCCATCGAGGAAGACGACGTGAAATGCCTGATGCGCTCGGGCGCCCCGGACGAGGCCATCGCGGCGCTGATCCGCCGCAACGTGGCCGGCAAATGGGAGGGCCACGAGATCAATTCCGCCAAATTCGTAGCCCCGCCGCGCCCGATGTATTCCATCGGCGGCTGAGGTTTGGAAGCCGGCCAAATCTGTCTGAACCGGCGTCCTGTCCGGTCCCCTGACGCTTAGGCAAAGATTCCACCACGCCAAAATGTGACGGCTGGCGAGTTACTCGGGAACGTCATGGGCGCCAACATCGGCCAGCCGCCCACAGGCCGATCCGATGAACGCAAAGCCTGCGGTCGCGTCGCCAACCTTAGCCAGGTACGCATCATACCCTTTGGCCCAGACCGATGCCGTGTCGTAGGAGAAGAGTCCGTCGGCGGCAATCCCGCCGGTTTTCACACAAGGCGTTGGGCGGCCGGATGCCTCGCAACTCACGCCTGCCGGCGAGTATCGGCTGACGCGCCGCGGCATTCACTCCACGTGCAGGCTGGCCGGGCCGGCATTGCCAAAGAACGGCGTAGCCGCCAGCGGGTGAGCCGGGTCGAGCACGTTTTCAAAGCTCTGCTGGTGATATACGTACACGGGTTGCGCCGCACCGGTTGCGATCGACTCCGCACAGACGATCCGGAACTGGCGCCCTTCCGACTGGAACTCCAGAATGCTGCCGTTGACCTGGCCGGCTTGCACGAACCGCGGATTGCCTTGCGGCTCCAGCGCGATCAGGTAGCGGCCCTCGCCCGGCAGGTGCAGCCAGACCGCCGGTCCGGAACCGGTATTCCCGCCGGCAGTGTGCACCGCTTGGCCATCGATGAAGAGTTGCGGCGATACCAGCCGCAGGGCCCCCTGCGGCAATCCAGGCGCATGCTTGGGGGGCCACTCGGGGAATCCGCCCCACTGCAGGACAATCCGGTCGTAAACGCGCGAACTGGCGTCCTGGTACAGGGTGACTTCCACGGGTTGGCCCATCTGCACGATTTGCGGCGTGGGCAGGCTGTGCGGCGCGACAAAAGTGTCCTCGAATTTGTAAGGACCCTGGCCGTGGAGCGTGTCAGGAATCAGCGGCGCAAAAGTGATCCGGTATTGCCCGCCGCCAGCCGGTTCCAGGGCGTATTGGTAGCCGTAAATGGTGCGCGGCGAGAACATCGAGAGCCGCGACGCGCGCACTTGCAGCCCCGCGCTGCCGTGCAGGGTGCCGGTGCCGCCAAAGGAGTAACGGCCGCCGGTCCACCACCAGTGAATCTGCGCCTGGGGCGGTGAGACCAGCCGTATGGTTCGCATGTACAAACCGGGGCCGCCGGAGGCGTAGAAGCGCGACAGCTCGGGGTTGCCGAAAAGTTGGTCCGCGCCGGCTACGCACACGGCCGCACACAGCGCCGCGGCCGCGCACGCCGCCAGCCATCGCACCGGCACCCCAAACAGGCGTCGCGGCGCGGCCGGAAACGAGTCCACCAGCCCCCGCCGCAGGGAGGGCGGCGGAGCGGGCGCCTGCCACAGGTCCAATAGTTGATCGAGTTCGGTGTCGTTCATGGTTGTCTCTCCGGATGGGGGGCATAAGCCGCCAAGGCTTCCTTGAGGCTGGCGCGGGCCCGCTGCAAACGCGATTTCACAGCGCCCACTTCAATCCCCAGGATGGCTGCGATTTCGGCCAGCGGCAGTTGTTCGTAATGCGCCAGCAATAGCACCTCGCGCTGGCCTTCGGGCAAATCCATCACGGCGCGCGCCACGGCACTTTCCAACTCTGCGCGGAAGCATTGGCTTTCAGGTGTGACCGGCGCGTTGCCCGCCGCGCCCGCTTCGCTGCGCCGCATGCGCTTCAGCGCCTGGTGGTAGACCGCGCCGAAGAGATAGGTCCGCAGAGGCGTCCGCGAGGGGTCGAAGCGGCAATCCGGCCGTAACAGGGCCAGGAAACACTCCTGCACGATATCCTCTGCATCGGCCACCGAGCCGGTCAGCCGCCAGGCGAACCGGTATAGCGGCCGATGGTGCTCGTCGAAATAGCCCAGGATGGCCGCGGTGTCCGGTCGCATATGTCTGCACTGTATTACCGCCAGGCGCTGAAAGGAATCGGCCGGCGGGGGGCGCGCCGCGGGTTATCCTCAATAAAAGATGCCTCTTGCCATTCAAGCCGATGACGTGCGCGCGGCGGCGGAACGGATCCGGCCGCTGGCCCGCCGCACCCCGGTCTTCACTTCCGCCGGGTTCGACGCCGAATCCGGCGTGCGCGCCTTGTTCAAATGCGAGAACCTGCAGCGCGGCGGCGCATTCAAAATCCGCGGCGCCTCCAACCTGATCCTTTCGCTTTCCCAGGAAGCGCTTTCCCGCGGGGTGGTCGCCTATTCGTCGGGAAACCACGCGCAGGCCACCGCCATCGCCGCCCGGCATGTCGGCGCGCACGCCACCATCGTGATGCCCGAGGACGCGCCGCGCTCCAAAATGGAGGCCACCCGCGCCCGCGGCGCCCAGATCGTCACCTACAATCGCTTCCAGGAAAGCCGCGAGGCCATCGCTGCCGGGATTCTGGCGGAAACCGGCGCAACCCTCGTTCCACCCTTTGACCACCCCATGATCATCGCCGGCCAAGGCACCGCGGCGCTCGAACTGCTCCAGGAAACCGGGCCGCTGGACGCCCTAATCGCGCCGGTGGGCGGCGGCGGGCTGCTTTCCGGCTCCGCCACCATCGCCCGCGACCTGCAACCCGACATCCGCCTGTTTGGCGCCGAACCCGAGGGCGCCAACGACACCCTGCTCTCTCTCCAGGCCGGTACCCGCGTCACGGTGCCCCACCCCAACACCATCGCCGACGGTCTGCGCTCGCCCAAACCTGGAGAACTGACCTTTCCCATCCTCCAGCGCCTGGTCGAGCAGATTCTTCCGGTGAGCGACGCTGAAATCCGTGAAACCGTCAAGTTCCTCCTCCTACGTCTAAAGATCTTGGTGGAACCGAGCGGTGCAGCCTCGGTCGCCGCGGTCCTGTTTCGCAAATTGCCCCCCGGGGTCCGTTCCGTGGGGGTCATCATCTCGGGTGGCAATGTCGATTTCGAAGACCTGGCGCAGTATTGAGTGGATCGCTTTTCTGTTGGCCCTGACCTTGGCGGGATGCCGCCACAGACACCGCATAGTTCCGCCGATCGCGGTGGCCCCGGGGTACACCGAAACCGGCATTGCCAGTTGGTACGGCTATCCGTATCACGGCCGCCCGGCCGCCGATGGCGAAATCTACGACATGGAGAAAATGACCGCGGCCCACCGCACCCTCCCCTTCAACACCTGGGTACGTGTTGAGAATCTCAACAACGCCAGGACGGTAGAACTCCGCATCATCGACCGCGGCCCCTTCGTGTCCCACCGCATTATCGATGTTTCCCACGCCGCCGCCGAAGCCCTCGACATGATCGGCCCCGGCACCGCCCGCGTCCGCATGGTGGTAATTCGCGCTCCGGAGCCGGTCACGGCCGGGACGTTTGCGGTGCAGGTAGGCGCCTATACGGATCCCCAGAATGCCGAGGCCGTGCGCGCCCGGATGGCGGCGCGCTACGGCACGGCGCGGTTGGTGCTGCGTGCCGGAAATCCCAACGTCTGGCGTGTGCTCGTAGGGGCGGAAACCACCGAAGAGGGCGCCGACGGGCTGGCGGCGCGCATCCGCGACGAAATCGGTGAGAAAAATGCCTTTGTCGTCCGACTAGACTCTTAATCGCATCGGTCCCGGCCGAATGTCCGCTCTATGAATGCCGCCAGAAATGGCCACGCCCACCGGATGGTGGGAGAGTCTCCCGCCATCGAACATATCCGCAGATTGGTCGGCAAGGCAGCGCGCAGCAAACTGCCGGTCCTGCTGCTGGGCGAGACCGGCACTGGGAAAGAGGTGGTGGCCCGCGCCATTCACGAAGCCAACCCGGCCGGACAATTCGTGCCCATCGACTGCGGCTCCCTGGTGGGCACCCTGATGGAAAGCGAGCTGTTCGGCCACGCCAAGGGAGCCTTTAGCGGGGCGGTGGAAAGCAAGAAGGGGCTGGTGGAGCTGGCCGATGGCGGAATCGCCTTCTTCGACGAGATTGGCGACCTGCCGCTGGATATGCAGGTCAAGCTGCTGCGCCTGCTGCAGGAGCGGGAATTCCGCCCGGTGGGCGCGCTGCAGTGGCGCAAAGTGGACCTGCGCATTATTGCCGCCACCCATCGCAACCTGAAAGCCGAGGTGGCTGCCGGCCGTTTCCGGCAGGACCTCTACTATCGGCTGAACGTGTTCACCATCCACCTGCCGCCTCTGCGCGAGCGCAAGCAGGATATTCCTTTGCTGATCGAGCATTTTCTGGAGGGCCGTTTTCATCCCAGCCCCGAACTCGCCGCTACGCTGTTGTCTTACGACTGGCCAGGCAATGTTCGCGAGCTCCAGCACTGCCTGGAGCGGCTGGCGGCCCTGCGCTCGGAAGGCGCCCTACGACTCTCCGATCTGCCTTCGGCATTGGTGCAGCACGAGGCGGCGGCCAGTCTCGACGCCCTGTCACAGGTGGTTCACGAAAATGTGGAGGACCTGCCCTTCGCCCATGTCTCGCCCAAATCACCGGTGATCTCCCTTCCCGAAAGCGAGCGCCAGACCATTTCGGCCGCCCTGGCCGCCGCCAGTGGCGCCCGCACCCGCGCCGCTAAGATGCTGGGAATCGGCCGCACCACGCTCTACCGGAAGATGAAAGAATACGGAATGGATTGACCATCGCGCTGGACGCCACCTATAGCCTGGGGGATTCGCTGTCCGGTGTGGGCCTTTACTCCCGCGAGATCCTGCTGGGCCTGGCGGCTGCCCACCCGGAGACGCGCTTCCACTTCTACTACCGGCCGCACCGCTTCCTGCGGGCATGCCGCGACCCGCTGCCGCCCAATGTGCGCCGGCGCCTGCTGGCCGGGCCACTGGGGCCTCGGCGGGCGGCCCTGTTCCACGGCCTGAACCAGCGGCTGCCGGAAATCAATGCGCGCCGTTCCATCGCCACCTTTCACGACCTCTTCGTGCTTACCGGGGAATACTCCACCCCCGAGTTTCGGGAGCGTTTTGCGGCCCAGGCGCGCGACGCCGCGGCCCGTGCTTCGGCTATCATCGCGGTGTCGGAATTTACCAGGCAGCAGGTCATCTCGCTCTTGAATGTGCCGGCCGAAAAGGTATCGGTGGTGCACCATGGCACGCGGCGGTTGCCGGCTGTGCCGCATGATGAAACGGCCTGGGCCCCCGGCCTCTCCGCTGAAGCGGTGGGGCAGAAAATCGTGCTGAACGTGGGGGCCATTCAGAAACGGAAGAACATCGCCAGGCTGGTGGAAGCTTTTGAGACGGTGGACAACTCCTGGCGTCTGGTCCTGGTGGGTTCCTCGGGATATGGGGCGGAGGAGATTTTGGGGCGCATCGAGCGCAGCCCTGCCCGGGAGCGGATTACCGTAACCGGTTATGTCTCGCCGGAAGCCTTGGCCGGCTGGTATGCCCGGGCGGCTTTGTTTGCCTTTCCTTCGCTGGATGAGGGGTTCGGGATGCCGGTTCTGGAGGCTATGGCGAGCGGAATTCCAGTATTAACGTCCAATCGCTCGGCGCTGCCGGAGGTGGCAGGGGATGCCGCCCTTCTGGTGGACCCGGAAGACACACAAGCTATCACCGAGGCTCTTCGGGCGATGACCGAACAGCCGGAATTACGGAAAGATCTGGCTCGACGGGGAGTATTACGTGGCGGCCGTTTCACCTGGGACAAGGCCGTGCGCGAGACGTGGAATCTCTACCAACAGGTGCTGCGTTAGTCGCTTTGGCCGCTAGCGGTTCTCGTCGTCCACAGCGATTTTGAGAGCCCGCAGGAAACGATGGTCCTGGGATGTAAACTTGATTTTCCCGGCCGCTTCGAATCCCCGTTTCGGTTCTTCCGTTACCTCAGGCTGCTCGTCTGCTTCCTCCCCTTCGGCATCGCCGGTGTTTTCATCCCGTCGGTTAAACCCGATGGTCGCCTCCAGCACGAGGAACACATCGTAACCGGCCTTTTTGATTTCCCCGATCGCTTCCGCAATCCGGTCGGACTCGGAAAGGGAATCGTTGATCGCGTTTCCCAATTCCTGCATAAGGTGCTTCAATGGCTCGTCCACAGGTACTCCCCTAAAAATGTGGATGCGCTCCGCAGCGCCGGAGTTCCACCCACGGGCCAACACTCCACCCGTTCCGATTGTAGTGGAGCCAGCGGCCCTTCACAAGCACAACCATATGTACTATCGGCACGTTGACCTCCAGACTACAGGGCAAAAGTTAAGCTCCCGATGGTTTTGTTACCATAATCAAGTGTGGCAGCGTAATGCCGTCCGTTCCGGCCGGCAGTTCATTAAGCACGTAGTACCCGCCGTAGTCAAGCCTACCCGAATCCTATGGAACGAGCTTATCGGGTTTGTTTTCACGGTTTTTACCATTTTCTTCGGCGCCAAAACGGTGCGCCTGCTGATTGACTATTCGAAACATCCTCCGGCCGATACGGCCATGCCGGTGGTCAATCTTTCCATCGCGATCATCCCCACGCTGGTGGCGGGCTGGTTTGCGATTAGCTCGTTTCTGCGCGCCCGCAGAATCTCCCGGTCCTGAACGGCGAGGGAGCGGAGGATCTGCGGAGCGCGGCGGCATGGCGGCCGCCACGCAGCGGCCTTTCAGGCTACCTGGTGCGTATACACCGGGTCGAAAACCACCTCGGTGCGCTGTCTGCGCTGGCGCGTGCGCACCCGCAAACCCAGCCGGTGCATAATCCGCCCCACGTGATCGGGGTCATAGCGCACCCCGAAACGCTGCTGGATGGCGTGGGCGAACCGCGTGGTTGTCCAGCGGTCGCTGTCGAAGCCCGCGGCGCGCGGCCCGGCCTGGTAGACCCGGGTCGCCTCCGCCAGTTGTTCCGCCGTAAGCCGGCTGGGGCGTCCCGGGGCGCGGCGCTTACGGAGCGCCTCGATTCCCTTTCCGCTCAGCGCACGGTACCACCGTGAGGCGGTCGTGCGGCTAACCCCGAACTTCCGGGCAATTTGGGACTGCGAGAGTCCCTTTTGCAGGTCCTGAGCGGCCATCAGGCGCCTGCTCTCCATTTCATCGCGAGTGAGAACACTTTCTGCGCTAGTATCCATCTCTCCCCTCTCGCGCGGTTGATTGAGTTCCAGAGCGATATCAGAATAGCAGAAAACATTCGCGATGCAAATTGTTTTTTTACACGGAAGATTAAAAACGTTTCAGAAAGCGGCCGGGATGCGCCCCACGCCTGCGACCCGGACAGTATTTTTGTCCGGCGTGGTGGACGAAGCCGCGCCGCGCAGACACACAAAGCCACGAAGGCGCCGGCGCGTCCCGCCCGCGACGGCTCCGGCTTCGCCGCCGGGTTTCCTGCTTCGGCTGATCTGGCGCCGGAAGTGAGTTCGCACTCCCGGCTGCGGCACTCCACCGGCAAGGTCTAACAGGGGACCTGCGCGCCGGCCGGTTTTTGTCGGTCGAATTCCCCGATCGCGAGCGTGGGTGCCGCGGCGAGCGACGTGGCCGCCGTCGTCCAGTCTATCGCAATGGATCAGAATGTTTACTGAGGTCAAACCGAAATAAACAGCGGCGGCACAGACGCAACCCGGCGTCGCGGAGGTTCTCCCGAAGGTCAGCCAAGTCTACAGGGCAGCCCTGGATCCAGCTCCAGCTCCGTATTCACGGCCATCAAGCTCGACGCACCGTTTCCGGACGACCTCTTTAAATGCGAGCCGCCGCCCGGCGCGCGGAAGACAGAGAACCAACGCTGGCCGTTGGTCGCCCTGAACGTTCACCGCTGCAAGCCTTGCGGGGAACAAGGAAGCTCATCTGCAGCAGGCATTGGGACGGGGCCGGTTTGGCTGGCGCGGTCCGTCGGTTCGCTGCGGCGGCGGGGTGGTTGAAGCCCCGCCGCCAGCAGCCCAAGACATCTTTACGGATAGAGGCCGCGCAACCGGGCGGCTTCCGCCACGCGGCTCACGCCCAGCATGTTCGCCGCAAGCCGCATATTCGACCGCCGCTCCAGGTGGATCTTGAGCACGTCGCCGAAGGCCCGCGTCATGACCTTCTCCAACTGCCGGTTGACGTCCTGCTCGTCCCAAAACAGGTGATTCTCGTCCTGCACCCATTCGAAGTACGACACCGTCACGCCGCCCGCGTTGCACAGGATATCGGGAATCAGGAAGACGCCCTTTTCGTCCAGAATGCGGTCCGCTTCGGGAGTCACCGGTCCGTTGGCGGCTTCCGCCACGATACGCGTGCGCACCGCGTGGGCATTCTCCGCCGTGATGGTGCTTTCGAGCGCAGCCGGAACCAGAACCTCGCATTCCAGGGCCAGCAGTTCCTCAGCCGTAATCTTTTCGGCGCCGGGGAAACCGGCCACGCTCCCGGTGCGCTCCTTGAAGGCCATCACCGCCGGGATATCCAGCCCCTTGGGGTTGCAGATGGAACCGCGTGTGTCGCTCACGGCGATCACCCGGGCGCCCGTCTGGTGGAACAGGTTGGCGGCAATCGATCCGGCGTTGCCAAAGCCCTGCACCACCACCCGCGCCTCTTTCAACGGAATCTTCAGATGCTGCGCGCTCGATAGCGTGGTGTAAAACACCCCGCGGCCGGTTGCTTCGTTGCGGCCCAGCGAACCGCCCAGGCTGACCGGTTTCCCGGTCACCACGCCGTGCACCGGATACCCTTTATTCATGCTGTAGGTATCCATGATCCAGGCCATGATTTGCGGGGTGGTGTAGACGTCGGGCGCCGGAATATCCTTCTCCGGCCCGATCAGCGGCAGAATCGCGCTGGCATACCGCCGGCTCATGCGCTCCAGCTCCCCCATCGACATGGCTTTGGGGTTGCAGGTCACGCCGCCCTTGCCGCCGCCGAAAGGAATATTCACCACGGCGCATTTCCACGTCATCCAGGTGGCCAGCGCCTTCACCTCATCCGCCGTCACATTGGGGTGGTAGCGGATGCCCCCTTTGGCCGGGCCGCGCGTGGTGTTGTGCTGCACGCGATACCCTTCGAAACGGACAATCTTGCCGCTGTCCAGGCGGACCGGAACGCTCACGGCGAGCACGCGTTCCGGATATTTGATCATGGCTCGCAAACCGTCTTCCAGACCTAGCGCGTCTGCCGCCAGATCGAAATTCTCCAGTGCGACCTCATAGGCATTCTTCTGTTTGATTGCGGTAGCTAACATGGCCCACCATTCCTCCGGACTTCGGACTCGGAAGTCCCGAATTGGCTTTACACCGGCATCATAGCCCCGCGCATCCACCACGTCAAGGGGGTGTTGTGTGTTCAGGCTCCAGGCGGCAGCCGGCCGGCCCGGGGTGCGGGGATCTCTGTCACATCGGCGGCGATGGCGTGCCGACGGGTCGGGGCACGGGTCAGGCCTGCCAGGGGTTGGCTGGGTAGCAGACGCGGTCGCCCGGGGAGATGGAACTCGCGGTTTAGTGTATTCTCTCGAAGGTGGGGAAGCGCGATCGGGTACGGGTAGAGGCGGCGGTGGGCGGATTGCTCGGATTCGCCGCGATGGCATGGCTGATGGCCACCGGGCAGGCCATCCGGTTCGATCTGCCGGTGCGGGCGGCGATCCATGCCCGCGCCTTCCCCGCCCTCACCGTAGCCATGCGGCTGATCACCACGCTCGGCACGGGCTACTTCCTGGTGCCGCTGGCGGTGGTCCTCATTTGGCGGTGGGTGCGGCGCGGCGAGCGCCGTTCGGCTTACCTGCTGGCGGCCGGAAGCCTGAGCGCCCAAGCCGCCTCCGACATCCTCAAGACCCTCTTTCACCGCCTGCGGCCGGAGGTCTTCTTCGGCCTGGCGCCTGCCGAAACCTACAGTTTCCCGAGCGGCCATGCGTTCGTGCCGGAGGTCTATTTCTGGCTGCTGGCCAGTCTCCTGGCGGCGGGTCCGCAGGGGCGGGCCGCCGTGATCCTGCTGGCCGCCCTGCTGGGATTCTCGCGCGTCTATCTGGGCTACCACTACCCCAGCGATGTGCTGGCCGGCTGGGCGCTGGCAGTGTTTTGGGCGGCGGTTTGGACGGCCATTGCCGACCGTCTGGCGCCGCCCCGTCCGTAACTTGCCGCGCAGGCTTCAGCGGCCCGGCGCCCCCGGACCGCGCCGCCCGCCGGGACCGCCGATGCCCACCGGAGCCGGGGTCGCCTCCGGATCGACGGCCAGCGTCACGGTGGCCACGAAGCCATCCGCGTTGCTGCGGGGACTCAGCCGGGCCAGCCGCACCATCGACGCGGCTCCGTGTTGCCGGTTGAAGACGCCGTCCTCGGATTGCGGCGTGCGCTCGATCTCAATCCGCCGGGCGTACGGCTGCAATTTCGCCACTTCGTCCGTAACCTCCTCCGGGAAAAAGAGTTGGCCCGTGTGGGAGACGTGGCCGCCGGCGTAGGTTCCATCCGCGGCCCGGCCGCCCACGCGCACCTTGAGGTGGATATGGATAGCACGGCCCACATACCAGCCGGGGTAAATTGTGGTGAACTCCGCCATGCCTTGCGGGTCGGTCAACTGAACGCCGCGCAGAAAGCGGGAGGCGTCCGTCGACCGCGCCGGGGGTGGTCCCATCCGGCCCCAATCGTCGGCGCCAGGAGGCGGCGGAGGCGGCATACCGGGGCCAAAGCCATCCCCGGCGCCATCCGGCGGCGGTCCGGGCGGCGGACCCATCCCTCGCCGTCCGCGCCCGCCGCGCCCGTTCGGACCGTTGGCTGTGAAGCCGGAGTAGACCCCCAGGGCGTCGCACTGCCACAGATCCAGAGCCGCGCCCGGCAGCGGGTTGCATTGCCGGGCATCCACTAGCGCGATGCGCAGCCGCAGGGGCAGCCCGGGTTTGCCCTCGGTCACGTTCTGCCGCAGAAGGCGGTCCCCCAGGTAGTAAGGCCCGGTCTCCTGCTCCGCCATCAGAGTGCAACCGGGCGTAGCCGGCATCGCCTTCAGACGCGCCATTGCGGCCATTCCGGTTAAGAAAAACGCCCGCCGGCTGGGATGCCAGCGGACTGAGTGGTTAGCTGCCATAACCATAGGATAGGCAGCCGCCTGGCTTGCTGGCGGTTAAGAATTGTCAAGCTTTCCTATGCCGGCCAGCCGGGTTCCGGCCGCAGCCAACCTGCCGGCGGCCACCCCTACGGGGTCTTCTTGGCCACGAAGGCCTGGGCTTCGTCGTTGCCGCTTCGCTGCACCTTGAAATCGATCTTGTCGGCGCCCACCTTGCCGGTGTACTTCAAGTCGATTCCATCGCCGAATTCCAGGTGCACCGTAAAGGCGATATCGTCGCCGTGGATTTCCCCGTTTTGGATGGGCTGCTCGAACTGGTCGCCGCCCATGGTGCCCGTGAGTTTGTCCCCATCGGCCTTCAATTTGAAGGTGATGGAATAGGTGTTGCCGCCGGGACCAGGCTGGTCGCCGGTCCAGGTGCCGGTCGGATCGGCCGCCAGCAGAAGAGTCGCGCCCGCGAGCGCCCCAAGCAGAATCAGTCGCAGCATGGATGAGATTATATGTCGAATCGCGCCCGCCCGAACGGCCCGCAGCACAAAAATCGCTTCTCTGGATTTTAAAGTCGAGAATTCCGATTTGCTCTCCGAACCATTCAAATGTCGTCCGGAATCCGGAGGGAGGACCCATGAGACAAAGCGTGGCCGTGCTGGAAAGCGGTCTGGAGAACAAGGAAGACTACCGGCGGAAACTGCTCGAAAGGCGCCGCGAGGTGCTGGGCGGGCTGAACATCCGGTTCGATACTCTGGCGTCGATGGGTTCCGTCGCCGATGACGATCGCGCCCAGATAAGCCACATTGAGTTCCTTTCCCTGCACCGGAACCGCATGGATTATATGCAACTCCGGCTGGTGGATGAAGCTCTGGACCGGATCGACTCGGGGGATTACGGGGTGTGCCTGGAATGCGAGCAGCCCATCGCTCCCAAGCGCCTGCAGGCGGTAAGCTGGGCGCGCTATTGCGTCAAGTGCCAGGAAAAGCTGGGCGCGTAGACAGTCCTCCCCGGATACAGAAAGCCGGAACCCGCAGGCGCGGATCCCGGCCGGAAACCCTTGAAAATGCTGTTACTTCTGGGAGTGGACTGGTTCGGCCACGTGCGGATCGAGCATTTTCTGCACTTCCGACTTGCCCACCGCGCCAACCCGCTGCTCCACCACCTGGCCGCCTTTGAACAGCAGCAGGGTGGGAATCCCGCGGATGTTGTAGCGCATGGCTGTGCCGTTGTTGGAATCCACGTCCAACTTGCCCACCTTGACTCGGCCGGCATAATCGTTGGCCACCACATCGATGGTCGGCGCCATTTGCCGGCAAGGGCCGCACCACTCGGCCCAGAAATCCACCAACACCGGAACCTCCGACCGTAAAACATCCTGGTCGAAGCCCGTATCGGTAAACGTTAACGTATTCTGACCTGCCATTTGATCTCCCGAATTTATTAGAATCGCGGGCGCTATAAAGGATTCACGCGCCGCCCAGCAGCTTCCGGTAGAGCGCCGAATAGGCCGCCGCCGACGCCTTCCAGGAAAAATCCCTGGCCATTCCGCGCACCATCATCTCCCGCCAGACATCCTTCTGTTCAAAGACCCGTGCCGCGTCGCGGACGGCCCCCAGGAGCGCCGCCCCGGAGTACTCCCGAAACTTGAACCCGGTGCCCTCATCGATGGTATCATCCAGACCGCCGGTGGCGCGTACTATCGGAACGGTACCGTACCGCAAGCTGTACATCTGGTTCAGGCCGCAGGGTTCGTAGCGGCTGGGCATCAGGAACATGTCCGCGCCGGCTTCGATCCGGTGCGCCAGGCCGTTGTCGAAGCCGATGCGCACGGCGATGCGCCCAGGGTGTTCGGCGGCCATCTTGCGGAAAAACTCCTCGTACTCCGGGTCGCCCGTCCCCAGGGCCACCATGTAAACGCCCTCGGAGACGATCTGTCCCGCAACCTCCGCCAGAATGTCCGTCCCCTTCTGGCGGGTGAACCGCGACACGATGCCGATCAGCGGACGGTCGAGGGCCTCCTCGGGGAGACCGAATTCGGCCAGAAGCTGCTGTTTGTCCACCCGTTTGCCGGAAAGATCTTCGGCCGTGTAGGGGGCCGGCAGGAAAGAATCGGCCTCGGGACTCCATTCCCGGTAATCGGCGCCGTTGAGGATGCCGGTCAGGTCGGCGGCGCGCGCGCGAAGGGCGCCATCCATGCCAAAGCCGTATTCCGGCGTCTGGATTTCGCGGGCGTACGTGGGGCTCACAGTGTTGAGGGCCGTGGCGAAAGCGATGCCGCCTTTGATGTAGCTGACGTGCCCGAAAAATTCCAAGCCATCGGGCCGGTAAACCGCCGGCTCCAGGGCTACTTCCGGCAGAATAGACTTCGGAAACAGCCCCTGGTAGCCCAGGTTGTGGATGGTGAAGAGCGTCTCGACGCCCAGAAAAGTCGGGTCGGTGGCGAAGGTGGTGTGCAGGTAGGCCGGAACCAGGCCGGTCTGCCAATCGTGGCAGTGCAGCACCTGCGCGCGGAACAGGAATCGCGCCACCCCGATGGCCGCCCGGGCAAAGACCGCGAACCGGATGTGGTTATCGGGATAGTCAATGCCCGATTCGCCATAGAAACTCTTGCGGGCGAAGAGCGGCGGGCAATCCACCAGGTAGAAGGGGAACTCCGCGGGGGCCTGATAAATGGTAGTGTCGTAGCGCGTGGCGCCCAGGAAAACCGGCACGCTGTCGTAGACCCGCCGGGCGCTTTTCAAGTCCACCGAGCCATAGCGTGGGATGACCACGGCGGCCTGATCGCCCACAGCGCGCAACGCCGCCGGCAGCGATCCGACCACATCGGCCAACCCTCCCGTTTTGGCCAGAGGCGCAGCCTCCGAAGACACCATCAGGATGCGAGCCACAATGGGATTGTAGCAAGGTGCGGCCAACCCACCCCGGCGCCGGCCACCGGTACCGCCGCCAGCATCCGCGCGCGGGGCGTTCCGGTCACCGGAAAACTACCTGTTCACCGGGAATCTGTGGGTTCTGCCGCACGGTCAGGCATGAGAGACGTGGCGATCCCGCTGGATGGGATCGTTGGCAACGGGCTCCAGCGGCCGGAACTGCACGGAAGCCTGTAGATCGGCCAGGGCCGCCGCAGCGGGGCGCGCGATGGCCGGATGATCCGCAACCATCGCCATACCGAGCGTTCCCGCCCGCAGATTCTTGGCAATGACGCGCGCCGTGATGCCCCCACGGTGATTCAGCTCCACCAGCCGGGCCAACGCTACGGGAATCCCCAGCAGGCGCGCCGCAGCTTCCAATTGGTCCGCCAGAGAATTGCCGGATACCTGTATCCAGCGCTGGAGCGCGACTTGCGGATCGCCGTCCTTGCCGATCAACGCCAGGCCCAGCGAACCGGCGCGGTAGGTGGTGCCGGCAAGCTCCAGAAACGCGCGCTGGCTTTCGCGCACCCGTAGGCCGCCATCGGCGCGACTCGTCACCAACTCCAAACCGCGTTCGATCCACTCCGCAATGGTAATCGCCAGGAACTCCGCCATTTCCGCCTCCCCCAGAGGCCGGAGCCGTCCGGCCACTATCCACGTTAGAGCAGGATGGCCGCAGGCGCTATACGTCGTTCCTGGTAGAGAGACGCCAAAGTAGGAGTAGATTGCCCTCAAGCCGAAGAATCGGCCGCCTCACCGGAGGTCCCCCATTGGATTCGGGTAGTCCGGTAAGGCGGCCCTGGTTTGCGATGCAATCCATGCAAACCCGTTAAGGGAAGAACTACCTCGACCGTAACGCCATGGCAGCGGAACTGGAATCCTACGGAGCGGGGATACTTCCGCCAAAAGAGCAGTATTTCCGCAGCCGCCAAGCCGCCGGCGGCGAAAAGCGTGGTCATTCGTCCCGCAGGGTGGCCGCCAGGTGCCAGAAACACGGTACCGGCAACAGGGCCAGCGCCACGGCCGCGAAATGGAGCGGGCCGGCGGGATTGGCCAGCCGCCGTGCCCGCCGCTCCGCCTAGAGCGGCATCGCCAGGAGTTCCGTGTTCACGTAATGGACCTTGATGACGTTATTCTCCAGGCTCATCTCATGCCGGCTGGCATAGCGAACGCCATCCTTCGAGTCGTAGATCAGCCGCAGCCCTACGCCGAGCGGCTGGGCCCCGTTGATGCGGTTGACGGGAAGCTTTCTCATCAGGTCTTCCAGGTTGTAGGCCGTGGCTCTCTGCGCCCCGGTCAGGCTGGCAATCACAAACAACTGCTGCTCCTTCGTCAAAACCGAGCTGGGCGGCAGGTAGATACTCAGCAATTTCGACGCGATTTCCACGCGCGCCAACTGTATGTTGGTGGCCGGAAGCTCGCCGGTATTTTGAATCCAGAAGCCGCACTTCTCTTCTTCGCCTTCGGGAGCGCCCCAGGCCTTGATGACCAGAACCGGAGCCGTGGCGGCGGTCACACGCGTCTCACGGTGCAACGGTTGTGTCTCGCGCGACAGGATAATATCATCCAGAAAATCGATCATTTCCTCCAGGTCCAGAGACCGCAGGTAAGCGTCTTCGGCGTGGGGGAAGAAGTGCGGGCGCACTTCTCGAAATTGCGAATGCCACTCATGAGCCTTGGCCAGCCAGGAAGTGGATGCCGTCTGGTTGGAACCCGGTGTCCACCATTGCTCTCGCAGGGGACGCTGGCAGAAGGCTGCGTCCGGCCACTGGCGGCGGATGGCCCGGGCCCGCTCCTTGAGGCCGGTGATCGCCAGAACCACCTCCAGGCGCTCGGCCGCCTGCCTGGTCTGTTCGGCGATTTCCTTTTCGAGCGCCGCCCCGTTCTGCCGGGAGCGCTCCAACTCGGCTTTGGCCTCATCCAGTTGCTTCAGCACCGCGGCGGCCGCGGGCGCTTCGGGAGTAAGCAGCGGAGCGCTTTGGCCCCTCTTGCTCTCCTTTGCCGGCGCTGCCGCCGGTACCGCCGCCGCGTAAGCCCCGCCGTTCTCCTGCTGCCGCTCTGGCGACGGTGGCTGGCTGCGAAGTTTCACTGGTTCGGCCGGCGGCGGTTCGCTCGGAGCCTTCGGCGGCTCAACTGGCGCCGCAGCCTGGCTCCGCACCGTGGGCCGTTCGATCCGCGGCGGTTCCGCCGGCATCTCCACCCGTGCTGCCGGTCTTTCGGGAGGCCTGCGCGCATAAAGAATGCACGTAACGCTCAACACGATCAGGGCCGCCAGTAGCGGATAATCCAACGATCCGCCGGTGGCCAGGCTCACTACGACGTACAGCACCGTTACTACGGGAGACCACCCCAGTTCAACGAGTTTGCGAGGGCTGTGAAACCACGCCTCTCCCTCCGGGATATGTTCCATACGCTCAGCCTATCACGGGCCGGAGCGCCAGGCCGAAACGCGGC
>DATJRE010000437.1:0-2866 GCA_035505095.1 Bryobacteraceae bacterium | reverse complement strand
GACGGAGGGCATCGCGACGTTGGCCAAAGCCGAAAGTGCAGCCGATTTACCGGTGGCCTTGATGAATTCACGACGGCTGCTCGAACCTTGTGAAGAGTTCATGACTATTCACTCCCTTCGAGACCTGGCGTTGCCTCTACCTGGCTGGCGGAAGGCCTCGGTAGTACCCGGTACTCTAGTGTAGCCCCAAAGTACCTCTCGACGTTGCCGCATGGATGAGCCCGCTGGCCAGCGCATTTCCGCTTAAGCAGTTGTGCACACCGAGAAAGGACGTCCCGCTGTCGCGTGGGACTGGTGGTCTCGCACGCACGCGGAGTACGCTTTTGCAGATCGCGTCACCTGCCGCGGGTCGCCGTTTGAGGGTCTGACGCCGCGGCGCGCAGACCGCAGCCCCCCGGCCCCAAGGCGGCGACGCCGGCTCCGCCTCGGCTAGCTGCGCACCACGAGGTCTCCCAGCAATTCCTGAAGCAGCGGACTCTGCGGGAAGGGATGGCCGCGATACTGACGGAATCCTTCACCGTGCGAGAACCCTACGCGTCGTCCGCATTCCTGCGTCCAACGTTCCATGGTTTCCAGATAGTCGTCCGTGCCGTGATGCTGGCGCAGCCACTCTCGCTGGCTGGAGTGTTCGGCGAGCATCTCCCGCTTGCGTGCGAATGTTTCCGCCACGTTGACGACGAAAGCCGGCGCGACGGGAAGGCCCTCACGGTCTTGGCCGCCCACCGGGTCCATCCAATAGAGATGAGGGATGGCTGCCAGCGGGGGCGCCGGTTCAACCGCTCCGGTTCGGTAATTCGGCGCCGGAGCGGCGAAGCAGGCGTCGCGGACCAGCGCGCTCGCAGCCTCATGGTCGCAAAGGTAATCCACCGGAGAAGAGGCTAACACCAGTTGCGGGCGAGTTTTTCGCAACGCTTCCACCACCAGGCGTCGCGACCGGTCGTCGCTGAAGATCGCCAGGTCGCGCATCTCCAGGCAGACGTACGTGGCACCAATCCGCGCCGCCGAACGGGCGGCTTCCCCTCTGCGGACGGCGGCGATCTCTTCCGGCCCCAGTTCGTGCGACCCGCAATCTCCCGGCGTGAATGTGGCGATGATGATCGCGTGTCCCCGGCTGGCCAACAGGGCCATCGTTCCGCCTGCCAGAATCTCCACATCGTCAGGATGCGCGTGAATCGCCAGAACTCTCGTTGTAGTCATCCGTTTAAGTCTTTTGCGGGTCTGCGGAGGAAGAACGTGGACCCGGCAGGCTCCGTGCCCGGCCGACGCGGCGAACTGCGGGCGAAGCCACGCGGCTATCAGGCAACCCTCTAAGCGAGCGCCTTCTTGCAGTACTCGACGCACTTGCCCATTTCGGTCAGCAAGTCCGACCCCTCCGGGACCGGATACTCGAATTCAATAGTGGCCTGAAACTTCCACTGGTTCTTCTTCATGAGCTGCAGAGCCTCGACGATGGGTACGTCGCCCTGGCCGAACGGCACGGTGGCGCCGTCGTATTTGCGGTCCTTCACGTGAATGTGCGTGACGCGGTCGTGATATTTGGTCATGAAGGGAATCGGCGAGGTATGGTTGCCGACCACGAAATGGCCAAGGTCCAGATTGATGCCGTTGTATTTCGCGACGGCCATGGCCTTCTCCCAGTTTTCCGGGGCGCCGAAGGCCTCTCCGCCCGGGCCGGCGGTATGGCCATGGTAGCCGACCATCATTTTGTGCTTATCGGCAAATTTCCCGAGCCGCTCGATGTCGCTCAAGCGACCCTCGGTGGAAATGGCGTGGGCGCCCAGGTTCTTGGCCACCTCGAAGAAATAGTCGGTGACGCCGTCGCTGAAGGAGTTGAAGTTATCTACCTTAAGGATCTGGATCAGAACGCCGGCGGTTTCGTATTTCTTGCGGAAGTTCTTGATCTTGTCCATGGAAAGCGAGAGGCGCCAATCGGAAAGCTTTTTGGCTTCTTCGGCCCGCGCGGCCTGCTGCTCCGGCGTAAGGGGAGCCCGGCCACCGCGCGCTCCGCCTGGGCCGCGTGTGCCCCGAGCTGCGTCTCCACCACCTGGGCCACGGCCACCAGCGGGTGCGCCTGCGCCGCGCCGGCCTCTGCCCGGCGCGTCGAAGCTTGAAGCATACACTCCGGGCGCTCCGAGGTAAGCTTCCACAGGCTGCAACCGAAGCTCGGCGGCGCTCAGATCGAGTTGGTTCATGTATTCCAGAATCTTGTCGGCCGTGCCGGACATGTTGTGGAAACTGTAGGGCACGTTAGCGCCGACTTGGACGCCTCCGAACAGCGAATCCGGCTTAGCGGCCAGCTTCGCCAACGGCCACGCCGCCAGAGCTACCCTTCCTAAATCACGCCTCGTTAAGTCCATTTCGATTCCTTTCCGGGAAAGGTCCCACCTCTCCCGCTGCTGAGACAGGCTACTCCATCCGCGAATGAAAAGTGCAGACCAGATCCGCGCCGCGCTGCCCGCCGCATGGCTCTCCTTAAAGCGCCGATGACATTCCGCGGCTCCCAGCGACGCGATAATCCTGCCGGGGACACCGAGCCCAGGGCGCGCCGCGGCGCATGCGATACACGGAAGAGAATGACGCATTACCAGGATACTCCAGCCGCCGGAGTCCCCATCGAACTCCGGCCGGTCTGGCGGGTTCCACCAAACTCGGGGCCGTTTCCGGCGATTGAACTTTGCCGGGCTTCCGCGCAGAGTGGTTTGCAATCCCCGTTACGCCAGCGGCGTCGGCGGAAGCAACCAGGAAGGCAGCGCCTCGAATAGATTGGCATTGAGAGGCCGCATGAGGGATGGATCAATCCAGTGGGATGTTCCAGTACAAACGATCCGGCGCTCCGTAATCTCGAATCGTCAGGGCGCCACGAGCC
>DATJRE010000436.1:0-4480 GCA_035505095.1 Bryobacteraceae bacterium | reverse complement strand
ATACTACACCGGATACGGACGGCTGGGAGTGGGAGGGCGCGCGATGTGGGCGCACAATCCAGCCTTTCGAGGCGGCGTAGCGTATCCCAACCGGGCGGTGGCGGCGCGTTACAACTCCAACCGGTACGTGGGTAGCCGGTTCAGCGGCACGGCACGGGGCGGCGGCGCCAACAGCATGAATCGGGGCGCCAGCGCCTTCAACCGCGGCACGAATGCGTACGGAGGCCGCCAGTTCGGTAGCGCCAACCGGTCGATGACGAATGGTTTTGCGAACTCCTCGCGGGGTTCCACCAACTATGGGGCCCGCTCTTCGCAGGGCTACCGCGCGCCCAGCCAGAGTTACCGCGGGTTTAGTTCCGGGGCAAGCCGGTCGTATTCGGCGCCGCGATCGTATTCGTACTCCGCGCCGCGGTCCTACTCCTATTCAGCACCGCGGTCCTACTCTGCTCCGCGCTCGTACTCGTATTCGGCCCCGCGCAGCTATTCGGCCCCGCGTTCTTTCTCCGCGCCGCGTTCCTTCGGCGGCGGCCATTCCTTCTCGAGCGGCGGACACTTCGGCGGTGGCGGCGGGCATTTTGGTGGTGGCGGCGGGCACTTTGGTGGTGGTGGCGGACATCGCCGCTAGCCGGCGTCAGTTGCCAAGATCGGCCAGGATCTGGCGTAGTCGGGTACGCTTGCGACTGTAGCTTCGCTGCATGCGCAGGGTCCACCACCAACTGACGGGCTGCGCCAGGAAGCACAGAACCACGTAAAGCAGGGAGAGCTCTGACTCCTGGCCTTTCACCGCGGCCCACGCGAAAAGGATCCCGGCCACAGCCTCCAATGCGCTTATGGGAGCGGCCGATTTCACCAGGAGACGCTCGCGGCGGTTTAGAAACTCGATAGAGTGCTCGATATACTCGCGAGAGGTGGCATTAGGGGGTGGCTCCTCGCCGAGCGAGCGATAGAAGATCCGGTAGGCTACCAGGCCCGCAACCATCGTCACAGCCCACACCAGGTGGCCCGCTGCGACCAGCGGCGCCTGGTCCAGAAAGGCCCAGGCGAACAGAAGCATCAGGGGAAGGAACAGGGCGTGCGCCGCGATCACCACAAGATCGGCGGCGCGCGCGCGGCGTTGATGCCTGCGCGCCTCTACCAGCACTTGCCTTACGATCCGCTCAGGACTCTGATTTTCCGGCCGCCGGTCCAGCCACAGGTGCTGTAGCTCTTCGGGTGGTTGCAAGTTATCCATTGCGGGCCTCCGAGATGCGGAATGCCTCCGACAGGCTTTGCCGGATGCGCGTCAGTCGCACCGCCACAGTGCCCGGCCGAATACCGGCGACTTCAGCGATCTGTGCGGCGGTGAATCCCTCCAGCCAGAGAATTACCAACTGCCGATCGACGGGCGCCAGGCGGGAAATCAGCTCATAAAGCTGGAGGCGCCGTTCGTGGGCCGGGTCCTCCGGCGCTTCCGCCGCTTCGTCCAGGCTGATCCGGCCGCTCTGCCATCGGCGGTCTTGGGCCCGCCAGGTAAGCGCCACGTTGTGGGCGATGGAGTAGACCCAGGTGCGCTCGCTAGCATCGCCGCGAAAGGCCGGCAGCGCCTTCCAGATCGCCAGGAAAATGTTCTGGAAGAGGTCTTCGCGATCTGGCGTGGCTGTGGCGTACACGGCGCAAAGCCGGCGCATGGCGCCCGCGTACGCAGACACCAGGCCGCGGAACCGCTCCTGGGGACTCACGCTATAGATAGTCTCATCCGGCGACGAAATACTTACCGCAGGGGGTGTTTTTGCCGCACGCAGGTCAGCGGACGGCGGCGGCCAGGGCTTTGGTTACCGCGAATCCGCCGGTGGATGTGGTGTAGGGGACGGCGGGGAGTCTCTGGATTTCGCTTCGAATGGCTGCGGCCCGGCCGCGGGGGGTGGGCGCAAGGCGAACGCCTTAGCAACTGACCCATGCACCTCCGGCTGCTCCGTCAGGTACTCCATCACCTGCACAGGGTTGTACCCGGCCTGAGACAGGATCTGGACGGCCAGGTAATCGGCCTCGCGCTCGACTGCACGAGATAGGGCGATCAGTCCCAATCCCGCCGGGTGGTCTTGCTGGCTGCCCATCGATGCGTTTTGTGCTACCTGTGCGGAGATCTCCATCAACTCCATGCGGGTCGCCAATCGGGTAGCGTGGCGCGCGGAGACATGGGCCATGGCATGCGCCAATTGGAAAGCGAACACGGCCTCATTGGGAGCGCCGGCCAGCAGGCTCATGGGAATGAAGATAAATCCACCGGCCACGGCCACCGGCTCCGTAGCCGAACCGCGAAATGCATCCAGCGGCATCGCGGCGACGATGGCCGGCGGTGTGGTATTGGTCAGTGGCTCCGTCGTTCTGCGGCCCTCATACAGCGTGAAGGCGCAGGCGAACGGCGAGTTGGCGTACCTGGCCAGCGCGGCGCCGAGCTGCGCTACGTAAGCATCCATCGCC
This sequence comes from Bryobacteraceae bacterium, assembly GCA_035505095.1. GTDB lineage: Bacteria > Acidobacteriota > Terriglobia > Bryobacterales > Bryobacteraceae > JOPF133. Next base: position 2,020 of record DATJRE010000436.1, on the reverse strand, counting down.
GGCTCGTGGACGACCAGCAGGTCGCTGGCCAGCCGGTCCGCCATTGTCTGGCCGAGTTCCCGCTCCTTGGCTAGGGAGTAGAAGTTTACTCCTTTGGCCGGCGGTTCCTGGGCCGCGCGGCCCCGGCGAGCGAAAGCAATAGAGCCACTCCGACGATCCGCTCCATACCGCCTCCTTTAGGGCGAAATGCCGCCTGCGGGCGATTCCTTTCCGGAGGGGACGCACGCTGCGGAAGAAGGGTACGGCGACATTACTCCGCGGCGCGGCGCAGACGGTCGAGCACGCCAGCCCAGGCGGCGGTCGGGGGCGGGGGTTCCACGGCGATCCAATCCCAATCCTCCCGGTCGAGGCGGTGCAACCTGGCGTACAGCGCAGCGGCGTAGGCCGCGGGGTCGGCAGGCATTTCCTGGCCGATGCGCAGCCACGCGCCGCGGCCGGCCGGCGGCGCTTCCCCGGGAGCGATCAGCAGCAGCCGGGTGCGGGGGCGGTAATGCCGGGGGTGCATTCCGGGAGCGGGATGCGCCTCCCCGGCTGCAGCGGCGGCGATTTCCACGGGGCCGATGAGCGCTTCGATTTCCGGCAGCGGAATCACGCCGGGGCGTAGCAACACGGGCCTAGCCGCCAACGACAAGACGGTGGATTCGATTCCGACCTTCGCCGGTCCGCCATCCAGCACGAAATCCGCCAACGTCTCGCGCACATCCGCGGCAGCCGTGGGCGAAAGCTCGGTGAAGCGATTGGCGCTGGGCGCCGCGATGGGGACCCCGGCCTCGCTGATCAAGGCCAGCGCCAGGGGGTGCGCCGGCATCCGCAGCCCCACCGTGGGCAGGCCGGCGGTGACGATGTCCGGAATGCGCGGCTGCTTTGGCACCACCAGGGTGAGCGGCCCAGGCCAATAGCGCATGGCCAGAAGCTCGGCGCTCTCGGGCCAGGCCAGCGCCAGGTCGCGCGCCATGGCAACCGAATCCACGTGTACGATGAGCGGGCTGGTGCGTGGGCGGCCCTTGGCAGTGAAAATCCGCTGCACGGCCCGGGCATCCAGGGCATTGGCTCCCAGGCCGTAGACGGTTTCGGTGGGAAAGGCCACCAGGCGGCCTTCCAGGATCAGTTCCGCCGCGCGGGTGAGCCTTTCCGCCTGGGTCACTCGGCGCCTTCGGGGTCTTTGCCATCGCCGGCGGTCTTGCCGGTGCGCCGCCACACCAGGAAGGCGTGGATGAGCGGGTCGAGGTCGCCCTCCAGAACGCGGTCCACATCGCCCAGCGACAGGCGGCTTCGCAGGTCCTTCACCAGCCGGTAGGGCGCCAGGACGTAGTTGCGGATCTGGCTGCCGAAGTTAATGTCGAGCTTGGAATCCTCAGTCTTGCGGGTTTCCTCGCGCTTCTTGGCCAACTCGTATTCGTAGAGCCGGGCGCGAAGCTGCTTCCACGCCGAGTCGCGGTTTTTGTGTTGCGAGCGTTCGTTCTGGCACTGCACCACGATGCCGGTGGGATAGTGCGTCAGGCGCACCGCCGAATCGGTCATATTGACGTGCTGGCCGCCGGCTCCCGAGGAACGGAAGGTGTCGATGCGGACGTCGTCCAGCTTGATGTCGATTTTGATCTCGTCGTCCACCTGCGGGAAAACGAAGACCGAAGCGAAGGAGGTGTGCCGCCGGGCGTTGGCGTCGAAAGGCGAGATGCGCACCAGGCGGTGCACGCCGATCTCGGATTGCAGCAGGCCGTAGGCATTCTCGCCGTTGACTTCGAAGGTGACCGACTTGATGCCGGCGCCTTCGCCTTCCAGCCGGTCCGTGACCACGGTCTGGAAGCCGGCCCGCTCGGCCCAGCGCAGGTACATGCGCATGAGCATCTCGGCCCAGTCCTGGCTTTCGGTGCCGCCTGCGCCGGGGTGGATCGTGACAATGGTGCTGCGGGCGTCGTTTTCGCCCGAAAGCAGCATGGCGGTTTCCAGGCGGTCGAGCAGCTCGCCATAGCGCTTCATTTCGCGGTCGATATCGCCCGAGACATCTTCGCCCTCGCGA
>DATJRE010000435.1:0-19147 GCA_035505095.1 Bryobacteraceae bacterium | reverse complement strand
GCTCAGCGTGGCCTCCGCCAATTGCCAGCCCATGATCGTGAATCCAACGCCGGTCACGGAATGCCAGTTCACCGTCTCGCCGAATGCCAATGTCACCACGCTGCCGGTAGGAACGTACAACGCGTACGTAGACTTTGTGGCGACGGGCTTCCCGCCGAACACCGAACCGGCGGTCGTAACGGCCCTGGTCACGCTCAACGTCACCGGTTTGCCCAGTGTCGTCAGTACGCTGCCAGGCAGCGGCGCGTCCCTCGAATACGGGATCGGCGCCACGGTTACCTATCCGGCCAGCCAGAGTACCCAGTTGAGCATCAATGCCCTGCCGAACGGTGTCACCGGAATCCCAGTCATCGTGACGGCGGTTTCCAATACCGGCCCGGCCAACTGGCTGCAAATCGCGCTCAATGGCGGCACGGCGGGTGTCGGACCTGCAACCGCTACGCTGACCACCACGCCAGTCCCGCTGGTGATCACGGTGAATCCGGCGGTGCTGGCCGGCCTCACCACAGCTAGCACTTATAACGGCACGATTACGGTGAGCACCCCGTCTTCGTCCACCTCCAATCCGACGGTGACCATCCCGGTCACCCTGACCACCGCTATTCCATCGCTGCAATTCAGCGATACCACCAACGCTACCGCTAGCTGCTCGGCCGCTGGCGGCAACGAGTCTTGTACTGCCACAGCGGCCTATACCATTGGCCAGACGAATCCGGCTCCGGCCAGCTTCGCGACGGTGGTGACCATGCTCGGCAGCGTTCCCTACACCTTGAGCTTTTCTTCCAACGTGCCGTGGCTCGTCCCCAGTGTAACGACATCATCAAACGCCTCCGTACCCCTCAACATCGCCATCAATCCGTCGGCGATCTCGCCTCTGTCCGCCGGTCTGCTGACGGGCGTCATTACGGCCACGGAGGTGAATGGTCCGCTGAGCGCCACCTTCACCGTGAACCTGACGGTGGCCAATCCGCCAGCCATCCTCCTGCCGACGCCGACGTGCACGCCCAACCCGGCCACCATTGGCGCCGCCAACTCGGTCTGCACCACCACCATCGCGCTGTCCTCAGCCCCCGCCAGTCCGAACGGGCTGCTGGCTACGGTGACGGCCTCCATCAGCTCCGGCCCCTGCGTCGTGGCGCCCGCTTCCTCAACCATTGGCCTTTCGACCACCGCGACCCCTCTCAGCTTCACGGTCAGCCCGTCGAGCGGTACCGGGCTGTCTGCTAACTGCACACTGGCCGTAGCCGCCGCCAGCATTGGCGGCATTAGCCCGGCCGTCACCAATTCGACCAGCGCCACCATCACCTTGAGCGGGTTGCCCACGCTTACCCCGGCTTCGCAGGTCATTAACCTGCCAACGGGAGCGGCTCCAGTCAACTTCTCGGAGGCCATCCAATTGACCTCCAGCGCCGGCCCCGTAGCGGTGCCCTTCACCTGCACTCCCTCAATAGCCTCGCCCCCCGGCGGCAACTGGCTGGCCTGCACCGGCGGCACAACCACGACCGTTCCCCCGGCCGCCACTTCGACAGGCACCGTAACCGCCGGCTCCCTTCCGGCAGGATCGTATGGCGGCAGCCTGGCCTACAGCTTTGCCCAGCTTGGCCCGAACGTGCCTCCCATCAACGTGCCGGTGACGCTGGAGGTCGGAACGCTCGCGGTTACGGGCGGTCCGGTGACCTTCGACTATGAGTTCGGTATAAACGCCCCGATTAATAACGCCACGCTGACGATCAGCTCCGGAGCAGCCTCCATCAACTGGACGGCGACGGTGACTCCGAACGCCGGCACCGCCAGTTGCGGCTGGCTGATTCCGGGACCGGTCAGCGGGACCACCACCCCCAACACGGCCAATCCGCTGACCGTCAGCTACAACCCGGCGGGTCTGCCAACCGCCACCGCAACCTATTCGTGCACCATCAGTTACTCGCCAGCGGCCAGCTATGGCGCGCCGGCGGCGGATACGGTTCCGGTGGTCGTTACCCTGGTGACAGGCCCCGTCGAGTTTCTCGTGGTGACGCCGAACACCACCCAGACGCTCACCACCCTTCTGGGCAGCACCACCGCGGTTGGCGCCACATTCGAGGTCGGCGCGGCGACCAGCATTACCGCAACCGTAGCCCCCTTCTCCAACAATCCACTCAGCGGCGGCCCCAACTCAGCCCCCATCTTCACAGCCACGCCGGCGACGTTGACGATCCCGGCCTCACCTGGAACGGCTGCTCTCACCATCACCGCCAATCCCACCGGTCTGCCCATTGGCACCTACCAGGGCAGCTTTACCATCTCGTCACCGTCGCTGCCAGTCACGACCGTGGTCACCGTGGACTTGGTTTTGGCCTGCGCCGTCTTTGCCGCTCAGCCGAGCACCGTGGCTCTCACCAATTCGGTACCCGCCGACGGCAGCACGCCCACAACCGCTTCCGGCGCCTTCTCCCTCACAGTCAGCGGTGGCTGCACGCTCCCTCCCTGGACAGCTACTTCGAATGTCCCCTGGCTGGCCGTCACGTTGGGTAGCGAGAGCGGAACCTACAGCGCCCTGAGCAACCCCACCACCTCGCCGCGCACCGGGATCATCACCATCACCCCGTCGGTGGGGCCTCCCGACGTGATCGAGGTCACCCAGCCCGGTTCCACCGCGCCCCTGCTCGACCGGCAGGTGACTGCTCTTTACCAGTCGATCCTCGGCCGCGACCCCGACCCCGGCGGCTACGCCTTCTGGACCGGCCCCGGCGCGCCCACCGGCGTGGCCGCCCTCAGCCAGATGGCCGACGACTTTCTCACCAGCCCGGAGGCCTTCAACAGCGATTTTGCCGTGATGGCCGCCTATCAGGCCGCCACTGCCGCGCCGCCCACCTACGCCCAGTTCACCGCGGCAGTCTCGGCCATCCGTTTGGGCAGCCAGACCGTCCCCGGCCTGTTCGCTTCCCTGGCCGGCGCAAACCTGAGCTACTCGGCAGCCAATCTCTACCAGAACCTCTTAGGCCGCGCTCCCACGGCGGCCGAAGCCGGTGCCTGCACCGCGCTGGCCGCGTGCTTCCAAAGCCTCATCGGCTACCCCGCGGCCACCACCCCGGCCAGCGCCGCGAACAACGAATTCCAGAGCACCGGAACCTTCGCCAACCTGGCTTCCGCCGCTGGAGACCACACCAACGCCCTGTACATCACCATGCTCTACTTCGTAATCCTGGACCGCGACCCCGATCCAGGCGGTCTGGCCTTTTGGTTGAATGCCGCCAACACCGGCGGCGCCGGCCTGCTGTTCCAGGGCCCCGCGGGCTATCCCACGCGCCTGCAAATCCTGGGCCCCGCGCCCGGCCAGGGTTTCACTGGGAGCGCCGAATTCCAGGGCCTGTTCCAGTAAGGCGTTCCATCCCCCGTGATAAAATCAAGGAACCCGCACCCTTTACCATGAAAGCATTATCGATCCTGCTGCTCGCCTGCCTTAGCGCCGCCGCGCAGTCCGCCCCTCCGGCGCCCGCTCCGCCGTTCCCGAACTTGCCCGAATCCACGGTGATCGCGGTCTTCCCGGACGGATACTCGATGACCGTCGGCGAGTTCAAGAAGTTTTTCGCCATCCTGCCACCGGATGCCCAGCAAAACGCCCTGAAGCAACCGCAGGACTTTCTCCGCGGGTGGGCGGTGATGCGCAAGCTCGCCCAACTGGCCAAGACCCAGAAACTGGACGAGGGCAGCCCGGCGCGCGAACAACTGGATTACTACACCATGCGGATCCTCACCGACGCCGAGCTGGAAAACGTCAACGCGCACATCACCGTGCCGCCCGAGGAAGCCCGCCAGTATTACGACACCAATCGGGAACGGTACAAGGAGGTGCGCCTGAAGGCCATCTACCTGGGCTTCTCGGACAAGCCCGCGTCCTCCTCCAGCAGCAGCGCATCGCGCACCGAGGACGAGGCCAAAGCCCTGGCGGCGAAACTGGTGGGCCAACTCCGCGGAGGGGCCGATTTCGTGAAACTGGTGGAGCAGTATTCCGAGGACGCCACCTCCAAGGCCAAGCAGGGCGACTTCGCCACCATTCACGGCAGCGACAACATTCCGGACCAGGTCCGCTCGGCGGTGATGTCGCTGAAACCGGGCGAAGTCAGTGAGCCGGTCCGGCAGCCCACCGCCATCTATATCTTTCAGGCGGAATCCGTGTCGTACAAGCCGTTCGACGATGTGAGCGGCGAAATCTTCGCCCAGCTCAAAAAGGACCACTACAGCCAGTGGGTGTTTCAGATGGATCACGACACCAAGGTGGAATTCAAGAGCCCCGAATTCTTCGGCACCGCCCCGGCCGGGAAACCGCCGGCCCATTAGGCGCTTCGAGTGGCCGGCGGCTCGGGTCGCCCTCCCATCCTGCTGCCCGCCTAGCCGCGGAAAGTCGCGCATTGGCGCCTACCGCCCGGTACAGGGCCGCCAAATTTGTCCGCACCATACCATCGCGCCGCCCTTTGGGTCGACGCGCGTTGCTCCGCCGCTGTAGAATGCCGGGTAGCGCCCGCGTATGAGCCCGTCTCTCAGCCGCATCGTAAGCCGGATCACGCTCCCGTCGCTGCTTGCGGTCCTGGCAGCGGCCGCGGCGGCGCAGCCGGTAGCCATGCCCGAGTCTCCGCCCGGTCCTGCGGAACAGCGCCGCGTGCTCACCCAGGTCACCGATTTCGCCCAGGGTTACCTGGAACGCCTCCCAGACTTTACCTGCACACGCCGCTCGGAGCATTTCCAGAGCAAGCCCGGCCAGGACTGGGAGCTGCAGGTGAAAGTGGCCGAAGAGCTGAGTTACTATCGCCGCGAGGAACATTACAAGATCGTCGCGGTGAATGGTGCGCCTGCCCGTAAAGTGCCCATCCGGATTGCGGCCGCCGGCTATTATTCCACGAACGGCAATTTTGGCCACTTACTCGGCGAGTTATTCGATCCCAAGGTACGGGCTCAGTTCCAGTGGAACGGCTGGCAGGATCTGCGCGGCATACGCGCTTACGTATTCGCCTACCGCGTGCCCCTGGAGCGTTCCGAGACCAGTACCGGCCGCTGCAACTCTTGGATTCTCTTTGAGAGGTGCAGCTCGGTGAATTTCGGCTATCACGGCCTCTTATATATTGAGCGAGACACCGTGCGGGTGATGCGCATCACCCAGGTGGCCGACAACGTACCCCCATCCTATCCCGCCGGCAGTAACTCGGTGGATTACGATGCCGTCACCGTGGCCGGCGCGGAGTATCTTTTGCCGGTGGCCGACGAAGCCGAATCGCAGTTCGCCAAACGCCGCTACCGCAACCGCTCCACTTACAGTGACTACCGCAAGTTCGTGGCGGAATCGACCATGACCACCGCGGGCCCGCCGCCCGCGCCCGCGGCGCCCTCCAGGCAGGTGGTCGAAACCGCCGACGAAGTGCCCGTGACGGGCCATTGCTTCGACCTGCGCGACCAATCCGCGGGCAAGAAAGCCAGCCACCTCACCGCCGGCGCGCTGGCCGCGGCTTTCAACGACCCGCACCGGGCCGAGACGGAACTGCAGGCCGCCATCCGCGCGGCCACCGAACCGGAGGACGCCGCCGAAGCCCGTGCCCTGCTGGCGGCCATGTACGCGCGCGCCGGGCAGGACCGGCAGGCGCTGGCCGAAATCGACGGAATCATCGCCCAGCATCTCGGCGTGGGCGAGGATGACGCGCTGCTTGAGGCCCGCTCCCGCGTGGTGGCGCTGGCCCAGCTTCCCCCGCCTTCGGTGGCGGCCCACGGGCTTTCGCGCCTGCGCTATACCCGGCAGGACGATAAACTGGCGGTTCCGCTACTCATCAACGGGAACGCCGCGCGCTTTGCCATGGATACCGGCGCGGCTATTTCGGTAATCGGCGAATCCACCGCGCGGGCGCTGGCCATGGATCTGCGAGAGACACGCTTTGAGATGACCGATGCCGCCGGGCGCAAGCTGCCCTGCCGCGCGGCCCTGGCCGGCCGCCTCACGGTGGGCCGCTTCGAACTGCGCAACGTGGCCTTTTGCGCACTTCCCGACGGCCAGCCGGGCTTCGCCGACGTGCCCCCCATGGAGCGCGGCCTGCTCGGCTTGCCGGTCCTGCTGGCGTTCGGCGCCATGCGTTGGACCGCCGATGGCGTCCTCGAAATCGGCGCCCCGGCTGCCCGGCGCGACCTGGCCAAATCCAATCTCTGCCTGGATGGCGGCATTCCCGTGCTCGAAGCGGCCATGGGCGGCAACCGCCTGGGGCTGGCGCTCGATACCGGCAATCCCGAGACGTTCCTGTTCCAGGAGTTCGGCGCGGATTTTCCCAACGCCCTCAAAGGCGCGGACGCCGCCGCGGAGCACGACATGCAAGGCTTGGGCGAAAGCGTCACCGTGGAAAGCCGCACGCTTCCCCGGCTGGACCTGCGGGTGGGGGGACAGGCCGTATCGCTCCAATCGGTGCCCGTGCTCATGCAGCAAGCCACCGCGCCCTGCGTGGGCTGCTGGGGCAATGCCGGCCTCGACCTGTTCGACCACGCCCGCCGCGTCACCCTGGATTTTCAAGCCATGCGCCTCACCCTGGAGCGATAGGCGGCACCGATGCGAGAATGATCGCATGAGCGACATCACCGGCCGCGTGGCCCTGGTCACCGGAGGAAGCCGCGGCATCGGGCGCGGCATCGCGCTGGCCCTGGGGCGCGCCGGCGCTCCCGTGGCGGTGAATTACCACCAGCGCGCCGCCGATGCCGAAGAGGTTGCGGCCCACATCTGCGCCGCGGGAGGACGCGCCATGGCCATTCAGGCGGACGTCAGCCACGCGGACCAGGTGCGGGCGATGGCCGCCGCCGTGGCGAGTGAACTTGGCCCGGTCGAAATCCTGGTGAACAATGCCGGAATCGCGCGCGTGCAGCCGCCCGAGGCCATCACCGAAAGCGATTGGGACGAGATCCTCACGGTGAATCTGAAGTCCTGCTTCCTGGTCACCCAGGCCGTCCTGCCGCCGATGCGGGAGCGGCGCTGGGGCCGCCTGATTTTCCTTTCGTCGGTGGCCGCGCAACTGGGCGGCATTGTGGGACCGCACTACGCCGCGTCCAAAGCCGGAATGCTGGGCCTGATGCGTTCCTACGCGCACCTGCTGGCCAGGGAAGGCATCACCTCGAACGCCATCGCCCCGGCGCTGATCGAAACCGATATGGTGCGGCAGAACCTCAACGCCAGCCCCAAGCTGATCCCCGTAGGCCGCTTCGGCGATGTGGAGGAGACCGCCGAGGCTGCCGTTCTGCTGGCTGGAAACGGGTTCATCACCGGCCAGACCATCAACGTGAACGGCGGGATGTACATGAGCTGAAGCGCCCTCAGTTCCAGGGCAGAAGAGGCCGGTAGCCGTCAGTATCACCGCGACCGTGCACGCCCGTTTAGTCGATCATCCCGTTGCGCACCGCGAATCGCACCAGTTCGTTGATGCTGTGCAGATTCAGCTTCTCCATGATGCGCCCGCGGTGCGCATCCACGGTGTAAACGCTCAGGTTCAGCACCACCGCAATCTCCTTATTGGTCTTGCCTTCGGCCAGCATTTGCAGCACCTCGCGCTCGCGGCTGGTCAGCAGATCGATGGGATTGGTCACGTGCCGCCGGTAATCGTCCAACACCGCGGTCGAAACCGCCGGGCTGAGGTAGCCTTCGCCCGAAGCCACCGCCCGCACCGCCGAGACCAGGTCGCCCGCTACCGATTCTTTGAGCAGGTAGCCGCGCGCCCCCGCCCGCAGAATCTCGCGTACGTACACCGAATCCTTGTGCATGCTGAGCGCCACCACGCGAGTGTGCGGCGTGGAGGCCGCCAGCCGCCGGGTGGCTTCAATGCCATTCAGCTCCGGCATCGACACATCCATCACCACCACCTCCGGACGCAGTTTTTCGGCCAGTTCCACAGCTTCGCGCCCGTTGCCGGCCTCGCCCACAATTTCCATATCCGGCTGCGCCGCCAGGATCATTTTGAAGCCCTGGCGCACCACCGCGTGATCGTCAGCCAGCAGGATGCGTATGCGTTTCATGGTGAAGGGGCACTCGCACTTCAATTAGAACACCCGCGGCGCCCGCCTGGCCCGCCGGCGAGCGGACCTCCAGGTCGCCGCCCGCCGAGCGCGCCCGCGCCCGCATCCCGATCATCCCCATGCCCCTTCCATTGGGAGTCCCATCGGAGCGCCCGTTGGGATGCCCAGCGGAGCGTCCGTCCGCAAGGCCCCTGCCATCGTCGGCGATGGTGAGCCGAATCTGATTGCCCGCCGGTTCCAGCCTCACCGTCACGTGCCGCGCGCGAGCGTGCCGCGCCACGTTGGTCATGGCCTCCTGGGCGATGCGGAACAGGTGCGTTTCGGTCTCGTCGGCCAGCCGTCCGGAGAAGTTCGACTCCATCCGCACATCGATGCCCGTGCGCGCCGCGAAGCCTTCGCACAGCCAGCGCAAACCCGCCTCCAGCCCGAAATCGTCCAGGATGGTGGGCCGCAGCAGTTGCGCCATCTGCCGTACGTTGCCGATGGATTCGTCCACCAGGCGAAGGCAATCGTCCAGGCGCCCGCGGTCCACCTGCCCTTGCGCGTCCAGCGCCGCCAGGTTGGCCTTCACCGCGGATAGCGATTGCCCCAGCTCATCGTGCAGCTCGTGCGAAAATCGCCGTGCGGTGGCTTCCTGGTCCTCCAGCATGTGGAACGAAACGCGCCCCAGCTCCGCCGTCTGCCAATCCATGCGCCGGATCAACTGCACCACCATCCGCACCGTCACCACCGCGAAGAGCAGCGCCAGCAGCAGGCTGGCCGAAGCGAACACGAAGGAGTCGTAGACCAGCCGCGCGGAACGCTGGTCGATTTCGGCCTGCGCGGTCCCCGCCTTGCGATACTCCGCCTCGATCAGCCGCGCCACCACCGAGATGAACGCTTCGTGATCGCGAAACAAATCCACCGAGGCGTACGTCTGCACGTTGTCCGAGGTCAGCAGGCGCCGCGCCTCGTGCGAGAAATCTGCCGACGATTGTTTCAGCCGCGTCCACAGCACCTGTTCGGGAGTCTTGGCGCCTTCCGCCGAAATGCGGTCGATCTCCCGGTCGGCCTGGTCGAGCTGCGCCATGATGCGGTCGTAATCCACCGAATCGGGGTCCCGCGCCAGCACCGAAAAGACTTCGCTGAGGGTGGTTTGCTGGCTGTGCAATTCGTCGATCAGCCGGTTGGTCACCGCCTGCTCGCTCAGCAGGCTGGCGGCATTGAGTTGGATGGACTGGATATTCCGGACGCCCACCAGGGCCGCCGCCAGCAGCAGCAGAATCACCAGGCTGAATCCGGAGATCAGGACCCGGACGATATTCCGATGGGTAATCCGTCGAGGAAACACCGCGATTCCAGTATCGCGCTCTCCGCCGGCCGCCGGCCGTTCCGCCTCACCACCCCGCTTTATAGGCGATCGCCGTGCGCACCGCGAGGTAGGCCATGAAAATCCACACGGCCAGCCGCAGCTTTCCGTCCAGCGTCACTCCCGCCGCCAGAGCCAGGGCCGCATAAGCGCTCATCGCCGCCAGAAATCGCTTGCTCACGATTAACCAATTCTCCCATGCCGCGGTTGGCATCCGCCCGCCGGCTCGCTGCCGCCGTCCCCGCCCGCTGCTCCACCGTTTCATGTTCCCCATAAGCCGGTGTAAAATCGGACCATCTCGCAGCGCGAAAGGAGATCAGGCGCATGAAGAACTCCGTACTCCGGTTCGCTTTGCTTTTAGCCGCTTTTTTGGTGGTCCCGAAGCCCGGCCTCCCGCAAACCAACCCGCCCCCCACTCCCGCCGCAGCCGCCACTGCACCGGCCAAGGCCGACCAGAAGCCCGCCGTCCCCACCCCCACCATCACCGGCCTCGCGGAACGCGCGTTTCCCCTCACACCGGAAGAGAAGTTGATCCTCAGCGGCGCAGACTTTCAGGATGGCGCCACCGTCACGCTCACTGACCCCTCCGGGAAACAAACGCCACTGACTGCCCAGCAAGTCCACCGGTTAAGCGCTACTCAAATCGAGATCACCGCCAACCTCGATGTAGAGGGCAACTGGAAAGTCTCTGTCCAGAATCTGGGAGCCGCTGCCGCCGCAGTGTGGTCCTTTACGGTGGCTCCGCCATCCTCCGAGGACCGCACGCAGGCTATCGCGGCTTACCAGAATGCCGCAGAAGTTATTACCCGGTTGTTAGTTGCCGTCCTTGTGGTGATAGCTCTGGCCCTGGTGGTCGCTACAATCAGAGGCTGGTCGTTGGGCGATGCCGTCTCCGAGGAATCCAGCGTCCAGCCCACCGTCATCAACAGTAAGAAAGATGTCGTCATGGTGGCCAGTTCCAGCCGCCTGATCGCCCTGCTCGGCCTGCTGGGCATCCTCACCATCGTGCTGGGCGTGGGATACGCGGTCATCTGGCGGCTGTTTGTTTACGGCGACACCCCCGATCTGACCGAGGTTCGCAATTACCTGTTTGGCTCCGCCTGCCTGTTCGCGCCTTACCTCGCCAACCAGTTGCGCGAGATCTTCGATACCAGCGGCGGCGCGGCGAAACCCGATTCCGGGGATGCCGGGGATGGTGCAGGCACTTCGGTTACGGGAATCGCGCCGGCGCCGCCCAATGCCAACGCTGCTCCGCAAGCTATCAGCTTGACGGGGTCCGGATTCCAGTCCGGTCTCTCCGTCACACTTACCGGTCCCACCGGCAATCAACTTACTCTCACCGGCGGTAACGTGACCTTCTCCTCGCCCACCCTGGCCACTGTTACTGTCGCCTTAGACCAGGCCGGAGACTGGAAGGCCGCTGTCACCAATCCAGGGGCCGGCCCTTCGAGCGATTACCGCTTCACGGTAGTAGGTCCTCCCGCGATTGCCGGCGTCATTCCGCAGAATCCGGCCCAAGGCGCGGCCCCCGTGCATAACGCCAATCCACAAGCCCTCACCTTCACCGGGGACGGATTCATGGCTGGACTTACAGTCCAACTTACCGATCCTGCCCAGCATGTGGTGCAATTGACCGCGCCGCCGGATATCACCTCGATCAGCCCCACCCGAGTGGTAGTAAGAGCCACTCTAACTGACCTCGGCGCCTGGAGGGCCGTAATCACTAACCCCGGCGGCCGGGCATCCGCACCTTTCGGTTTCAACGTTACCTGATCCGGAGCACCGATGGGGAGCACTAATATGAGCGACTGGAAAGATTTGACTCTGAAAGTAGGCATCGCTATCCAGGAGGCGGAAACCCACCTTCCCCAAGCGGGCCTCGACCCCACCGAGCTGCACCTGGTCCGGCAGTCCCTCGATTTGAAGTTCCACCAGGTGAACAGCATCCGGCTGGAGTACGAGAAGGGATCGCTCTCCCCGGAGATTTCCGCCGGCGACGAGCACATCCACCGCCAGTTGTGGGACCAGGTGGTTATCTCTCTCGAGACCGTGCGGACCGGGCCGCCCGGCCGCTCCCGCTTCACACCGTTTGAGAACGCTGTCAGCAACTTTTTGTCCGCCGGTCCCCATGGAGCCGGAAAAGGTCCGCGAATCGGCGGCTTGGGCAAGAGTGGAAAGGCCGGCGGGTAACCGGCGCTTATGGACATCGACTTGAAGTCGTGGGCCAAGTCCCTGGGGTCCCTCCTCGGCACGTTGCGCCGCATTCTTGCGTCCCTGCGCACCATGACCGGCCCCAAAGGACCCGGCAAAGGACCCAGGATCGGCTGACGCTATGGATCTACCGTTCGAAGCCGCCAAGGGAACCGCGGAAAAACTGCTGATGGTGCGGTTTCCGATCCTGATGCGCGTAGCGCTGCCCGGCGCCGTATCCACGGTGATTTTGTACCCGCTCACCGCCTGGCTGCTTGGGAAGCTGCCCACGGCCCCCGATCAACTGTGGCAGCGGCTGGTGGCCTTCGCCCTCCTGGCGTTACTGCTGGGCGCCTTATTCTCCACGTTGACGGGCGAAATCTACAAGCTCTACGAAGGTCGAACCGGCTGGCCTCCGCCGCTTCTGCGCTGGTCCACCGCCCGGCAGCAGGCCCGCCTGCGCAGGCTCATGCAGGCGGCGGACCGTGCCCGCGCCAACGGCAATACCAACGCCTACAACGAAGCCTGGTACCTGCTGCGGCTCTATCCCCTGGATGACAACAGCCGTCCCGAGGTCCAGCGCCCCACCCTGCTCGGCAACATCCTGGCCGGTTATGAGCAATACCCCGACCTGCGATACGGCATGGATTCGGTCTTCTACTGGCCCCGCATCTGGCTGGAAGTGGAGAAGGAAAAGAAGGACGAAATCGACAGCCAGTGGTCCGTGGCGGACGGTTTTCTGCTGCTTTCCGCCGTCTGCCTCGCCGGAGGGCTGTTGTGGATTCTGGGTTCCGCCGCCGGCGCAGCGGGTTGGTTGGACGGCATGCCGCTGCCACTCCCTTCGTTCGGCTGGATCGCCCTCGCCGCCTTTGGCTGGTGGCTTCTCGGTTACGGTTTCTACCGCTTATCGCTGCCGTTCCATCGCGAAAATGGCGAGCTTTTTAAGGCTATCTTCGACCTGTATCGCGGCAAGATCTGGAACATCACCCATCTGCGTCCGCAGGAAAAGCAGGTCTGGGACGCCACCTGGTCCTATCTGCAGTATTTCCGCGTGGTCTGTCCCAACTGCGGAAACATGGTCCCGGTGGCCAACGAAAACTGCCCCACCTGCGGGTTCGACATCCGGCCCGCACTGCAGGATCTGCAGGCGTCCGGCAAGTTCCCCCTGCGGCCTTGAGCGGCGGGCGGCTCCGCACGGCCGGAGTCCCTAATAAGAGTCCGCGTCCACCGGCGGCAGCACATCGTGGTCGCGCGCCATCCACACGTACAGAGTCGGCAGCAGGAAAATGCTCATCGCCAGGTCGGACATCAGCCCGCCCACAATCACGATGGCGAAGGGCCGCTGCGAATCGGAACCGATGTTGTGCGAAAGCGCCGCGGGAAGCAGCCCCAGCGTCGCCACCAGCATGGTCATCATGATCGGCCGCAGCCGCAACACCGCGCCTTCGATGGCCGATTCTTCAATCGAGTGGCCCCGCGCGCGCCGCTGGTTGATGTATTCCAGCATGATCACGCCGGTTTGCACCGAGACGCCGAACAGCGCCAGAAACCCGACCCCCGAGGAAACGCTGAAGTTCGTGTGCGTGACCACCAGCGCCAGCAGGCCGCCAATGCGCGCCAGCATCACGTTCACCAGGATCAACGTGGCCCATTTCAGCGAACGGAACATCATGTACAGAATGATGAAGATCAGCAGCACGGTGGCCGGCACAATCAGCAGCAGGCGCGCTTCGGCGTGCTTCTCGCTGGCGTATTCGCCCTCCCAGTCAATGTGATATCCGCGCGGCAGTTTGACCTGCGCATCCACCTTCTTAATCGACTCTTCCACCGCGCCGCCCAGGTCGCGTCCGCGCACGCTGTACTTCACCGCGATATACCGCTGGTTCGCCTCACGGTAGATTTCCGAAGCGCCATCGCGCTCGTCGATCTTGCAAAGCTGCGCCAGGGAAACGCGTTCGCCGGTGGGTGACAGCAGGCGGATGTTTTCGATGGCTTCCCTGGTATCGCGGTACTGCGGCAGATAGCGCATCACCAGGTCATAGCGCGCCTCGCCATCTAATACCTGGGTGAGTGCGTTGCCGCCCACCGCGGTTTGAATCGCATCCTCCACGTCCGCCACGTTAATCTGGTAGCGCGCTGCCTGGCGCCGGTCTACGGTCACATCCAGGTTTGGCTGGCCCAGCACGCGGAAAACGCCCAAGTCCTTAATCCCCCGCACGCCGCGCATGATGTTCACTACTTGGTCGGCCTTATCTTCGAGGATCCTTAAGTCATCTCCGTAGATCTTAGTGGCAAGCTGGCCTTTCACGCCGCTGACGGCTTCTTCCATGTTGTCCGCAATCGGCTGCGAGAAATTCCAGATTACGCCGGGTATTTTCTCCAACTCATGGTTCATGGACGCGATCACTTCGTCCTTGTTCTGATGAAACCCCGGCCGCCACTGGCTCTTATCCTTCAAGCCGACGAAATACTCGGTGTTGAAAAAGCCGGTGGTGTCGGTTCCGTCGTCGGGGCGGCCCACCTGGCTGGTGCATTCGGTCACTTCGGGAAAGGAGCACAGCAGGATGCGCGCCTGGTTCGCGAGCCGGATGCCTTCGCTCGGCCCGGTGCTTGGCGCCAGTGTACCGCGCACCCACAAAGCGCCTTCATCCAGATGCGGCAGAAACTCCGACCCGATCACTCCACCCACCGTCAGGTAAACCGCCAGCAGCAGGCTGGCCACGCCCCCGGCCACCGTGATCCAGCGCAGCCGGATCGCGATTCGCAGAGCCTTGCGGTACATCGCGGTCAGCCACGTCATCACCGGATTGTGCCACTCGCGCGTGCCCCTCGGATAAAAGAAACTGGCCAGCACCGGCGCCACCAGCATGGAAAAGAGCAGTGCGCCCAGCAGCGCGAAGGCCACCGTCCAGGCCATCGGCCGGAACAGCCGGCCTTCCACACCCGTCAGCGTGAAGATCGGCAGGTACGCCGTGATGATGATGGCGATCGCGTAGAATACCGGCCGCTGCACCTCGTGCGACGCCTCGAAAATCTTGTCCTTCGCCGTCCGGTGATGCTCTTCCTCGCGGCTCAGGTGGCGCACGATGTTCTCCACCATCACCACGGCGCCATCCACCACCATTCCGAAGTCCAATGCTCCCAGCGACAGCAGGTTCGCCGGGATGCCTTTCAGCTTCAGGCAACTGGCCGCGAACAGCAGCGAAAACGGGATCGTCAGTGCAACAATGATGGCGCCGCGCGCGTTCCCCAGAAACAACAGCAGAATGATGATCACCAGGACGATTCCCTCGGTGAGGTTGTGCAGTACCGTCTCGGTGGTGTGGTGGACCAGTTCGCTGCGGTCGATAAAAGGAACGATCTTCACTCCCGGCGGAAGGATGAAATCGTTCAACTGCTGCACCTTGGCGTGCAGTCCTTCGAGCGCCTCTTCGGCATCGGCGCCTTTGCGCATGGGCACAATCCCCGAAACCACGTCGTCGTTGTCGACGATCGTGCCGTCCTCGCGCCGGATCGCGCGCGCAAACTGCCCCAGCCGGATCTTGGGACCCTGCGCCACCACGGCGATGTCCTTCACCCGCAGCGGTGTGCCGCTTTTGGTCATGAGCACCGTGTTTTCGATATCGCGCACGGTCTTCACCAGGCCCACTTCGCGGACATTGATCTGTTGCAGGCCCGCTTCCAGGAAACTGCCCCCGGCATTGACGTTGTTGTTCGTCAGTTGCTGCTCCACCTGCGCCAGGCTGAGTCCATAGGCGATCAGCTTATTGGGATCCACCCGCACCTGGTACTCGCGCGTGGGGCCGCCGAACGTGTTCACATCCACGATGTCCGGCGCGGACTTCAGATACTTCTCCACCGTCCAGTCCTCAATGGACTTCAGCTCCATTACGTCGTAGCGCGGGTTGGTGCTGTGCAGCGTGAAGAAGTAGATCTGTCCCACCGGGCTCCAGTCGGTGCCCATCTGCGGGCTGAGTCCCGGTGGCAGTGTCACTTGCGAAAGGCGCTCCAACGCCCGCTCGCGATTCCAGCTATTGTCGGTGCCGTCCGCAAAGATCAGCTTGATATCGGAGAGGCCGAAAATCGAGAAGGACCGCAGATGCTCTACCCCGGGAATTCCGTTCATCACGATTTCCAGGGGAATGGTGACCTGCTGCTCTACCTGCTCGGCCGAAATTCCCGGCCATTGGGTAATGATCTCCACGTAGTTGTTGGCCACGTCCGGGTAGGCTTCCACCGGAAGCTGGTGAAACGAAACCGCGCCCCAGGCAAACACCAACAGCGCGATCACCAGGATCAGGAACCGGTTCTCCAGCGCGAAAGTGACCAGGCTGTTAATCATCTACTGCTCCACGGTGTTCTGAAGCACCAGGGCGTTCGACACCACTTGTGTGCCCGGCGCCAGGCCCGATTCGATTTCCTGCATGTTCCCGGGAAGCATGTCTCCGGCGACCACCTCCACGCGATGGAATCGTCCATTCCCGAGCGGCGTATAAACCCAGTCGCGGTCGTGCAGATGCAAAATCGCCGCGGCCGGCACGGTAGCGTATTTCTGCGTGGTCAGTCCGTGGAACACAGCGGTGACGAACATCCCGAAGCGCATCAAGCCGGGATTTTCCACCTCCAGCCGCACCTTGGCGGTGCGCAGGTTGGGGTCCATGATCTGGCCGATGTTGGCGATGCGCGCCCGCAGGGTCCGGTTCGGATACGCGTTGAGATGGATGTCCGCGTATTCGCCCAAATGCACCTGTGCCAGGTCGTTCTCGTAGACGTCGCACAGAATCCACACGTGCGACACATCCGAAATGGTGAATGGGTTGGGCGGCGTCAGCGCCTGCACGCCCGAAGCGATGGCGATTTGCTGATCCGTAATCACCCCCGGCACCGGCGCGTACACGTCCACAATCCCGCTGGGATGGTCGGGGTCCGATCCCAGCAGGCGCAGATGTTCGGTGGTCGTGTTCAGGTCCACCAGGGCGTCATCTTCGGTAGTTTGCGCAATCTCCAGGGCGCTCTTGGGAATCGCCCCGTGTTCGAACAGCAGCTTGGCGCGGTCCAGTTGGATCTTCGACAACTGCTCATTCTTGACGGCCTTTTGATAATCCGAGAAAGCGCCCGCGATGTCGTTGCTGCGGACTTTGAACAGAAGCTGCCCCTTCTTCACTTCATCGCCCAGCCGCGAATCGATTTCCACCACGCGCCCGGACGCCAGCGAGGGCACCGGCACCTGCCGCGATACGTCCGGGTTGACCACGCCCGTCACATCCAGTTCCGGCGCCGCGATGTGCTCGCCCGCCGTCGCCAGCGGAAACTGCTCGGGATGGTCCACCTTGAAGTTGTTGGCGTCCATGTCCGCTTCCACCTTGGCCGGAAGGGGCCCGGTGTCGCCGTCTTTCGCAGCGGCGGTTACCCGCGTTCCACACGCGACGGTTGAAAACAGCACGCACGCGCACAGCGTGGCTTCGAGTAAAATTGAGCGATTCATGGAATCACCTCCCGGCCCACCGCCATATCCATTTGGGCCACTGCGGTCAGGTAAGAACCAATCAGATTCAGATAAGTAAGCCGCGTATCGCGATAGGATTTCTCCGCGTCCAGGTAATCCAGCAGCGACGCGCCGCCGTTCTGGTAGGAGAATGCGAACCGGTCGCGGCTGTTGGCAGCCAGTTTCAGGTACGTGTCGCGGTACGGCCGCAGCAAATCCACCGCGCTGACCAGCGTCACGTAAGCCGAATCCACGTCGCTGAATACCTGCGCCTCGGTGGCGTCGCGCAGGTGTTCGTTGCGGCCGATATCGATTTGCGTCCGCGCTTTTTCGCCCTGATTCCGGTCGAAAATCCGCAGCGGAATGGTCACGCTGGCGCCCAGCGTTTCGTAATCGAACGGATTGTTGAACGACGGGTTGTGCGTCCACCACGCGCTGTAGGTGGGGTCGGTCGAGCCGTTGGACACCGCCAGCAGATGATTGGTCTTCGCCAGCTCCACGGATTGCACGGCAGCCTTCAGGTCCGGCCGCCCTTCGAGTGCCATGTTGCGAAACTCTTCGAGCGGCTGCAGGTGATCCACAAAATCGTACGGCCCCGTCACGTCGAAACGGTCCAGCGGCGTGCGGTCGTTCAGCAGCATCAGAAGCTGGATCTTGGCCGTGCGTAAATTCACCGTGGCCGTTACGAAGTCGGATTCGAATTGGGCCCGCTGCAATTCCAGCCGCTCCAGGTCCCCTTGCGCCAGGTCGCCGGCCTGGTAGCGGTTGCGATTCACGGCCAGCTCGCGGTCCCAATAGTCCAGGTTCTCCCGGGCATTCTGCAGCACTGCCTTGGCCTGCAAGGTCTGGACAAACGCGCTTTGCAGGTTGAACAGCAGGTTGCGCTCCTGGTCCAGATAAGTGCTGCCGGCAATCTGCGTGGTTTCCCGGGCGCTATCCAGGCGCAGCTCGCGCTTCTGGCGGCGCTCGTGAAGGTAACTGATGCTGGTGGAAATATCCGTGCCCGCCAGCGGCCGCCACACCCCCTGGTAAGGCGTGATCTGCGTCCCATCGCTCGACAGGGTGAAGTCCGGATTGGGCCGCAGATATGCCGTGATTTCGGCGGCGTGGTCCTCATCGATATTGAGCTGCGCCGCCTTCAGGGTCGGATTGGCCACTTCGAATTTGGCCTTGATCTGCTGCCAGGTGAAAGCGGTCTGGGCCCAGGCTGCCATCGCCAGGTATCCCACTGCCAGTAGGGCGCCGCCCGCACGCCACCCATGCTGCCGCAACTGCCGCGCAATCTCGCCCCGGACGCCGGTGGGTGGTGTCTTCATAGAGCGGCTACAATACGCCTAAATTTTTTTCTATCGCGCCCGGGAGGACAACGCCACTCATCTTCCGTTCAGAGATGGCGTTCTTTCGACCAATCGGACGGCAGTTGTGCGCCGCGCTGCCAATCTTTCGGCTAACCGGTCAGTCTTCTTGCCAGGATGGCCCATCTTTTGGTCGCGCCCCTTGGCAGAATCGCCGCTTCGCCCTAATCTGAATGCAACGCGGGGTATTCGTCATCCGCCGGCGCAAGGAGGGTGCGTGAACGAACAAACCGAGGCAGACCCGATCCGTCTGGTCTTACTCGACGATCAGGCTCTGTTCCGGGCCAGCCTGGCTCGCCTTCTGTCATTGCAACCCGGCATCGAGGTCGTAGCCGAATGCGGCAGTTCGACCGGCGCACTCGAGGTCTTGAACGCCCAGCCGGTCCACGTCGTTCTCTTGGATTTCGAACATGCCATGGGAGGCAGCGGCGATGACGATGGGTTCATTTCCATGGCGCGCCGCGGCGGCTACCAGGGCCGGTTCCTGATCGTGGCCGGCACTGCCGATGCCAGGAACGCGGCCCTCGCCATCAAGCTCGGCGCGTCCGGAATTTTTCTGAAGTCCGAAGCGCCCGATCGTCTCGTCCAGGCTCTCAAGCTGGTGGCCAACGGCGCCGTGTGGTTCGATCACCGCATCATCCAACTCTTAGCCGGTCAGTTGATGGGGCCGCTGCCCCACGCTGACGCGCCATCCTCCGCGCATCTCCTGTCGGAGCGGGAGCGCCGCGTGCTGCTCGGCATTCTGGGAGGTCTGACGAA
>DATJRE010000434.1:0-5359 GCA_035505095.1 Bryobacteraceae bacterium | reverse complement strand
GCCATCATCAGCTACACCGCTCCCATAAGCGGGGCATGCAGCCTGAAAGTGGCGGACATGAACCGCAACATCCAGATTGTTTCCGCGGTGCAGAACGGCACCACCGTTACCGTCAACACGCTCACGCCCCATGGCCTGGCCGGCGGCGCCGTGATTTATATGGAAAACGCCAGCCCTGCGTGGACCGGCTGGCAGACCGTGGCCACCGTTCCCGGTCCCAACACCTTCACCTTCCTGACCACCACCGGTTCCGCCTCCGCCACCGGCGGCGATGCCGGCGTCCTCATCGATGACGTGAGCCCCCATGAGTTCGTCGGTGCCGATCAGGATTCGCGCTCCGGCAACTTGAGCAACGGCGCCAGCCGCGTCTTTGTCGTCGGCCAGCGCACCGCCGCCATCGCCCTGAACGGCGACCGCTACAGCCGCGCGCTGCAGGCCGCCTCGCGCCACCATTTCACGCTCACCTGCGGCACCCAGAAAATCGACCAGGAGTTTACCACCCAGACTCCCGCCTTGGGCGACGCTCACAACGACGGCCTTCCCGTGGACCGCTCCAACCCCGGCCAGTATGCCTATCCCACCATTCAATGGAATAACCAGGCGCAGCCGCTGATCGATCCCTTTACCGGCGTCCGTTCCTTCCGCGCCACCGGCCCCACCGGCGCGCCCTCCACCACGCAGACCTTCCAGACCGCGCTCGATCCCAATTCCGCCTGGCAGAATCCCTCCGGCCCGTTGGCCTCGGGCGGCAGCGCCTCCTACAAGGGCTCCTGCGCGAACTCTTCCGGCTGCCCCCTGTTCCTGCGCGCCGACAATCTCTCCATCAACGGCGGCGCCACCTATACCACGGGCTATGGCGCCGGCTCTTCGCTCGATTGGGTGACGGTTACGGTCACGAAGGCCTCCGCGCCCGGCTGCACCGGCACGGGCTGCACCGTGGATGCCTGCCTCACCGTCAACGGCGTCTCCTGCACCAGCGCCAGCCGCTCTGTTGTCATGACGCCCTCTCCGGCCACGTACACTTTCGGCACCACCTCGCTCATGGACCTTTGGCAGAGCTCCGGCGCGCCGCCCATCGCCCGCCCCGATGTTTCGCAGGCCACCGGCACGGTGAATTACAACGCCGCCTCGCGCCAGCTCACCTGGACCGCCGGCAACGTGTTCAGCATCAAGTGGACCGCCGGCAGCCGTATCAAGATCAACGGGACCGAATATCCCATCGCCGCGGTGCAAAACGAGACGCTGCTGACGCTGGCCTCCGGCCCCTCCGGCAATCTCACCGGCGCTTCCTACGCGGCCGACAATTTCGGCGTGCTCATCTGGAAGCCCGCCGCCGGCGCGCTGAACCTCGGCTACACCACGTTTCAATACGGCAGCACCGGCAATCCCTACTGGAACAGCTACTCGGTGCAAAGCTGCGGCCCCACCGTCACCGTCAACGGCGTCGCCGGCAACGACTGCTTCGTCAACCAGGAACTCTACTGGATCTCTCAGAATGGCAGCGATCTCCGCGACCTCGGCCTGGTGCAGCTCTCCTACTGGCCCGATGGCCGCTGGGGCTCGTTCGCCTGCGGGCAAAGCTCCGCTCCCAGCCAGTTCGATCCCGCCAACGGCGATACCTGGTACTGCACGACCGATCTCTACTTCAACGCGTCCCGCCTCTCCATCATCAAAGCGCAATACATGGGCGCCCATACGCGCAACACCCCCGGCCAGCTCCTGCCCGATTGCGGCCTCGATGGCGGCCTTCAGCCCTGCGTGCAGTTCACCATCATGCAGCCCACCCCGTCCGAAGCCTTCAACATCTCCGGCCCGGCGTTTTCCCCCGCTTTCCAGGCCAGCGGCTATCAGGCGGCCTTCTGGTTATTCGGCGGCGTCTCCAACGATGGCGACCTCATGCTCTTTACCCGCGAAGTGCAGGGACAGGACACCCCCGGATGGGAATTCATCTTCACGCTCGGCGACCGCACGCCCGCCGGAACCGACGCCAACAGCATCCGTCCCGTAGCCGCCGCTTCCAGCTACAGCCATGCGCCGCTCTCCTGGTGCGTGCTGCATGCCACCGGAGTGCCGCTCGATGGCTGGACGGAATTCGCCAATAACGATTTCTCCTATCGCGGAGCGAGCTACGTCTACAGCACCACCCTCACCAGCACGGCGTTGAATACTACCCCGGGCGCGCCCGGCGGCTTGAACGCCTGCCCGAGTAATCCCTTCGGCGTCACCGGCCAGACCTGCACCACCATCACCGTTACCGGCGATCCCGTGCAGGCCTCCACCGGCAGCACCCTGCAGCCCATCGCCGCCGGCGATCTCCTGCATGTCGATGACGAATACATGCGCGTGCTGGTGCGCAACAGCGCCACCAGCCTGGTGGTGCAGCGCGGCTACATCAGCACCCCGCAGTGCCATACCGCGACCGCGCTGCCCATGGCCTGCGGCGCCATCAACAGCATCGGCGCGCGGGTGGCCTATTGGAACTACCGCGCCGATCCTTACGGAACCAACGCCGGCGGGAACACCATTGTTGCCGACCCCACGGTGGACAATGCTCACGGCGGCAGCGGCCCCGGCGTCTTCATCAACGCGCCCACCGGCTGGTGGGACGTCGGCCAGACCCTCTGCCCCTCCGCCATGCTGGGCAGCGTTCCCGCGTGCTATGAAATCCGCCACGGCGATTACGCCGCCATGCCCACCGCCCCGGTGATGACGGTGGCCGGCGATGCGCCCTTCGCCGGCAAAATCGGCATCGGATACCCCAATAACGTGGACAGCCACCCCGGCCCCTGCGTGGGCTCCTGGTGCCTGGACGCGCGCCCCATGGATGGCGGACTCGCCACCGGAACCTACACCAATGTGAGCGGCCAGCTCTGGCAAACCTCCGGCGCCACGCTCAATCGCAAATTCCTCACCACCATGGCTTACGTCGGACGTTCCTCCCTGGTGGATGTCAGCGGGCCTCACAGCGTCCTGACAGGAACCGCGGCCGATTCCTATAAATACTGCGTCACTCTGCTCGCCGGGGAATGTTCCGCCGGCTCGCAGCCCGGCCAGGTTTTCGTCAATGCCCCCTTCGTCAGCGTGCCGTCCTGCTACTATCCCGGCATTGCCATCCAGGGCGACGATACCAATTCCATTTGCATCGGCGATATCGGCGCCGCCACCGGCAACCTGGTGCAGGTGGGAATCGCCCAGGAGGATCTCTCCGCCGCCGGCTCGCGCCGCCTGGGACCCGCCTATTCCCGCTGGAACCAGCAGTCCGTCTACTGGAACGCCCAGGCCTCGCCCACCGGCGCCGCCGCGTTTTCGCAGGTGCGCTGGCTCGATGGCGTGCGGCACGAAGATATCATCTCCATCGTTCCGCCCTATCCCCCCACCGATGGCATCGCGCGCAATACTTTCCAGTCGGTTCCCGTGGCCGCCACGCCGCCGGCGTCGCTGGCCGTCAACAACGCCATCGTGGAGTTCGGCTACGCCGAAAACGGCGATCCCGGCAGCTTTTTCTGCACTTCCCGCCAGGAAGCCTGCGTCGCGGTCGCGGGCACCGTCAACACCACCACGCCGTTCTACTACGAGCAGAGCGAAACCTACTCGGGAATGCCCTGCGCCTTCGGCTGCACCGTCGCCGTGCCCGCGGTTTCGCAGCACGTCGTCTACTACCGCATCAAATTCCGCAACGCCTCGGGCCAGGTGGTCTACACCGGCCCCGAGCAGGCGATTGTGACGCAGTAAGGGGGCTCCGTTTCACGCGGCGGGACCCGCTGGAAAGCGGGTCCGCAGCCAGGCCCGGCTGCCCGGCCGCGGGCCACCGGGCCGTGGTTGCGGCACTGCCCATCGGTTACTGTTTACGCTTCGGCATCGGCACTTCCAAGCGTTTTCCGGCGAGAACCACGCCGAATTTGGGCTGTTTGGAAGTGCCGTCCACGCGAATGTGCAGAAAGGTCCCAGCGCCGTCCTTTTCGAAGAAACGGTCGAGCGGCCGCAGGAGGGCGCCTTTCCATCCGGTAACCAGTTGGGATACGGTGGCCTGCAGCTTGAGAGTGCCGCCGAAGTCCAGGGCATCGCTGTCGAGGTTATAGTCGCCGCTCAAATCGATATCCGCTCCGGGAATGCTGAAAGACACTTCGCGAAACCGCATGTCGGCATTCTCCAGGTGAAACGCGCCCTTCATTTGCGAGACAACCTGTTCGGTGTCCGGGAGGTGAGACTGCCCGCTGGCGCGATGGCTCAGGCTATCGATCTGGTTTTGGATCGTGGAATGGAGGAACTTTCCCTGCAGCACTTCGAAGCGTCCCTCCATTTCCAACTTCTCGCGAACCTTGGCCGCCAGCGGCGGAATGTCGATACTGGTGTGCAGCACCACTCTTCCCTCCATAAAGGGCGCGCCTTTCATGGCGAGGCGGAGCACATCGCGCAGGTTCCCGTCGGGCATTGTCACCTGGAGGGTAATGGCGCGGCGCTGGTTGCTTTCGTGCTTGATGATGCCGCCGCTGGTGGTGAAGTTGGTTGAGCCCAGCGTGGCATTCACGGGCTGAAGGATGGTATTGCCGTTGGTGGCGTCCACCAGCACGGTAAAGCGCGTCGCGAGCGGCACGGGGTTACCCGCCATGCGCAAACGGAAATTCGGGACCGTCGCCTGGCCGCGGACTGTCAGAGCGGCGAGCTGCCCTTCGAAGCTGCCGGTGGAATCCAACGTTCCGGCGATGCCGGCGAAAACTCCCAGGTCGGCTTTCTCAAAATGGTATTCGCCCGTAATGGAAGTGTCGCCTGGTTCGCGGGCCGTCCAGGGCCCGAAAGTGCCGGTGGCGTGCACTTCGCCCGGAGGCTTGGCGTTGGTAAGCGCAGCCTGGTAATTCCACGGGCCGCCCGATCCGGTGGACAGTAACCGCAGGCTTTGAATATCGAAGCGCAGCGGCAGCCTCTGCTTGTCGCGGGGCTGCAGAACCAGAATGGCGTCCTGGATGGTCACCTTGCGGATGATGGCGCCGAAGCTCGCGGGGCTCGGCGAAGGGCCGGGCACCGTAACCGCCGCATGCGAGGGGCCCGGCGGCGCGCCGCGCGGCGGTATCTGGATATCCATTCCTTCCACGACGATTTCCGATGCGACCACAGGCGGCTGGAAAAGCGATTCGACGCTCACGTCGCAATGGAACTGTTTTATGGAAAAGACCGGGGCGGCGCCGGGCCGGTTCTTCAGGCGCAGGAGAAGATCGCGGCCTTCGATCCGCGCCGTGGCGCCGCGGCCGCGCGTCAAAAGCAGGCGCAAGATCGACGTGTTCGGCAGCCGGATGCGTAGCGAGCCAAGCTGGACGTCGCTCTCAAATCGCCTGCTGAGGTAATCGATGGCGGCCTGCCGGGC
>DATJRE010000433.1:0-3183 GCA_035505095.1 Bryobacteraceae bacterium | reverse complement strand
CCCGCACCCGTACTGGCGCCGGATGCCCCCATCATCTCGCCGGAAACCATGGACCAGATCGAGGAAGTCGAGCGCCGGACTGCTGAAAGGGCCGCCGAACTCCAGAGCCGGTTGCCGGATCTCGACGAACTCTCGCGCCGGGCCGCCGAGCAAGTCCAGCGCCGCTTGCCCGAACTGGAGCAACAGGCTCGCGAGGCAGCCGCCCAGGCTCGCGTCGAGGAGCGGGCCGCCGCCGCGGAGGCGCGTGCGGCAGCCAAGGCGCAGACCAACGAGTTCCGGTTCCGCTTTACTGCGGACTCGGGCGCCTTGTTCCAACAGAAAACTGGCGCGGGCCAGCGCCGATTTGCCAATGAAGACCGCCTCTACGATGCCGGCAAGCGAGCGCTCGACAGCCATCGCTGGGACGATGCGCTCGAAGACTTCAACCAGATCGCCTCTAACGCCGGGCCGCGCGCCGATGCGGCGCTGTATTGGAAGGCCTATGCGCTGAACAAGCTGGGGCGGCGGGACGAGGCCGTGGCGGCCCTCGCGGAGCTGCGCAAGTCGTACCCCAACAGCAACTGGCTGGAGAGCGCCAAGGCTCTGGAACTGGAAGTCCAGCAGGCTGCGGGGAAACCGGTCTCGCCGGATCAGCAGGCCGATGAGGATTTGAAGCTGATCGCCATCAACAGCATCATGCAATCCGACCCGGACCGGGCTATGCCGCTGCTGGAGAACCTGCTGAAGACGTCCACCTCACCCAAACTGAAGGAGCGCGCCATCTTCGTGCTGGCGCAGAGCGGCTCGCCGCGGGCGCACCAGATCCTGGAGCGGATCGCGCGCGGCGGCGCCAACCCCGACCTGCAGGTGAAGGCTATCGAATACATGCGCCAGTACCGGCGGCAGAGCGACAACCCCGATCTGCTGCCCGAAATCTACGCTTCTACCAACGACATAACCGTGAAACGGGCCATCCTCGACGCGTACGGTTCCTACCGCGAGTGGGACCATCTGCTGCAGGCGGCCCGCAGCGAGAAAAACCACGACCTCTACATCCGGGCTGTGGAACGGCTGGGCAATCACGAAGGGCAGCCGGAACTGTGGCAGCTTTACCAGTCGGCCAGCGCCCCGGAGGACAAGGTGCAGATTCTGGAGTGCATG
Organism: Bryobacteraceae bacterium; assembly: GCA_035505095.1. GTDB lineage: Bacteria > Acidobacteriota > Terriglobia > Bryobacterales > Bryobacteraceae > JOPF133. The sequence continues at coordinate 2,043 of DATJRE010000433.1, read as the reverse complement.
TACTCCAACGCCAATGTAGAGAAGCTGAGCGATACCGTGCGCAACGAGAAGGACCCCAAAGTGCTCGCCGCGGCCATCGAGATGCTCGCGCGCCAGAAGGCTAATACGGCCGATACGCTGGTGGCCGTTTACGGCACCGAGCAGGATGACCGGATCAAGCAAACCATTGTGGACAGCCTCTACAACCAACGCAACGCCAAGGCCATGGTGGAACTGGCGCGCACCGAGAAGGACCCCAAGATGAAGCTGCGGATTGTGGACCGGCTGGGTGGCATGAAGTCCAAAGAAGCTTCCGATTACCTGCTGGAGCTGTTGTCGAAATGACGCGGGCAAGGTGGTGGTACGCGGCCGGGTGGTGCCTGGCCGCCTTTCCCCTGGCTGCCCTGCCGCTGGCCGCGCAGCCTAAGCTGCTGGTCAACGCCCAGGTGGATACGCGGACGGCTTCGGCGGGCCTGGAGAGCGTGTTTCACGGGCTGCTCAGCCAGCAGCCGCAGCCGGCCTGGATCGGCTACAGCGTGCCGGCCGTGCGCAATGGCGGGCTGGGCTGCGAATATGTGCGCGACGGGTTCACTTCGCCGGGGGTGGTCCACCTGGAGCCGCCCGACCACGCGGTGGTGCTGTTGCGCGTGGAAGCGGGCGCGGTGATGCGCATCCGCAGCCTTTCACCGGATTGCGAGATTGACGCCGGCGGCCTTCCGGTGCACTGGCTGACGGATGTGGCGCCGGCCCAGAGCGTGGCCTTGCTGGCCTCGCTGATTTCCACCCGCGAGATCACCGGCGACGGCGCGCTGAACGCCATCGCGGTGCACAACGACCCTTCGGCCGACGCGGTGCTGGATCGCTACCTGGAGCCGAACCAGCCGGAGACGCTGCGGCTGCGGGCGGTGGCGTGGATGGGCACGTATCGCGGGCGGCACGGCTTCGAGGCGATCAAGAAAATCATCGCCCAGGACCCCGATGGCCGCGTGCGCGAACGGGCCGTGACGGCGCTGGCCTCCAGCAGGGAGCCGGAATCGGGGCCGCTGCTGGTGTCGCTGGCGCGCGGCGACCAGAACGTCCGCATCCGCGAGCAGGCCATTTCCGCATTGGCATCGAGCCGCCGGGCCGGACCGGCGACCATTGACACGCTCAAGGCCATCATCCAGACCGACCACGACCTCCAGGTGAAGCGGCGGGCTGTTTCGGCGCTGCTGGCACTGCCGGATGGCCAGGGCATCCCAGTGCTGATCGAAGTGGTCAAGACCACCCAGGACCCGGACGTGCGCAAGCAGGCCATGAACACCCTGGGCAGCTCGCGCGACCCGCGGGCGACCGCATTCTTCGAGGAAGTGCTGAAACGGTGAGCCACGCGATACCATGGTGGTGGTATGGCCGTTGAAACCCTACTCCCTGTTGCAGAATACCTGGAGACCTCGTACTCGCCCGACCGGGAATATCGCGACGGGGTCCTGGTGGAGAGAAACGTGGGAGATAAGAAACACGCGCGGCTGCAGGCGAAGCTCACGATGTACCTGGGCCGTCACGAAGAGCAGTGGAACATCGAGGTTTATACTGAGCTGCGAGTAAGAGTCCGCGACAAGTGGTATCCGATCCCCGACGTCTGCGTCTATGCGCTGCCGGATTTCGAGGGCCGGTACCCTGAGCGGCCGCCGCTGCTATGGGTCGAGATCCTCTCGCACGATGACCGGATGGTGGACGTCTGGGCCAAAGCCGCCGAACTGGTGGCGAACGGAGTTCCGTTCGTCTGGATCATCGACCCTGAGACGCTGGAAAGCGAACTTCGGACGGCCACCGGAGTTCAGCCGGTCACCGACAAAACCCTGCGTCTGCCCGATTCCCCGATCGTGATTCCCCTGCGGGATGTAATGGGCAAGTAGGTGACGGGATGGCCGTCGAGACACTCGCCCCGCTTGAGGAATACCTCACTACCTCGTACTCGCCCGACCGGGAATATCGCGACGGTGTCCTGGTGGAGCGAAACGTGGGAGATAAGCAACACGCGCTGTTACAGCTTGCGCTGGGGGCGTACCTGCACCGCCGCCG
>DATJRE010000432.1:0-3770 GCA_035505095.1 Bryobacteraceae bacterium | reverse complement strand
CCGCCTTTCCACCATGGAAGCGCCCGAAAAGTTCGTCCACTGGATGCGCGCCCGTTATCCCGAAGCTTCCATCTGACCCATGCGCATCGTCATCATGGCCGTAGCGGCCGTCGGGGTGGCCCTGGTGCTCTGGCTGGGCGGTTACCTGGAGTTTCAGGGCATCCGCAACGTGCTGCGTGCCAGCGCCAGCCGCAGTTGGCCCACTACCGCCGGCAGCGTGGCGGCCGCTGAAACTTCCAAGACCACCACCACCGACCGCGACACCCAGGACGTGCATGTGGATTATTCCACCAAAACGGTGGTGCGCTATCGCGTGGAGGGCCGCGACTACACCACCAACCAGATCCACTTCGGCCAGACGCTGGGATCGAGCGACCCCTCCGAGGCCGAGTTGCAGCGCCTGCGCTATCCGCCCGGCGCCGACGTGCGGGTCTCCTATGATCCGCATCAGCCGTGGCTGGGCGTCCTGAAGCCGGGCGTGCATGGCGAGGCATTCTGGCTGCCCGCCGCCGGCCTGGCCTTCCTGCTGCCTGCCTTCGCACTGGTGCTGATCTTGCCGGGCATGTTCCGCGCGCTCGGAGGCCCGTCCGGATTCTCCTCCGGCCCAGACCCCACCATGGCTGCGGTGGCCGCCATCGCGGCGTTTATCTTCACCGCGCTGGGCCTGCTGGGATTAGGCGCCGGCCTGGGCCGCATGTGGAACGGCCACGCCAGCCAGCGCTGGCCCACCACCTTGGGCGAAGTGGTCTTCGCCAAGGTAGAGGCTTCCGAGACGCACGACGACCAGACCGGCGACCGCAACACCACCTTCTCGCCCAGTTTCGTATACCGTTATGACGTAGAGGGCGTCCGCCATTTCAACAACCTGCGCCGTTTCGGCAGAGTGGAGGGCGAGGGCGCCGACTGGGCCGCCGATCTCGCCGCCCGCTACCCCGTGGGTACCAAAGTGCCGGTAGCCTATTTCCCCACCGACCCCGACATCGCCGTACTAGAGCCCGGCAACGACAGCGAAGCGCTCTGGCTCCCGGGCGTCGCCCTGGTAGCGTTTCTCCTCGGCGTAGCATCGTTCATCTGGATCGTTCCCGGCGTCGCCCGGCGGTGAGCGGGGACCCGTTCTCACCGCGGGGGCCACTCCCGGAACCCGGCACGCGGAGAACCCGCACTCGCCACAACGCGGAATGGGCGTTTTCCCCGCAGGTGGTACGGGCACATCGCTTACTGTACCGGTGCGCCCCCCAAACCGATCCCGCTGCCTCGTTTCAGTTTTCGGTCGGGACCCGTTCCGCGTGATCGATGACCAGGGTATCCAACGGAAAACCGTTCTTCCCCTTTACGAGTTTCAGCCCGAGCTGCTTTTCGATCGCGGTGAAGAGATTGGGCAGGCCGCTGGGCTCGCTGGCCGATCCCACTGGCGCAGCCTCCGCGGCATTCGGAGGGGGTGCTCCGACAGGAACCGCAACGGCCGCCCCACGGGCATCAAACAGGAGGGTGAAATCGTATTTGCCTGACAATCCGGTGTTGTCCACGATATGAGTTGCTCCATACTCTCCCGTCGATTGTTCAATAAAGGTGCTCAGGTACGGACTCAAATCGGCGATGGTGTAGTTCTGAAATTTGGCATGCCAGCCGCCCTTCACCAAACTAAGGCCGTACCCGTGACCCGGCGGCAGGATCAGGAAACCGCCAGCATCCAGTTTGCCTAAAGATCCAATTGCGGGGTCGGGGGCATCGGGGTCCGCCGATGGCTTCAGTTTCGCCCCGCCCGCTGCGACCACCAGTTCGTAGCCGGGATACACCCTGGTTTCGTGGTGCAGCCGGATCTTGAATCGTTCGACGAGCAGGTTCTGAAGCATCTGCTGAAATTGCTGAGGAGTGGTTTCGGGCGGCAGCACGGCATCAATGGTGTACCACCAGTTACCCATTGGGTCCGAGAGCCAGGCGGGTCCGGCGATGCGGTAGCGTGCCACGCCCCACGCCTTGGCTAACAGGTCTGTCAGCAGCACGTGGGTATAGGTAATACGGCCGGGGTCGTGGGTGCCAGGGCCGCCCTTCATTCGATAGGTGACGCCGGGGACGAACGTCCGATCGGCAACTTTCAACGATGCTGCGTCGAACGCGAGGGTGGAAGTCTGCGCCTGGCCGGACGCGCCGCTCGTGAGGAGAACCGCAACCGCCAGGAAACCACGTACAGCCATGGTGCTTCACCGTTGCGGTGATTATACTCCCACCACTTCGACCGGCCGCGGTGCGGCAGGAGCCTGCTGCCCAAGTGTGTGCAATGCAAAGGGGAAGCCCGAACTGAGGGCGCGCATTCCCGACCCACCAAAACGCGGCTCGTAGCGCAGAATGGCCCGTCCCCGGGGCGCGTTCGACAGGTTAATTTTTTGCCTCTCTCCTGAGGGAATCTGCCCGTGATTGACGCCTTTGGAGATGGAAGCAATCCCATGCCAAGCACATTTGAACAGAACCTCACCAAAATCGCCAACGACACCAAAGGCTTCAAGACCGATTACGCTAAACTGCCATCGGACGTGAAAGCCAAAGACACCACTTACCGCACCGTCATCTCCATGATCTACGAAGCCCAGAAAGCCATCACCGAGTTGAAAGGGCAGCTCAAAAAAGGCAGCAAGACTGCGGTCGACGACATGAAGAAATGGCAAGGCAATTATCCCAAGATCTACGCCCGGCTGAAGCCCTGCACCCAGGAGATTGGCAAGCTCAAAACGAGTCTGGAAGAGCTGAAGCAGGACGTCATCAAAGCGCAAAAGACCGCCGAGCAGCTCAACAAGGACGCCGCCCGCAGCGCCATGGGCGACGTGAAGACCGCCGCCGCGCAGCTCAAAACCGTGACCGCCGACTTGAAAACGCTGTCCGATGGAATTACCAAGCAGCTCCAGTTGCTTGCGGATCTTCCCAAGGAGCCTGACGGCGTATTCGTGTAACCCGCCGCGGCGGCCGCCCCTTCACCTCTCGATAACCTGGGCCAGGTTAGTAGTGCGGATCCCTTCCGCCTTCTTGCCGGCCTTCAGTTCCGAAGGCAGCAGGTAGTCCGCCGGCCGGCAGGTGAACACCACAATCTGGATGCTGCCCGCCAGGCTGCGAATCAGCTCGCGCAGCCACGCCATTCGCTGCGCGTCGCTTTGCGTGAGCTGGTCGTCCAGCAGCACGGCGCTGCGTAGCTGCTCCGCCAGCGACAGCCGGAAGATGGTAGAAAGCTGGTCGCGCGTCCCCACCGATAATGCGCCCACCGGACGTGCATCGCCGGCCGCCGCAATGGCGTGCGTTTCCAGGTCCGGCCCCAGCGCCAGCGTGCCGTAGCGCCGCTCGGTGAGTTCGCCGAAGCGCCGAGCAATCGGGTCCGCCAGCGCCCGGCCCAGGTGCACGCCTTCCTCCCGTTCGGCCTCCAGCAGCGTTTCGCGCAGCAGATTCCAGGCGGCGTAGTCCATCTCCTGCTGCCGCTCGTTCTCGCGCGCGATCCGCACCGCCTCCTGGGCCGCGTCCAAACGCTGGCGGGCCACTTCGCCGCCCACGTGCTCCAGCGCCCCGCGCTTGCCCTGGATCTCATCCTCGATGCGGCGCAGCTCGTCGCGCGCGGCCTGTACGCTGTCGCGCGCCTCGCCCAGCATGGCGTCGGTGATCGCGGTGGGCGGCTCGGGCGCCTGTTGCAATTCGCCCTCGGTCCGTTCCACCGCCGCGCGCGCCCCGGCTTCATCCAGCCGGGCCGCCGCTTCCCGCCGCATCTTGATCTCGCCCTCGGCGGTGGCCTG
>DATJRE010000431.1:0-2704 GCA_035505095.1 Bryobacteraceae bacterium | reverse complement strand
CTGACGGAGGACGCACCCGCCATCAAGCCGTACAGCGAGCCGCTGTGGGCCGAGTTGCCCGACGCGCGGAAGGGACCCATCGAGCCTTCGCTCACCCTGCTGGCCGCCCTGCACCAGCGCTGGATGGCGGCCTGGAGGGCGCTCGCGGAACCGGACTGGCTGCGCACATTCGTTCACCCAAAACGCGGGCCGGTAACGTTGCATCAGCTTGCCGCTCTGTATGCCTGGCATGGCCGGCATCACGTGGCGCAGGTTCGGGCCTTGCGTGTGCGTAGCGGCTGGCGCGAGGAAGCCTGACCGGGGCTTCCGCGCTATCCTGCATTCAGGTGAGTGAATGTTCGAAAACCTTACCGACACCGCTGGCAAGGCGGTGTTGCACGCTAAGCAGGTGGCCAAGCGGTACGGCAATCCGGAGATGGAACCGGAGCACCTGCTGCTCGGCATTCTGGTGGTCGATGAGCCGCTGCTTCTCAGGTGTCTCCGCCGTCCCGACGCTGTCTCTCAATTGCGCTCCCAACTGAAGGCGTATTGCCAATCCAAACAGAGTGAACCGGCCTCTGCTCAGGGCGGCGACCTCGCTCTGAGCGCAGCGACCCGGCGCGCCCTGGCCTATACGGAGGAAGAATCGCAGCGGATGCACCACCACGACGTGGACACAACGCATCTCCTGATCGGCATCTTCCGGGAGGAGTCCAGCCACGCTGCCCTGACCCTGCGGGAGTTGGGGACCACCATAGGCATGCTGGTGCTTGCCGCCGAAATGGCCTCGAACCGCCGCGAAATCGAGCGACACCTCAGGAACCCCATCCGGTTCAGCGGCGCGCCTCCTCTCGGCCAACTTGATATCGGAGCCCTGCTGGCTTCCGAGGACCCCGACCCCACGCGCGATTTGACGGCGGCGGCAGCCGAAGGCCAACTCGCCCCGCTTATTGGCCGCGCCCGGGAATTCGACCGGATGGTCCACATCCTGGTCCGCCGCGGGCGGAACAGCGTGCTTCTGGTGGGCGAACCCGGCGTTGGCAAGACCGCCCTGCTGGAAGGCTTGGCCGCGCGGCTGGCCTCGGGTACGCTGCCGATGCTCCTGGAGCGGCGCCTGGTCTCGGTCGACGCAGGATTGCTCAGCGACACTAATTCGCGCCATCGAGCCCGGCTCCACGGCTGGCGCAAGGCGATCCTATGCGTCGAAGGTCTGCTCGATATGGAATCCGCCGAGGGGTTCCTGCGGCTGGAACCGGGCCTCGCCAGCGGCCTGTTTCAGTGCATTGCCACTGGAACGCCCGCCGGCTATCGCCGCTTCGCGGGGCGTTTCGCGGGGCTGGCGAGCCGCTTCGAACTGGTGGAACTGGCTCCCCACTCGTCGGCCGAGTCCATCGAAATTCTGACCAGCCTCAGGGAGCGGTACGAGAAATTTCACAACGTGACCATTGAGAAAAGCGCCATCCCCGCGGCGGTGTATATTTCGGGCCGCGTTCTGCCGCAGCGCTCCCTGCCGGACCGCGCCCTGGACCTGCTGGACGATGCCGGCGCGCACGCCAAATTGCATGGCGGGCAAAAGGTGACCGCTGCCGAAATTGCCGAAGCCGCGGCCGAACGCGCCGGAATTCCGGTGGCCGCGCTGAAGCAGATTCTCGAACTTCACAAACCAGCGGAACTGGAAGTGGCGGTGCGGGAACTCGCCAACCGGCTGCCACCCGATCAGCACGCATGGCTGCCGTACCTGGGCTGCGTACCTCGCCGGTTCTCCCGCCAGCGCCGCGGAGGAACTCGTGCAGGGCATCCATGCGGCCACCGCCAAACTACATCTGCCCGAGGGAGATATACCCGGCCAGCCGTAGCAGCCGCACCTCGAACCGGCTGGCAGATCCGTCGCCGACTGGCGGATCAGCGCCCGGCTGCAGAACTGAGCAGGCTTTCCGGAGCGCCCATACCGAGTCGACGGAAGGCCCCGAGCCGCCTCCCTCACTCCAAAATCGCGTTAAAGAACATCTTGAAGGTCAAATAGCTTTGCGCCCGGTATTGCGGGCGCATCCCGAACAGGATGGCCCGTCCGCTGCCGACCGGGGCGTCGATCAGCGCGGCCTTCCCGGCGATCACTTTTTCGCCCACCAGCCAGCCCGATGCCAGCACGCCGGAATCGGGATAGCGCGCCACCACCGGGAGTTGGGTGTCCCACGCGGGACTCTGCTCGCTCCAGATGGCGATCTCCGCCGGCACCCCGTACGCGAGCGGGCTGTGGGTGTCGATCCGGGCGTTCAGCAGCGAACCGGGCGAGTAGAATTCGCTGGAGCCGCTGGTGGGCCGGTCGCCGCCGCCTTCGAAATCGCGGCCGCCGCGCGGGGTCACAGTTTTCGCGGCCAGACCCAGGTGGGCGATGCCGTATTCGCTGGCGTTGTTCAGAAACACCAGGGTGCCCCCGGCTTCGGCAAACCGTTTCAGCGCGTCCGCGCCCTTGGGACCGAGGCCGCCCGCGTACTCGGGCGGCAGGTTGCGGATACCGGTTTCCAGGCTGGCGGAGGATTGGTCGGGGATGACCACCACGTCGAACTTCTGGCGCAGCCCGCCAGCCTGGACATCCTTATTATGTAGGGTGGTGTAGGCGAAGCCGAATTGTTCCAACAGCCAACGGGTCCAACCTTCATCCATATTCGCGGTCCAGGACTGGTAGAGTGCCAGGCGCGGCCGGTGGATCTCCTTCCAGCCGGAT
>DATJRE010000430.1:0-8367 GCA_035505095.1 Bryobacteraceae bacterium | reverse complement strand
AGGGCGGCGGGGGTGGCGGCGAGCAGGGCCAGATTCCAGGAGCGCAGGGCAGCGAATGTATCCAGAGCCTGCTGCGCGCCGAGCGCCGGATAGGGGACGGCCCAGGCTTCCTGGTCGAAGGGCTGGATCACGTGGCGCGGTTCGGCCAGAGCCTGGCGCAGGCGGAAGGCGAAGGCCACTTCGCAATCGGCCAGGTGGCAGAGGATCTCGCGGGCGCGCCATTTTCCGGGGGCGGTGCTGCGCTCCAGACCCGCGGCGCCGAGCTGGTCCACTAAGTCGGCCAACCGCGTCGCGGTGGCGGCGATGGTCTGGCGCGGGTCGCGGCCGTCCAGAAATTTGGCGTATGGGTTGGTCATGGAGCTATTGTAACGGCGGGCGCCGGACCGCACTGGTAAATTCCGTCGAAATCGGCGAAGTAGCATTCGACGGCCATGGAAGGCTCGGCGCCGCGCAGAACCACGGCAGCGCGAAAGAGGTCCGCAATGATGGTCTCAGCAGGCGCGCCGCCGTACGCTCCGCAATCGTTGTGGCCAATTAAGAAGACCCGCGTGGCGCTGTGCAAACTCTGCGAGATGCGCACCATGCGGACGACGAAATCGCGGACCGCTTCGGAATCGGGCGATGCCAGCGCCTTGGCTGACCCCGGAATCTTCACCATGTCGTAGGTGGCGATGCCATAGTACTTGAGGAACTTGCGGACGACCAGGTCGAAGCGGGCGTCATAGCAGGCGATCACGCAGGCATCCGCATGGTAATGGTCTCGGGGTGAATCGAAGTGGAAGACTTTGTCCATGAAATGACCTTTCGATCTTTCGATTTATGCGAAGACAGGGACTAGGTTGCGGCCGCGGCGGCGCAGGTGCGCGGCGCGCGATTCGATATCGGCGAGAAACCTCGCCGGGTCGGCCGGTGCGATGGCGATTTCCGACGCCGGGCCGTATCGGATCCTCACCTGATCGAGCGACAGCGCCATACTATACGGGCCGCTGCCCGGTCCGATAAAGGTGATGCTGCGATAGGGGATGAAGCGGCGCACCAGGCCAGCCCGAATCAGCAGCCCCCCGGCTGTAGTTTCGTAGGACTGCGGTGCGCAACAACCGAGCAGAATCAGCAGCGGCAGAGGGGCTACCCAATAGGCACCCTGGGCCGCCGGAATGAGTACACCGACGGTGACCGCTGCAACGATCCACCAGTCGATTTTAGCTTGGTGATGCATGGCATCCTCATGAAATTGGGGCGGAGCGGTCCCGTTGAGTTAAACGGGGCCGCCCCTCGACGTCACGCTTTGCGGCGGGCGCGGATCTCGGCCAGCAGGCGGTCGATCTCGCCTTCTTTTTCCAGCGCAGCGAAGCGGTCGTCCACGTCGTCGGCCACCAGCTCGGCCTTGGCCTGGGCGGCAGCTTCGGTGTGCTGCACCTTGTGTTTCATGCGATCGAAGGCCGCGGAATGGGAGTCGCCGCCGATGGCGATGGAGGCATCGGTAGCCTTGCCCATGGCGCGGGAGCGGCGGTGCTGGGCCACCAGCATGTCGCTCTTGGTCTGCGCTTCCACCAGCTTCTGCTGGAGTTTGAGAAGCGCGGTCTTCAGGTTTTCGACTTGCACTTTCTGATCCTCCACCTGCTGCTGGAAGCTCTCGGCCATACCCTTATAGCTCATGGAGCGTTCCAGGGCGGCGCGGGCCAGGGGATCGTCCTTTTTATCGACGGCCAGCTCGGCACGGCGCAGCCACTGTTTTTCGCTTTCCTGGTTATCGGTTTGCTTCTTCTCCAGGACGTGCAGGTCGGCAATTGAGATCGCCACCTGGGTCTTGACCTGGAGCAACTGGTTCTGCATGTCCAGGATGATTTGTTTGATCATTTTTTCCGGGTCTTCGGCTTTGTCCACAAGGTCGTTCAGATTGGCCCGGATTAAAGTTGATACGCGTTCTAAAAGTGCCATTTACTTACCCTCCATTGCATGTTCTTTGGGCGGGCGGGCCGCCCACGCGGTCCCGCCTCGCCGAATCCACTTACTGTGCCGCGGCTCCCTTGGCTCGCTCGTCGGGCTTAGTCGGCTGCTCGCCGGGCTTGAGTGACGTCTCACCGATCTTGCGCACACTGGCAAACAGGTCGGCCAGCGGCATGCCCGAAAGGGTTTCGAAGAGCGCGGGAATCTGCGCCGCCATTTTGGTGATATCGCCCGTGATCTTGTTCATCCCGGCGGAGTCGCCGTTGCCGGTGGAGATCACGGTGATCTTGTCTACGTTGGCCAGGGGCGCGGCCAGCGCCCTGACGATATCGGGCAGGCCGGTGATCAGTTTGTCGACGATGGCGGCCTGGTTGAATTGCTGGTATGCCTCGGCCTTCACGTTCATGGCCTTGGCTTCGGCTTCGCCTTTCTTGAAGATGATTTCCGCTTCCGCCTCGCCTTGCGCGCGAATTGCGGAGGCCTTGCCTTCGGCTTCCATGGTCAGGCGCGATTTTTCGGCCTCGGCCAGGGTTTCAATGCGACGGCGTTCGTACTCGGCGGCCTTCAGCACGGTGGCGGTCAACTCACGATCGCGGCGCTGAATTTCGGCCTCTTGCACTTTGACCTCGTGTTCCTTCTCCACCTGGTGAATGGTGACTTCTTCGGCGCGCACCTGCTGCTGCATCACGTTGGTCTGGATCTCATAGGCCTTGTCCGCCTGCGCCTGCTGCTTCTTGACGGTCTCGAGGTACACGGCCTTCTTGGTGTCCAGATCTCTCTGCGCTTCGGCCTGCTTGGTCTGCGAGAGCGTTTCGGCGAGCACGCGTTCCTGGTCGGCCTGCGCCTTGGCCACGGCGGACTCGCGGGCCGCGACCGCGCGCCGGATGGCGGTGTCGCGATCGGCTTCGGCCGCCGCTACGTCGGCATCGCGCTTGATGCGCGCCACGTCGGGCCGGCCCATGTTAGTGATGTATTCGTTCTTATCGCGAACTTCCTTGATGGTGAAGGAGATGACCTCCAGGCCCATCTTGTTCATGTCGTCGGCGCAGGTAGAGCGCATGCGCTCGCCCACCATCTCCGGCTGCTTGACGATCTCTTCCACGGTGAGCTGGCCGATGATGCCGCGGAGATGGCCTTCCATCACCAGGCGGATCAATCCTTCGCGCTCATCCGGCGCCTTGGTGAGGAACTGCTCGGCAGCGGTGAGAATCGATTCCGGGTCGCTCTTCACCTTGATCTGCGCCACGGCTTCCACCGTGACCGCCACGCCCTGACGGGTGTAGAGGTCCTGTTTCGGTGCGACGTCGAACGACATCAGCTCCAGCGAAAGCCCACGGGCGCTTTCCACCATGGGGAAGATGACGGTGCCGCGGCCTTTGACCACTCGCGTGCCGCGAAATCCGTAGACGATGATGGCCTCGTGCGGTCCCGCCTTGCGGAACAGTTTGGCGAACATGGCCATCAGGAACAGGATCGCCAGAATCATCAAACCGGCGATCACGAATGTCGGGTTGGCATCTTGCATAAACTTTTTCGCTTTCTCCTTGGGCGAGGCCACGCCTCGCCGGCACTGCTACTGCTTCAATTCCAACTCCTCCGCGGGGTCCTGCCACGGCCGGACATACGCGATGCCTCTCTCGTATCGCGTGACCATTACCTCGGCGCCCTTCGGAATGGGGACGCCATCCTCGCTGCGGGCGCCCGAAACGCGCCGGGTACCCTCCTGCGAGTAGACCAACTCACCGGTGCCGCCGGCGCGGATGGGGATGCTCAACCGGCCCAACACTCCCACCATGTCGTAATCCGCCGGGTCGAGCGCCTGTTCGCGCGCCATCAGCACCTTGGCGAGAAACCAGAACACCACCGAAGCGGCCCCAATGCCGCTTAGAGTGGCCACTCCCAGCGCCAACACGAACCACACGTGGTAATAATGCTTCAGCAGGTAGCCCGTGCCTCCGAACCACGCCAGGAAGGCGGCGATGGTGCCGAAATTGAACCAGGACAAACCGGATCCCCGTGCGCAGGCGCCCGCTCGTGCAGGGTGCGGAACATGGAGGCCGTGTTCCAGGTGGAGGTGCGGCAAATGCAAATGCGCGCTGCCGGCCAAAAGCGCCAGCGCGCTCAAGCCGAACCCCACCAGGAAACAGAAGAGATAGAAATCCGACCAGGTCATCAGTGTCTCCTCGATTTGCTTTTCGGGGCTGAAGGGCTGGGCGCGGCGGGCCGCAAGACTTCCATCAGCCGCTCGGCCAGCCCCGGATTTTCCAAAATGGTTCCTAACAACACCAGGCACATCCGAGAATCCGAATGACGCGCCACGGTGAGCAGGGCGCGATGCAAATCGGCATCGCGGCAGAAGCGCTCCGCGCCGCTCACCAGCCACAGGTCCAACTTGTCTTCGAGGGCCCCGAGATCGGAAATCAGTTCGTTCTGGTAGCCCTCCGGATCGTCCACCAGGTAGCCGGGATGCACCTTAAAAAAACGCGCCAGCAACATGCGCGTGGAATTGGTGAGGTGGGGCCGCGCACCGTTTTCGATTTGCGAAAGATAGCTCTGGCTGATGGGTTTGCCGAGTTCTTTGGCGACCAGGCGGGCCAACTCCTGCTGCGACAATTCGCGGTCCAAGCCGCGCAGTGCGCCTTCCACTTCCCGCAGGTACCGGATTTTTTCGCCGAGCCTCATATTGCAATCTGCAATCATACTATTGCAATCTGCGATTGGAGTCAAGAGGAGAATTTTGAGGCCCTGCAATGACTTCCGGAGGGGCGAATTGTACGGGCACCGGCAGTCCCCCGCAGGGTTGGGTGACGGGGCATACGGATTCGCGCAGGCATAGGTGAAATACCGGATTCGGCGGTGGTTTGGGCGGCCTACTCTCGACTGAGGAGTCTCGAAAATGCCAGCGGTTGAAGTGGCCGAAAGGATCGATTTTCACCAAGTCCTGGAAGCGGGCCAAGTGCTGGTGTGGCCGGATGCGCCGGTGGGGTTGAGCGAGGAAGAATGCGACCTGATGCGCAATATCCGGCAGAGCAGCCGCCATCATAAGAACATTTCCTACAAGCCGCGGCAGGACAAATTGTGCGGCCTGGATAAAGTGCCGGCCGCGACACGGGAGCGGGTCCGCGCCATCCTGCGGCGTTACTCGGAGGCGGCGACGGGGTTTGCGGCGAGCCTGCTTCCGCGATACCGGAGCGCGTGGCGTACGGATTACGCCAGCCTGCGGACGATTGAAGAAGCCGGAAGGACGCTGCCGTTCAAGAAGCGCAACGACCTGCTGCACACGGATGCTTTTCCAACGCGGCCTACCGGGGGCGGGCTGATCCTTCGGATCTTCTATAACTTCCATGCGTGGCGGCCGCGCGTCTGGGTGACTTCGGACCCATTTGAGGTGCTGGCGGCGCGGTATGCCGCGGCCGCCGGACTTGCGCGCATCGCGGCGCGCGGGTGCTTGCAGAACCTGGCGCGGCGCCTGCGGCTGCCGTTCGCAAGGCGCCCGGCTTACGACGAGTTCATGCTGACGTTTCACGACTACCTCAAGCGCAGTACGGAATTCCAATCCAACTGCCCGAAGTGCCGGCTGGAATTTCCGCCCGGCTCGGCGTGGATGGTTTTTACGGATGTGGTTCCGCATGCCGTGGAAGCCGGCCAATTCGCTCTGGAGCAGACGCTGATTGTGCCCCGGGAAGCCTTGGCCTCACCGGAGCGGGCGCCGATTGCGATACTGGAAAGGCTGGCGGGCCGGAGCCTGGCGTAAGCGCGGCGGTGGACGGGACGGGATTACCCGCTGGCGGCAGCGATGGGACCAAAGCACCTGCGAGGCGTGGTAACCGAGCGCCGCGACATCACCGACGAACTGTGGATTGTGCGCGTGCGGCCGGACGAGCGGATTGCCTTTCTGCCGGGGCAGTATGTGACGATCGGTTTGGCCGCGGAGGACCGGCTGATCGAGCGGCCGTATTCGGTGGCGTCGTCGCCCGACGATTGCGAACTCGAGTTTTTCCTGGAGGTGGTGCGGGGCGGAAAACTGAGTCCGCATCTTTACGAAGTGCCGCCAGGGGGCGAAGTGTACATCCGGCCGTTGGCCAAGGGGCGCTTTAGTCTGGAGCGGCAGCCCGGGAGGCCGAACCATTTCCTGGTGGCGACAGTGACGGGCGTGGCGCCGTTCGTGAGCATGGTGCGCTGGCTGGCCAGGCAGGAAGCTGTGGGGGGCGCGGAGCCGTTGCGGATCGCCATCTTGCAAGCAGCGAGCGGGGCAGCCGAATTCGGCTATCGCGAGGAGCTGGCGGGTTACGCGCAGGCTTTGGGCTGGCTGGAATACGTCCCGACGATCAGCCGCCCGTGGCTCGACCAAGGCTGGCAGGGCGAGCGGGGACGCGCCGAAGACGTGGCGCGCAAATACCTGGATGCCTGGCAGTTCACACCGTCTTCAAGCACCGTGTACCTCTGCGGCAACCCGCACATGATCGGCAACATGGAGGGCGTTCTGGAGCGAGCGGGGTTTCCGAAGGCGAGCGTGAAGAAGGAAAACTACTGGCCGGCGTGAAGGTGGGCGCGGGGACCGACCCGAAGCTTTCGCGGGGGCTGAAGCGGTCGACTCGGTGCAGATGCGCTGGGTGATGCTAGTACTGGCGGCCGGCTCCGCCACTTGGGCGCAATCGGCTCCGCCCGAGACGATTTTTCCCACCGACAACCAGGACCTGCGGCAAGCCGGCGCAGTCGAGCTGCCGGAGTCGGTTTGTCCCGGACAGGTCGCCACCGGTAATGGGGTGGAATGCCGATCGGGCTGCCCGGCGTACACGTTCGGTAAGGGCGGACGTTGGTCCGTGGGAGCGGTGTTTCGGGGGCATTTCGTTTCTGCCGTGAGCGACGATGCCATCCTGGACATGGACGGCTGCGAGCCTCACGTCAACGAGTACGGCGGCACGATTCTGCTTACCCGAGGCGTTCCCGGATGGAGACTTCCAAAGTGGAAGAATGCTGTCGTACACCGCGGGCGTCCGGACCAACCGGTGCCACGAAGTGACTCTGCCCGACCGGCGGGACGCTCCGCCAAGACTTCCCGCACGGCTTTCCGGTTCGACGGCCACGAATACAAACCGGCGCCTTCCAGTGCCGAGGCGGTGCGGCTGTTCAAGTGCCCTTGATGCCTGGTGTCTACCAGAGCAGCTTCAGCCCGAACTGGATCTGCCGGGACGTGGTGGCGGTGCTGGTGATGACGCCGGCGGTGGGGGAGACTCCCGAGGGAGTGAACACGACCGCGTTGGGCGTATTGAAGTTCGGGTGGTTCAACACGTTGAAAAACTCCGCGCGGAACTGGAGGTTCAGGCTTTCGCGGATGGGCGTGTCCTTCAGAACCGACAGGTCCCAGGTGGCCAGGCCGGGGCCAATGAGCGTATCCCTGCCAAGGTTGCCGTAGAAACCGCTGTTATTGGGCGGCGCGAGGAAAGCGGCTGGGTTGAACCACTGATTGGGATTGCCCAGGATTACCGGGCCGCTGAAGGCCGGGTTCACGAAGGGGCGCACGGGATTGCGGGTATCGCCGTTGTTCGACGGGTTGTAACTGAGCTGAGGCGTGAAAGGGAAACCACCCTGCAGGGTCACGATGGAATTGATGGTCCAGCCGGCGGCGATGGCCTTGGCGGCGCCGGTACTGGCGGTCCGGAAATGCTTTTGCGGGCCGAAGGGTAACTGATAACTGGCGTTGATTACGGCGACATTGCGGACGTCGAAGTTAGCAAGTCCTTTGTCGGCGCGCAGGTCGAAGGGATTCGAGGCCAGGGCCGGCTCGCCGCCCGAGGTGGTGGAATTCAGGGAGTCTCCGTCATCGAGGGTCTTGGACCAGGTATAGACTCCTCGCAAAGCAAGGCCGCTGCTGAAGCGATGGTTCAAGTCCACTTGTAAGGCGTTGTAGGAGCTGTCGCCTTCGGAGAAGTAAGTCCACGTATTGGCCAGGGTGGGATTGGCACGGGTCGAAGTGGGCACGTAGTAAGTTCCCGCCGGAACAGGCGTACCGGCGATTCCGGCGGGAAAGTTACTGGGATAAGTGGCCGGGCAGGGAGCGGCCGGGCAAATGACCGGGAAAGGCTCATTGGCGTCGATCCCGATCAGCTCATGGTAGCCGTGCGATCCCACGTATCCCAGGGTGAGCACGGTATTGGCCGCCAGCGCCTGCTCCACGCGAAACGACCAGGAAACCAGGGTGGGGGTTCTCAGATCCGGCTGCACGCCGCCGGGGACGAGCTTGGCGGTGGAGGGGACCGGAGCGGAAGGCGAGAGGGGTAGTGTGGAAACCACGGCATTCGGAAGACTGTAAGTAGGGTTGAAGGGAGCGTTCTGATCGGTGCGGTAACCCAGGGCATCCTGTAAGTCGTTGTACATGCCGAAGCCGGCGCGGATTACGGTGGTGTGCGGGTTATGGAA
>DATJRE010000429.1:0-10254 GCA_035505095.1 Bryobacteraceae bacterium | reverse complement strand
GCAGCGCATGCAGGAAATCGGCATCCGCGTGGCCCTCGGCGCGGCCCGCCCGGATGTCATGAAGCTGATTATTCTGGGTGGGTTGAAGCTGGCCCTGATTGGCGTAGCGGCCGGCCTGCTGGCGGCCTTCGGCATCACCCGCGTGCTGGCCAGCCTGCTGTTCGGCGTGAAAGCCTTCGATCCCGCCACCTTCGCCGTAGTGGCCGCCGGCATCACCGCCATCGCCCTGGCCGCCACCTATCTGCCCGCCCGCCGGGCCGCGGCGGTGGAGGCATCGAGCGCGCTTCGGTGCCAATAGGGGACCCTTCGACATACCGGCGCAAGACGGGCCACTGGGCATTTCCAAGCACAACGATTGCAATTTTCCGACCGGTCAGATTCTGCTGATACCGAATGTTCTTGTCTGCGGTCACCAACACTTCGAAGCCTGCCGCCTCGGCGGCATCGAGCAGAGCGCCGTTCGCCAGCCTTTCCCATCCGCGTTCAACGGCTTCAACAATCACGTGACCTTTCAGTGCGTGTCGGAGCGGGGCCGGTGTGCTGTGGTCAAACAGTATGAGCATTTGCCGCGGATGTGGGCGACTGCTGCGGAGGCGGGAATGGGTCGAGACTTCGCGCCGCAAATTCAAGTACACTCACAATCTGTTCCCGCGTCAGGTGAAACCACTCCATGATTTCATCGACGGTGGCTCCGGCTTCCAGGTTCTCAAACACAATGGAGACCGGCATCCGCGTGTTTTTGAACACCCACGTGCCACTGACCTTGCCGGGAACGCTCTCTACGGCGGGGCATTGCGACCAGTTGAAACTTGCCATGACGTTTACCCTACTTTCATCATAGTCTGAGGGCCTTTTGGCTCTGCGCCCGCATGGCGGTAATTCTTGGCCTGCTTCCGGGCCACACTCCGGACCGATTCGGCCCGATCGGTACGGGTGGCCGCGCCGCCGGCGCCACCAAATGGTTCACACCCTCAAAACGTAATCCGCAACCCGCCTAGCGCTGCGCCCAATACTCACGCCGCGCCTGCACCACCAGGCCTTTCTGTTTGGCGGTCAGTTGAATGGTGCGAAATTCCGAGATGGTCACGGGCTTGTCCGACACGTAGCCCAGGTTGTACTGCGTCCGCAACTCCTGTTCCAGAATCTCGAACGTCTGGTCCACCGGCTTCTTCTTGGTCACTTCGAAAAAGCTTCCGCCGGTCTCGTTGGACATGTCTTCCAGCACGCCCTTGCCCTCGCCCCCGCCGCCGAAGAGTCCATAGGCGCCCGGATCGGAGTAGAGGATCGAATAAATCAGCGTGTCGGCCTTCAGCGCCGCTTCCACCGCATCCTTCAATGTGCCGTAGCTGCCGTAGTCCACGCCATCGGACAGCACAATCAGCGCTTTCCTCCCGGTCAGCTTCTTCATCACCGTGTTGGATGCCTGCGCCACCGCGTCGTATAGCAGCGTCCCGCCGCCGCCCTGCATCCGCAACTGGCTCATGGTCTCCGAGTCCACATACGCCAGCGCATCGTCCAGTTTGCCAACCAGGTTGGTTAGCGACTGGCGCATCTGCACGGCGCTATCGAACTGCATGATGAAAACCTTGTCCTTGTTCGGCCGCACCACCTGGTCCAGGAACCGCAGGCTGGCGCCACGCTCGGCGTCCAGCACGCGCCGCTGGCTGCCGCTGGTATCCACCATCAGGCCGAGGGTCAGAGGCAGGTCCGTCTCGCGCGAGAAGTACCGGATGGTCTGCGGCCGCTTGTCTTCGGAGAGCGCAAAATCGTCCTGGTTCAGGGTGCCCACCAGCGCCCCGGTCTTGCTCCGCACCGTCGCCAGCACGTTGACCACTTTCACGTCGGTGGAAAAAACCGGCTGGTCCTGTGCCTGCCCGCGCGCCCTGTGCGCCGCCAATGCCGCCGCGCCGAAGAGAAACCCGCGTCTGGTGGATTCGTGCCGCATGGAAGGATGGCCTGCCAGTAAACTCGTTCCAGCCGCGGCGCCCGCAGGCCCACGCGGCTCCTCCCTCAGTTTACCAACGCCGGGTGTTAGGATTGAATTCAAACTGTATGGGGAGGTTCTGATGAAGCGACCTCTGGCGCGCCTGCTCTGCCTTTGTGTGCTGCCCGCCGGCGCATTCGCCAAGGATATCGTCATCCACGCCGGCCGCCTGATCGATGGCAGCGGCGGCCCGCCTCGCACTCAAATCTCCATCCTCATCAAGGACGACCAGATTACTGGTGTGCAGCAGGGGTTCGTCACCCCGCCCGGCGCCGAAGTCATCGATCTCTCCCAGGCGACGGTCTTGCCCGGCTTGATCGACGTCCACAAGCACATGGCCAATGCCGGACGGCGTGGAGGCCGCGGCGCGGTGATCGAGCGGGGCGCCCGCACCAATCTTGATGCCGTACTCGCCGCTACCGTTCCCGCGCGCCAGATCCTCGAAGAGGGTTTCACCGCAGTCCGCAGCGTGGGCGCACCGGATGGCATCGACCTCGCTCTCAAGCATGCCGTCGATTCGGGCGTAATCGCCGGCCCCCGCATGTGGGTTTCGCTCGAACCGCTCAGCCCCATTGGCGGCCATGGCGACCCCACCAACACCCTCGATCCCAACCTCCCCTTCGATCCGCTGCGCTTGGCGCGCTCGGTGGTAACCGGCCCGGTCGAAGTAACTGCCGCCGTCCGCGACCACCATAAGCGCGGCGCAGACCTGATCAAGATCATGCCCAGCGGCGGCGTCATGTCCACCGGCGATAATCCCCACTTACAACTCATGACCAACGAGGAAATCCAAGCGGCCGTCGATGCCGCTCACGCGCTGGGCATGAAAGTGGCGGCGCACGCCCAAGGTAAGGAGGCTATCGATAACTCCCTGCGCCTGGGCGTGGATTCCATCGAGCACGGCACTTATGCCGATGAGCAATCCTTCGCGCTGTTCAAGCAGCACGGCGCATACCTGGTGCCGACCATCGTTGTGGCCATGTCCACCTTCGACCGCGCCGCCGCCGGGGAGACCTCGCCCGATACCGCGGCCAAGGTAAGGGAGGCCGTTCAATACAAAGATAAGATGGTGGCCGCGGCCTATAAGGCGGGGGTCAAGATCGCCTTCGGCACGGATGTTGGTCCAGGAACCGATCTGCGCGAATTCGGTCTGCTCCATAAAGACGGCATGACCGCCATGGACATCATCGTTGCTGCCACGCGCTCAGCCGCCGACTTGATCGGCGTCGCGGATCGAATCGGCACCATTCAGGAAGGCCGCTATGCCGACGTGGTGGCTACCGCCGGCGATCCGCTGGCCGACATCACCGAGCTGGCGCACGTGCAATTCGTCATGAAAGGCGGAGTAGTCTACAAGCTCAACGGTAAGCGCGTGCCCCAGTAGAAATTAAGTAAAATGCCCCTCAAGAATCCATGTCACCCAACCGGTTGATTCGATGCTGCGCCGCGGTTGCCATCCCGCTCTGCGCGGTGGTCTCGGCGCAGTTGGTGCAGCCGCTCGCCGATCGCGCCGCCGACCAGCGTTTGAGCTTTCAGACCAGCGGGCCCTGGTCTCCCCGAACCAATCTCAATGCCGATGTTGCCATGGTCTACGGCATTGGCCCCCGCATGCCCGGCAACATTCAGACCTGGCAACAGCACGGTTACATCGTGCAGGTAATGACCGGTGTAGCCTGGGGACAGTATCAGGACTATCTGAACGGCCAGTTCGATGGCGAGAAACACTGGGACCAGGCCCAGACTTCCAGCGATGGTAAGATGATCCTGCACGGCGGCAACGCCACTGTTCCCTACATTTCGCCCGGAGATAACTATGGCCGCTATCTCACGGTTGGTGTGAAGCGCGCACTGGATGCCGGCGCGCAGGCCATTTACCTGGAAGAGCCGGAATTCTGGGCCCGTGGCGGTTGGGAGGATAACTTCAAGCGCCAGTGGCAGTCTTATTACCATGAGGACTGGCAGCCGCCCAATTCCTCGCCGGACGCTCAATACCGCGCTTCCAAGCTCAAGTATTATCTATACCGTCGCGCCCTTTCCCAGGTCTTCGAGTTTGTCAAGCAATATGGCCAGGCCGCTCACCGAACGATTCCCTGCTATGTGCCCACCCATTCGCTGGTGAACTACGCGGACTGGCGCATTGTAAGTCCCGAATCTTCACTTATCGACGTGGGCGCGGATGGTTATATCGCGCAAGTCTGGACCGGCACTGCGCGCACGCCCAACGTTTACGAAGGCCGCCTGAAAGAGCGAACTTTCGAAACCGCTTTTCTGGAATACGGCGCCATGCAGAACCTGGTGCGCGCTTCCGGCCGCCGTGTGTGGTATCTGAACGACCCGATCGAAGACAATCCCAATCACGATTGGGAGGATTACCGCCGCAATTGGGAAAATACGCTCACCGCGTCGCTGCTTCAGCCCGAAGTGTGGCGCTACGAAATCATGCCTTGGCCGGACCGCATCTTCCATGGCCAGCACGCGCTACGGGCCGTTTCCGCGCAAGGGCCGGCGCAACGCGGCGGCATCCCCAAGCCCTATGAAACCGAGTTGCAAACCGTCATCTCGGCGTTGGGCGACATGAAGCAGCCCGAGGCGCGATGGGAGAACGCCGGGACGGACCATATCGGCGTGCTTATTTCCGACACCATGATGTTTCAGCGCGCCGACCCTCAACCTTCGGACCCCAACCTGGGGTCGTTCTTTGGCCTCGCCCTGCCGCTTCTGAAACGCGGCATCCCCGTCGAACCGGTGCAGATCGAAAGCGCCACCGCGCCCGGGTTTCTCGATCGCTATAAGTTGCTGCTGCTGACTTACGAAGGGCAGAAGCCGCCCAGCCCCGAGTTTCACGAAGCGCTGGCCAAGTGGGTGCAGGCGGGCGGCGCCCTAGTGGTAGTGGACGATGACCGCGACCCGTACAATGCGGTGCGCGAATGGTGGAACACCCCGCCGCGCGCCTACCGCTCCCCGCGGGAGCACCTGTTTGACGTTCTGAAGGTTCCCAAAGTCGGCAGCGGTCTCCGTCCCGTTGGTCGCGGTGTGGTGGTTCGCGCAGACGCTTCTCCTGCTGCGCTGACGTACCAGCCGGATGGCGCCGAGACCGTCCGCCGCGCGGTCCGCCAGGCCGCCGCTTTCCTTCGCTTGCCGTGGCGCGAGACCGCCACGCTGGTGTTGCGCCGCGGCCCTTACGCGATTGCCGCTGGACTGGAGGAATCCGTTCCCGAAGCCAAACCCTATTCCCTGCGCGGCCGCTACCTCAACCTCTTCGATCCCTCGCTGGCAGTGCGGCGTGATATCGTAATCTCGCCGGGAAGCCGGATGTTGCTCTTGGACCTGGACCGCGTGCACTCGTCCTCCGCCAGAGTAATCGCCGCCGCTTGCCGCGTGCGGGATGAGCGTTACGAGCGAGGCGTGTTGCGGTTCCGGGCCGATGGCATTGCGGAGACCAATTCGATTGTCGCTATCGATGCGCCTTCCGCGCCGGTCTCGGTGTCCGTGGCGGGCCAACCTTTGGACCCCGCGCAGTACGATTTTGCGCAGGGTGTTGTGCATCTGCGCTTTCCGAACTCGCCCGAGCCGGAACCCGTGGAAGTGACATTTAGGAAGTAAATAGTGGGCCATATGTCGATCACTGTCAGATACAAATACCGGATCATCGTGGCGCTCGGTTGCGGCGCCCTGGCCGCCTGGGGATTTCAGGCCGCCAATCCGCATTCCCAGAAAAAACCCGTCGATTACGCCAATGGATTGGTGGGCACGGCGCCCTTAGACCGCCAGGTCCTCATCGGCAACGCGCCGCCTCCGGGAGAGGAACTCTACACCGGGATGACCTCGCCCGGAGCCGTGCTGCCCCATGGCATTACGAACCTGGGTCCCATCAATAAGAACCTCGACCTTTCCTACCCCGCCGGCGTAGGGATGTCTTATAACTATACGCATCGCACCATGCTGGGGTTTTCCAGCTCCATGGCCGGATTGGTGGTCATGCCCATAGTCGGCGACTGGACCGTGCCTCCGGAACGCACCGGCTCGGTTTACGACAAGAGTAAGGAAAAGTCATCACCGGGATACTACACCGCTTACCTGGATGATTTCAAGGTGAAAGCCGAGATGACGGTCACCGAACTCACGGGTATCTACCGGTTTACTTTCCCCCGCAGCGAGCGCGCCCACATTGTGATGGATATGAGCCGCGGCGGCGGCACGGTCGAAATCGTGGATGATCATACCGTCCAGGGTTACGCCGAGCGGCCCATCCGCGGCTCGATTTCGGGCGCTTCCACCCGAGGAACCGCCCGCACGGCCTTCGTGGCCGAGTTCTCCAAGCCCTTCCGGTCGTTCGGCACCTTCTGCCAGAACCCTTCGCAGAACGGCCGCGGCGGTCTGCTCGGTTCCAACACCGTCACCCCCGGGGGAAAATCGCAGTCCGGCCGGTATGCCGGCGTGTTTCTGGATTTTGACACCTCCGAAGGCGAACCGGTCTTGGTTAAGGTGGCCTCGGCCGATAGTTACGACGGGGCGCGGAAGGCGCTCCAGGACGAGGACCCCGGCTGGAATTTCGACGGAGTCCACCAGCGCGCCGAAGAGGCCTGGGCGCGCAAACTGGACACCATCGAAGTCAAAGGCGGAACCGAGCACGAGCGCATGCTGTTTTACTCCAACCTCATGCACTCCTTCGCCAGCCCGCGCCTGGTGGCTCGCAAGGGCGGCCAGTTTCGCGGCCTGGATGGGCAACTGAAAACCGCCTCCTACGACCGCTACGGCCCCGTGCCCTTCTGGGACACCGGCCGCGACCAGGTGGTTCTGCTGACGCTGGTGGAGCCGGAGGTCAAGGTGGACATCCTGCGTTCCACGCTTGACCAGGCCCGCGAGACCGGTTATATGCAGACCTCCTTTCACGGCGACCACGCCGTGTGGATGTACCTGGGCGACTGGCAGCGCGGCATCCCCTTCGACTATCAGGCGGCCTACGAATACCTGCGCAAGAACGCCACCGATACCAAAGGCCCCCGCCGCAACCTGGCCGAGTACCTGCAGAAAGGCTGGGTCTCCGACTTCATTCCCAACGGCAACCCCAGCCCTCCGTACGCCGGAGGCAATGCCGGGGTCGCCAAGACGCTGGAGTACAGTTGGGACGATTATTCGCTTTCGGTCTACGCCGGAAAACTGGACCGCGAAGACGACCGCCAGATGTTCCTCAAGCGTGCCACCAATTACCGCAATGTCTTCGATTCCTCCGTCGGCTTCATGCGCGGCAAGACCGCCGACGGCAACTGGATCTCCCCCTTCGACCCGTTCGAGCCGTATTACAACTTCATGATGAAGGAAGCCTCCGGCTGGTCCACGCTGTGGTTAGTGCCGCATGATGTGCAGGGCCTCATCAACTTACTCGGAGGCCGCGAGAAATTCGACGCCAAACTGGACACCTTCTTCAACACGCCCTATCATCCCAAGGGAATCTGCCGCGATTGCACCGGCATGATCGGACAGTACGTTCAGGGCAATCAGCCCGATCAACAGTCGGCTTACTACTACGATTGGGGCGGCCAGCCCTGGAAGACCCAGGAACTTACCCGCAAGATACTGACGCTGCTTTACGGCAGCGACCGCTATGGCCTCGCCTTTCCCGGCATGGACGACCAGGGTTCCACTTCCTCCTGGTATGTCCTGAGCGCCATGGGCTTTTATACCGTGGACCCGGCCGAGCCAGTATATATCATCGGCAGCCCGCTGTTCGACCAGGTGACCATCCACTTAGGCGGCGGCAAGGATTTCACGATCGTGGCCCGCAACAATTCCGGGCGGAATCTCTACATCCAGTCCGCTACGCTCAATGGCAAACCGCTCAACCGGCCGTGGTTCACCCACGCCGATATGGCCCATGGCGGCTCGCTGGTCTTCAACATGGGCCCCGCGCCGAATAGAGCCTGGGGCAGCGCCCCCGACGCCGCGCCGCCCTCCATGTCGAAACCGGAGTAGGTCCCGACGTCATATTCGACCTCGCCCCGCCCGGCGCCGCCCTCACCCCGCCGCCGCCGGCGATTGCACTTCGCGCAGCCGCCGCTCCAGAAAACGGCGCTCGCTGCTGTTGGTCACCAGCGCCAGCGCCCGCTGGTAGCTTTTGGCGGCTTCCGCCCCCGCACCGCCGCGGCGCAGCAGATCGGCGCGGGCGGCGTGCAACAAATGATAGTCATCCAGGTGGCCGTCCGCGGCCAGCCCATCGATCAGGGCCAGCGCCGCTGCAGGTCCCTCGACGAAGGCCACCGCCACGGCCCGGTTGAGGGCCACGATGGGCGACGGGTCCACGCGCTGCAGAAGGTCGTACAGGCGCAGGATTTCCGGCCAGTCCGTGTCTTCCGGGCGCGCCGCCTGGCAATGCAGGGCGGCAATGGCGGCTTGCAGCGCAAAGGGACCGGGTCCGCCGCGCAGCGCCTCCTCCACCAGCGGCAGGGCCTCGGCGATCTGGGCACGGTCCCAGCGGCTGCGGTCCTGCTCTTCCAGCAGCACCAGGTCGCCGTCCTCGTCCAGGCGGGCGTCACGACGGGCGTCCTGCAGCAGCATCAGCGCCACCAGCGCCGTGGCCGCGGCGGGTGGCTGCGGCGCCATCAGCGTCCGCACCAGGCGGCCCAGCCGGATCGCTTCGGCGCATAGATCGGTCCTCACCAGCGGACCCTCCCGCGTGGCCGCGTAGCCCTCGTTGAAGACCAGGTAGATCACCGCCAGCACGGCCTCCATGCGCTCCGGCATATCGCTGGTTTGGGGCACCACGTAGGGAATGCCGGCGTCGCGAATCTTGCGCTTGGCCCGCACCAGGCGCTGCGCCATGGTCGCCACCGGCACCAGGAAGGCGCGGGCGATTTCGTCGGTTTCCAGGCCGCAGAGCGTACGCAGCGTCAAAGCCACCTGGGCCTCCAGCGCCAGCGCCGGATGGCAGCAGGTGAAGATCAACCGCAGGCGCTCATCCGGAATTTCGCCGGGGCCCTCGCCGTAAGCCGGCTCTTCCGCCTCCCGGACCAGGCCGCTGGTGCGGTAGACGGCCAGCTTTTCCTCGGTCAGCGCCTGGCGCCGCAGCCGGTCGATGGCCTTGTGGCGGGCGGTCTGAATGATCCAGGCGCGCGGGTAGTCGGGCACCCCCGCCGACGGCCATTGGTCCACAGCGGCCGCAAAGGCTTCCTGTGCCGCTTCTTCCGCCAGGTCGAAGTCGCCGAAAATGCCGATGAGCGTGGCCACAATCCGGCCCCAGTCCGAGTGGTACAGCGCTTCCACAGCCGTGGTGGCACAGGCAGCCATACCCAATTTTAAAAATTTTTGCGCCGCGATGTCGATCTGCCCGCCCGCCGTTCGACATAATCGTAGAGGAATCCAATGAAGTACATGTTATTGATTTACATGGAAGAGGACGCCCTGAGTCAGAGCGAGCGCCAGCACTGCTACCAGGAATCCACGCAACTGGCGAACGACCTCAAGCGCAACGGGCAGTTCGTCAGCACCTCCCCGCTGCAGCCGGTTGCCACCGCCACCACCGTCCGGGTGCGCGAGGGCAAGCGCCTGGTCACCGATGGTCCGTTTGCGGAAACTCGCGAGCAGCTCGGCGGGTATTTCATGGTCGAGGCCAAGGATCTGGACGAGGCCATCGGCATTGCCGGCCGGATTCCGGGAGCGCGGGTGGGCACCGTGGAGATCCGGCCGGTGATTGAGGTTTCCGGTCTGCCGCAATAGCATCGGGCGCGCATCCAGGGAGAATACTGATGCAACTCAACTCTTACCTGATCTTCAACGGCCAATGCGAGGATGCCTTCCATTCCTACGAGCAGACTCTCGGCGGCAAAATCGAAGCCATGATCCCGCACGCCGGCGCCCCGGCCGAAAGCCACGTGCCCGCGGAGTGGGCCAGTAAGATTATGCCCGCCCGCGGGTCCGACGCGCGTCCCGGCCGCTACGAAGCCACCAAGGGCTGCTGGGTGAATATCGGCGTCCACCATCCGGCAGAGGCCGAGCGCATCCTTCAGGCTTTGGCCGAAAACGGGTCCGTGTGCATGCCACTCGTCGAAAACCTTTTGGGCTACCCGATTCGGTATGCTGGTCAATCGGTTTGGAATACCCTGGATGCTGAACTGCGAGTAAAGTCCTACCTTTGGAGGAGTAAAGCCTAATGAGCCAAGTCAGAGTACTCGTCGGAACGCGCAAGGGCGCGTTCATCCTGACCGCCGACGGAACGCGCCAACAGTGGGAGATTTCCGGTCCCCACTTCGCCGGCTGGGAGGTCTATCACCTCA
>DATJRE010000428.1:0-27459 GCA_035505095.1 Bryobacteraceae bacterium | reverse complement strand
GGCCCCTACGGCCTGGAGGATATCGTCTCGAAGGCCGGCTACACCGGCGCCATCCTGATTCTGCTGGTGACGCCGCTGATTTGGGCCTTGCCCACCGCCCTGATGGTCAGCGAAATGGCCAGCACGCTGCCCAAAGAGGGGGGCTACTACGCCTGGGCGGATCGGGCCATGGGTCCGTTCTGGGGATTTCAGGAGGCTTGGCTTTCGCTGGTGGGCAGCATCTTCGATATGGCCATCTACCCGACGCTGTTCGTCGGATACCTGGGCCATTTTGCGCCCGCGGTTACGGCCGGCGCGCGGGGCTATTGGATCGGCGTGGCCCTGGTGGCCGCGGCGGCCGCCTGGAACCTGCTCGGCGCCCGCGCCATCGGCGACAGCTCCATCCTGCTGGGCCTCGTGCTGCTGGCGCCGTTCGCCGTGCTGTCGGTTTGCGCGCTGGCGCACCGGGTGGCTCCAGGCGGCGCATCCAACAGGCACGTTGCGCTGCGCAATGTGGATTTGCTGGGAGGAATCCTGGTGGCGCTATGGAACTACATGGGCTGGGATAATACCTCCACGGTAGCCGGCGAGGTGGAAAATCCGCGGCGCACCTACCCGCTGGCAATGGCGGGCGCGGTGGGCCTGGTGGCGGCGAGTTACGTGTTGCCCATCGCCGCGGTGGCGGCTACCGGCTTGAACCCCAACGCCTGGTCCACGGGCGGATGGGCCGATGTCGGCCGGGCGATTGTGGGAGGTGTAGCCGGCGGCATTCTGGCGATGGCCATCACCATCGGCGGCATGATCGGAGCCTCCGGCACGCTGAACGCGCTCACCATGGCGCTCTCACGTCTGCCGGCGGTGATGGCCGGAGATGGCTACCTGCCGAAACTCCTGGCCCGCCGCCACGCTCGGACCGGCGCGCCTTGGGCCGCTATCGTGGTCTGTTCCATCGCCTGGGCTGCCGCTTTGCAATTCAGTTTCACCAAGCTGATAATGCTGGATGTGTTGCTGACTGGTTTGAGTATTTTGTTGGAATTCGCCGCCCTGGTGGCCTTGCGCATCCGGGAGCCGGAATTGCCACGGCCGTACCGCGTGCCTGGCGGCCTGGCGGGCGCGGTGGCCGTGGGCGTCTTTCCCCTGGCGCTTCTCATGCTAACCGTCGTGCGCAACCAGGCCGAACCGGTAGGGCCGATCAACGCCCTGGAATTCGGCGGGCTTCTGATCGCCCTCGGTTTCGCGGCCTGGATCGGCGGCAATCGCGCGCGGCGGCGGGAAAAGCCTAACGTTCCCTAAGCTTGCGGTTACGCCTGACCGCGAATCACGCCAGGCTCACCGATTCCCACGGTAATCGCCGGCATCTGCCGGGCCTGGGTGCTCCTGCCCAACGACCAAACTTCCCGTCCGAACGCTTCATTCAGCATCAGCGCGCTGGCCGTATACCAGGCGGCAATCGAGCAGATGATGAACAGATAGCCGGACAGAATCAATAACCCGTCGCTGCCTACCAGCAGGGCGATAGCCGACAGCGTGGATCCAGCGGAAAGAAAGGCCAGGGTCGTCACCAGGGCCTTATTTTCGGCGGTAGCGGCGCACGTGCAAACCCAGGTGATGGCCGCCAGCACCACAAACCAATATCCCAGCGCCGGAAACAGGGGGCCGGCCGGCGTTGCCGCTCTGCCGCTGGACATCATCAGCGTCAGGGCGCCGAAGGCCATCCAGAATGCTCCCCACATGCCGTGGACCGCGGTAGCCACTCCGTCACGGGCCTTGTAGGCCCACATGCCGGCCAGGAACTGCGCCAGCCCACCGAATATTGCCGCAAACGGCACCAGCAACAACGTGGTTTCCGTGTTGCCAAACCAATGCGCCATGTCGGCGGCAACCATGAACGTCGATCCTGCGAGTCCAAACAACCCCAGGATCGATGGGGCCGCCAGCGGCTGCAGAAACACGCGCGGCTGCGCCCCCGTATTTGTCTGTTGCGACTCTTCGTAAATCATACAATCCTCCACCCTTTCTGCCGCCAATCAATCGCCCGCATCCCGCCCGTGCCGATTTCAGCGGCCGGGGCGGCGGTACCAATCAATTGTCGGGTTAACTATATTACATGCACACCAAACGCCAATGTAAGTTAAATTGCTTGCCCCTTACTAACTCCCTCCTTCCTCCTGACTTAGTCGCCATGGAAAATGTTTTGCCTGGTCCGGCCACCGGATAGGGCCATAGGGTCCGGCCCATCGGCGCACAATGATCGCCCCGGCCCTGAATCGCCATCGGTTCCAACTCCGTCCCTTTGGCATCGCGGACCGCGCCGGCATACGCGCCAGTAGCCCGGCGCGAAGGACACATACTCCAGGAGATGCGTAACAGGCAACTGTCTTTCAAAAAGTTTTGAGTCAGATAGCAATATTTGCCGGGCCAGTCCGTCCCTACATGCGCAAACCTTCCGCCCGGCGAGACTTTCCCGCGTGCGGCCGGCTGACTCCCGAATCTTATCCATCCGCGCGATGCTTCCCTCCGGGACGGCGCCAGCCGCGCTGCGAGCCCTAAGTGTCTGAGCCTTCCGGATGGGGATGTTTCGGTATCCGATGTGCCTCGGCCGCAGGATCGCTGAGTATCGGACTGGCTGTGAATCAATGCCCGCACGGCTGAATCATCGCCGCCAACCGGATCGGCATTAGTACACTTTTAATTATAGGTCCCCGCCAGGGACCTCGCAATCGATTACTGCATCGTAAATGACAGGAATGTCAAGCCAATCTTAGTAAGTAGACGTGCAATCCGGGCGAGCGCATCGGTGCATACAGACCATGGCAGTCTCGCCCGCGCACCCCCGCGCACTCCGGCGCAGGCGGCGTGGCAATGGGCTGCGCACGGGAACGGTCCGCCGCACTCCCCGCCGCCGGTTGTTAGAATGACGAATCGAGATGACCATCGCCGACCTTTCGCTCGTCGCCGGCCGCACCTATCCGGCCCGCCGCCGCACGCAAAACCTGGTGGGAGGCGCCAGTCCCATTCAGGCGTCCAATTTTTCTATGGGGCACGTCACGCTGGAACCCAACGGCGGCCAGGTGCCCTGGCATAACCAGGAGCAGGAGGAAATCTACTTCATCCTCGAAGGCCACGGGGAAATGTGCCTGGGTGAGGAGCGCCGTGAACTACACGCAGGCCAGGCCGTCTACATCCCCCACCGCGTCTTTCACCAGCTCACCAACACCGGCCCCTCGCCCATGCGGATGATTTACTGCTACGGCCCGGCCGGCGACGTGGCCCACTGGCATCAGGAACTGGACGGCACTCTGCCGCGTGCCGGCGTGGAAGCTCCGCCGCTGCCCGTGGGCGCGCGCCCGCAATGCACCGAAAAGCCGGGTAACCCACAATGAGCGCGCAAACCGTCCACACCGTCGGCATCATTATGAATGGCGTGACCGGCCGCATGGGGCTCAACCAGCACCTGCGCCGCTCCATCATGGCCATCCGCCAGCAGGGCGGCGTCAGGCTGAGCGACTCCGAAACCATCCTGCCCAACCCTTTGCTGGTGGGCCGCAGCCGCGCCAGACTGGAGGCCATCTCGGCCGAATGCGGTGGCCTGCCCTGGACCACCGACTTGGCCGCGGCCCTGGCCGACCCCGCTTACTCCGTCTACTTCGACGCCCAGACCACGGAGCGCCGCGCCGAGGCCGTCCTCGCCGCCATCGCCCGCGGCAAGCACATCTATTGCGAAAAGCCCGTGGCCACCAGCCTCTCCCAGGCGCTCGCGCTCTACCACGCGGCCCGCGATGCCGGCGTGAAGCACGGCGTGGTGCAGGATAAGCTCTGGCTGCCGGGCCTGATGAAGCTCCAAACGCTGATCAAGCTGGGCTTTTTCGGCCGCATCCTCTCGGTGCGCGGCGAATTCGGCTATTGGGTGTTCGAGGGCGACCGCGTGCCGGCCCAGCGTCCCTCCTGGAACTACCGCGCCGAAGACGGCGGCGGCATCATCATCGACATGCTGTGCCACTGGCGCTACGTGCTCGACAACATCTTCGGTCCGGTGAAAGCCGTGTCCTGCCTGGGCGCCACGCACGTGCCGGAGCGCTGGGATGAATCCGGCAAGCCCTACGCCTGCACCGCCGAAGATTCGGCTTACGCCACCTTCGAGTTGGCCGGCGGGATAGTGGCCCACTTCAATTCCTCCTGGTGCGTGCGCGTGCGCCGCGACGACCTGCTCACCCTCCAGGTGGATGGCTCGCTGGGTAGCGCCGTGGCCGGCCTGCGGCACTGCTGGATCCAGCCCTATGGCGCCACCCCGCGCCCCGTCTGGAATCCCGATGTCGAAAGCCCGCTCAATTACTTCGAGGGCTGGCAGAAGGTGCCCGAGCAGGACACCTTCGACAACGCCTTCAAACGCCAGTGGGAGCTGTTCCTGCGCCACATCGTGAAGGACGAGCCGTTCCGCTGGGGCCTGCTGGAGGGCGCTAAGGGCGTGCAGCTTGCCGAGAAAGGCGTCGAGTCCTGGAAGAAGCGCGCCTGGGTCGAGGTTCCCGCGCTTACAGCCGATTGATCAGGCTGGCTACGTAGCCCGCGCCGAATCCATTATCGATATTCACCACCGTCACATTGCTGGCGCAACTGTTGAGCATGCCGAGCAGTGCCGCCAGCCCGTGGAAGCTGGCGCCGTAGCCGACGCTGGTGGGCACCGCGATCACCGGGCACGAGACCAGCCCGCCCACCGCGCTGGGCAGGGCGCCTTCCATCCCCGCGCACACCACCACCACCCGCGCTTCGGTCAGCCGCTCACGGTTCTGCATCAGCCGGTGGATGCCGGCCACCCCGATATCGTGGATGGTGTCCACGCGGTTGCCCATCACCTCGGCGGTCACCTGGGCCTCTTCGGCCACCGGCATATCGCTGGTCCCGGCGCAGACCACCGCGATCAGGCCCTTGCCGGTAATAGTTCGGTCGCGCCAGAAGCGGATCACCCCGGAGAGCGGCAGGTAGTCGGCCCCCGGCAGACGCGCCACGACCGCATCGGCGCAGGCCCGGTCGGCGCGCGTGATCAGCACATTGGGCGCATGCTCCAGGATCCGCTCGGCGATGGCGACCACCTGGTCGCAAGTCTTGCCCTTGGCGAAAATCACCTCGGGGATGCCGTGGCGCAGGGCGCGGTGGTGATCCACCTTGGCGAAGCCGAGATCCTCGAAGGGCAGATGGCGCATGCGCGTGAGCGCCCCCTCAATTTCGATTTCGCCCGCGCGAACCTGCTCCAGCAGCAGTCGCAGTTGGTCCTGGTTCATAGGTTGATTTTGACACGGACGAGAAGGCGCGCTGCGCTGCCGCGGGCCCGGGGCGTGGCATCGTTCCCTTCAGGCGGTCGATCCCCTGGGTTTCCGGAGCGGCTTCCCGGCCACCTTCCGCCCGGTTGGAGCGGCCGGCTTCCGGCGTGGCAACAGCACAAATACGGCGCCAAGCAGCGCCAGGCCCGCGCCCACTCCCAGGAAGATGTAGCACCCGAGCCATACTTCCGAATCGACGCCGAAGGCAATCTCGTTGGGATCGGCCGGGTTGTACCGAACCTGTTGCAGGCTCCCCGGCGCCACTGCGGCCACCGCCGCCAACGCCTCTTTCGAAGAGGTGAAGTCCTTCGACGAGGGCGAGAGATACTGCCGGCCCCCAGCGGAATAGCGGAATTCCACAATCACTTCGAAGTGCTCGGCGTCGGGGCGGTTGGCATCGCCCCGCACCGCATATCGATGAATCCGGTTGGTAGCCACCTGCGCGCCGATTGCCGGCCAAGTCGTTAGCATCACGTGCGTCAAGTAGCCGAACCGCGCTCCCATGAGCAGGCAAGCGGCACCCGCCAGCAGAAAAACGCAACCCAACAGTTTCAACCCATGCTTCGAGTCGCGCTGCTTCGCCGGCCGGCCAGGGACCATCACCATCAATGAAACGGCCGCGATCGCCAGCCCCAGCCCCGTCAGAATCAGAGGCGTTAGAAAGAAATCCAGTGTGTAGCCGGCATTGGCGTAAATCTCTCGCGGGTCCGAGGGGCGGTAGCGGACCGGGTGCTCGGTCCCCACGCGATAGCGGTCCGCCAGCCGTCTTGCCGCCGGATACGTCCCGCCACCGGGCACCGTCTTGGAAGTGTAGTCCGTCCCACTCACGGTGTACCGCAGTTCGGTTTCGGCGAAGTAGCGGGTGGGCGAACCGGTGTCGTCGCTCGCCACTCGGCACGCCATCACCCGCGCCTGCGCCGCCGGCCAGTTGACGATCGCGAGCCGCGCGAATCCCTGACACGCGCCGATGACAGCCACCAGCACGCCCACCGTCAGTACGATGCGGAGCGCGAGTTTGCCTGATCCGGCCGCTTGCTTTGCCATCCCCGATTGGTCTACCTGGTTTGCTGCGTTTGCAGGGTCAGTTCCACGCGGCGGTTCTTCTGTCGGCCTTGCGGGTTGTCACTCCCGTCTGGATTGGTGTTCGGCGCGACCGGCTTCGTCTCACCCAATCCCGCCGTCCGGATGCGCGACGCTTCAATGCCGGCGTTCGCCACCAGCCACTGCTTCACCGTCCCGGCGCGGTCCTCGGAAAGCTTCATGTTGTAGGGGTGCGTCCCTTTGCCGTCGGTGTGCCCCTCGATCAGCAGCGGAGCACCCGGGTAGCTCGCCACCACCAGTCCGACTTTATGCAGCGTCTCCGCGGCTTCGGGACGCAGCGTGTACTTGTCGAAATCGAACAACACGTCGGCGTTGATCTCGATCTGAATCTGCTGCGTCGTCACTTTTGCATTGAGGTCCTTCAAGACCGCCTGAATGCCCAGCGTCACGCCGACGATATCGAGGATCTTGGCGTGCGCCAGCGCCGCGTGGGCAGCCGCCGCCACCTCGGGCGAATCGGGATCGGTGTATTTCCCATTCGCGGCCGCAGCCGCGCACGGCAAAAGGGCCACCAAGGTGACCATCCAAACTGCCGCCCGTCTCCTCATAGCCGCACCTATTGTCCCGAAATCGGGATGTCTTCGAGAGGCGCCGCGTTCGCCAGGTAAAGGCTGACCTCCTTCACCTCCGCCGGAGGCGCGGGAAACTTGGCCCACCAGGTGTACTGCCCGCCCGCGTCCAGGTCCACGCCCAGGTTCCCAAACTGGTCCGCCTGCGGCGTCAGGTACGTTCCTTCGGAATCCTTCAGAATGAAATATTTCTTGTTGGCCGCCGTAACGTAATACTTCTCGTAGTTACGGCTGCCGATCAGATCGAGGCGCTTTTGCGCCGCGCTGGTATTGTGAAAGCGCACCTTGACGCTCAGCACGCCGTCTTTCCGCGAGCATTCCGTAACTTCAGCCGCCACGCCGGTAGTGTTGGTGTCTCCGGTTTTAATAACGGCCGCGGCGGCCGGAGGCGCTGGCGCCGCCGCAGCGGCCGGGGCCGGAGCGGACACAGCGGCGCTCGAAGCCGGCGCCGCGGGTGCGGCCTGCGATGGAGGGGGAGCCTGTGTAGCCGAGGGGGGATTGTCCTTTGAGCATCCGATCAGCACGAGGGCCAGGAATATCCCGGAAGAGACGGGGCGACAGCGGACCATGCGGTACCTCCCGAATCGGACTGATTCCCAGGTATAGGGCTGGATTATACCACATCTTGCCTCCGTGTCCCTTCACGCGCTCCCACGCGCTTAGTACACCATCTCGCCGGGTTGGCCCGCGAGGCGCGCCTCAGCCGCTACCATTTGCGGCGCGTCTACCAAGCCGTCGCCGGCCTGGAGTGCGGCTTCAGCGATCTCTCGAATTTCAATCGCACCTTCCGCGTCGAATTCGGCGTCACTCCCCGCCTGTATCGCTCGCAGACGCGGCGTCGGGTCGCTCCGGCGCGGTGAATCGCGGCCAGGGGAATAGTACGCTGCAACGGGCCACCGCCTGGAACCGTCTGTTAGACTGAAAGTTACCCTCCAACATGCGCGTGCGAGTGCTGTTTTTCGGGAACCTGAAGGACGTGGTGGGCGATGCCTCGGGCGACCATGAGTTCCCCGAAGGCGCCAGCCTGCATACGGTTTTCGAAACCTTCGCGGCGCGGTTTCCGGAGTTGCGACCTATGGCCCGCAGCATCGTGGCGGCACGTAACCGCGAGTTTGCCGATCCCTCCGTCTGCATCCAGGATGGCGACGAGGTGGCCTTCCTTCCGCCGGTAAGCGGCGGCGCCACCACCGAAACGTGGGTGAGCGCTGAAGGCGGCCACTGGTTCGGGCTGACCCGCCACGCCATCGATACCCGCGCCCTGGGCGCCCGGATTCTGCAGGGTGCCGATGGCGCCCTGGTCACGTTCGAAGGGGTGGTCCGCAACAATACCCAGGGCCGCGCCACGCTCTGCCTGGACTACGAAGGCTACGAAAGCATGGCGCTGGCCACCATGTCGCGGATCGGCCAGCAGATCGTCGCGGCGCATGACATCAGCCGGATCGGCATGGTGCACCGGCTGGGGCGTATGCTGATCGGCGAAACCAGTGTGGCCATCCTGGTGACGGCTCCCCACCGGCAGGCCGCGTTCCAAGCCGCCCTGGAGGGCATCAACCGGCTCAAGCGCCTGGTGCCGGTGTGGAAGAAGGAACATTTTATGGATGGCGCCGTCTGGGTGGAAGGAGAGTGGGACCGCGATGTTCCGGTGGTTGGCTAAAATCCTGTGCGCCTTGCTGCCAGGCGCCGCTTTTCTCGGCGCGCAGCAGCAGCCCCCCTTGATCCGTACGGAAGTGACCCTGGTGCACGTGGTGGCCACCGTCAAAAATCAGGCGGGCGACCTGGTGGGCACCCTGAATAAGGACGATTTCGAGCTCTTCGACAACGGCGTCCAGCAGGAGATCGCTTTCCTGTCGCACACCACCGACCAGCCTCTCTCGATCGCCCTGCTGGTGGACACCAGCGGGTCCACGGCCAAAGACCTGAACTACGAGCTGGATTGCGCCTCGCGATTCCTGCGGGCCCTTCTGCTGGATGGCAATCCGGAAGACGCCGTGAACCTCTACGATTTCGCTTACGATATCAACGAGCACTCCTTTACCCACAGTTTTGTGAAGCTCGACCGATACCTGAAGGAACTGGACCGCCTGACCCACGGGCCGCATCCCGAACTGGGAACTTCGCTGTGGGACGCGATGTACTACGCCTCGCGGGATCTGGAGACGCGCGGCGGCCGCAAGGTGATCATCGTGGTAACGGATGGCGGCGACACCACCAGCCAGCACGACGTCCACGAGGCGCTCAAGGCCGCCCAGATGGCCGATGCGATTGTCTATCCGGTGGTAGTCCTGCCGATCACCAGCGATGCCGGGCGCAACACCGGCGGCGAGCACGCCTTGACCTTCATGGCGCAGGGGACGGGAGGCCGCTCCTTCCTGCCGACCGGCGGCGCGGAGCTGGACAGGACTTTCAACGACATCATTACCGAATTGCGCACCCAATATGTGCTGGATTTCTACCCTCGCAAGGTGCCTCTGACCAAGGACCCCTACCACAAACTGGAAGTCCGCTTGAAGCGCCCTGAATTGCGGGTATCCGCACGCAACGGCTATTATGGTGATGCGGATGGAAGCAGTTCCGACGCCCGGGTCACGGTAACGCCGGATCGCTCGGCGCCCGTTGTCAAAAAGAAAGACCGCTAGGAGATTCGATACGGGACAGCAAGGCGGAAAAACAGGGCGCGCGCCCGAACAGACCTTCGAAGAGGCTAAGTACCTCAAGCTGCTGATCGAGCGGGCCACCCCGGTCCGCGTCAAAATGGCCGGCGGCGAGGAGGTGGTGGGCACCATTGAGTACTACGACCACTCGTTTATCCGGTTGACCCGCCAGGGCGAGCCTAACCTGTTCATTTTCAAGCACGATATTAAATACCTCCAGGAAGAGGCCTAACTCTTCTTGGCCATGCGCTACCTGGAAACGGCAGTCGAAATTGCGCACGAATCCGGCGCTCTCCTGGCAAATTACCTGGAAAAACATATCGGCTTCGAATTGAAGGGGGAGTTCGACCTGGTTACCGAAGCCGACCGCGCCTCCGAGCGCCTGGTGGTCGAGCGGCTGCGCTCGCATTTCCCCTCCCACAACATCGTGGCCGAGGAGGGCGGCGGCCACCAGACCACCTCCGACTACTGCTGGTTCGTGGACCCCCTGGACGGCACCACCAACTACGCCCACAGCTTCCCTATGTTCAACGTCACCCTGGGGCTGGCCTGCGCCGGCGAGATGATCGCCGGAGTGGTGTACGACCCGGTACACCAGGAAACCTTCACCGCCGAACGCGGCGGCGGGGCTTACCTGAACAACCGGCGCATGCGCGTTTCCGGCGTCCAGCGCCTGGCCGACAGCCTGGCTTCTACCGGGTTTCCCAGCCGCAAGCGCCACCACAACGTGAACATCCATTTCTATTACCAGGTGGCTATGGCCACCCATGGCGTGCGGCGCACCGGATCGGCGGCCTTGGATTTGGCGTATGTGGCAGCCAGCCGGCTGGATTTTTTCTGGGAATTCGGATTGAAGCCCTGGGACATGGCGGCGGGTACCCTGCTGGTGCGCGAGGCCGGCGGCCAGATCTCGGATATGCAGGGCGCACCCCACTCCGTGACCGGCTCCGAGACCCTGGTGGCCGATAACGGCGCCTTGCACGGCGAGATCCTGGAGATTTTCGGCGAGGTTTTCCGCGGGGAGTTCCGCATTCCCATGCCCAGCATCCGATCCGCGGCGCCGGAAACGGCCTCCAAACCTTAGCCGCCAGGGGCACGCTGGCCGGCCCGCACAGCCGAACCTCCCTCTCCGGTTATGATGGGCTTAGTCATCCGGGTTCCCGTTTGGATCACAACAGCGTGAAGACCAATCCACGGCCTGCGTGGCGCCGCTACCTTCTGGGCGTTGCCATCGCGGTTGCCAGTGTCGTTCCCCGCGTCGCTCTGAACTCCGTTTTCGGCGACCGGTTCCCGTACACCACGGCCGTGATCGGCGTGCTGGCCGCGGCCCCGCTGGCTGGCGAAGGTCCCGCGGCGATGGTAGCGTTGGGGGGCGGCGCAGCCCTGTACTTCCTGGTTAGCGAGCGCGACGTTCCTCGTTTTGCCAGCTTCCTGCTGATCTCGGCCCTGATCATCTGGGTGGTGGCTCAGTTGCGGCGCGCCCACCGCGAAGCCTCCGCCAGCGCCCAACTGGCCGACCAGCGCCTGGAACAACTGCGCCTGGAAACCATGCAAAGGGCCCGCGAAGAGCGGCTTTCCTCGCAACTGCGCGCGGTGGTGGAATCGTCCGAGGACGCCATCATTTCCAAGGACCTGAGCGGCATCGTGCAAAGCTGGAACTACGGCGCGGAGCAGATTTTCGGCTATAGCGCCGCCGAGATGCAAGGCCAGCGTTTGAGCCTTCTGATTCCCGCCGACCGGGTGCACGAGGAGGCGGACATCCTGGAGCGTATCCGCCGCGGTGGCCGGATGAAGCATTTCGAGACCATCCGCACCCGCAAAGATGGCCAGCAGATCCACGTTTCCCTGACCATCTCGCCGATTCGGGATGCGGCCGGCCAAGTCGTGGGAGTTTCCGATATCGCCCGCGACATCACCGAACAGCGCGCGCTGGAAGATCAGTTGCGGCAGACCCAAAGGCTCGAAAGCCTGGGCGTGCTGGCGGGCGGACTGGCGCACGATTTCAACAATCTGCTCACCGGGATTGTGGGCAACGCCAGCCTGGCCATGGATGACGTGATCAACCCCGCCGTGCTGTCGCGGCTCACGGAAATCCTGCACGCCGGAGAGCGCGCCGCCGTGCTGGTGCGGCAGATGCTGGCCTATGCCGGCAAAGGCCGGTTCGTCGTGGAGCCGCTGGACTTGTCCGGCCAGGTGGAGGCGGCGGTGGTCCTGCTGCGCACCTCGATTCCCGAGCACGTGCAACTGGATTTGCGGCTGGCGGGCGATCTGCCGGCGGTGGAGGCGGACCGCTCGCAAATGCAGCAGCTCATCCTGAACCTGGCGATGAACGCCGCCGAGGCGGTCGGCGACCGGCCGGGAACCGTTACCCTGGCCACCTCCGCCCGCGAGACCGATGCCGAGCAGCAGGTGGTGCTGGAAGTGGCCGATACCGGCTGCGGCATGGATGAAGCCACCAAGGCGCGCATCTTCGAGCCGTTCTTTACCACCAGGTTCACCGGCCGGGGTCTGGGCCTGGCGGCCGTGAACGGCATCGTCCGCGCGCAAAAGGGCAGCATCACCGTCCAGACCGCCCCCGGTCGCGGCAGTACGTTCACCGTGGTTCTGCCTGCGGCGGCCGCGCGGGCGGTATTCGATCCCAAGGAGCAGCCCGAGATCCGGGGCTACGGCCACCTGCTGGTGGTGGACGACGAGGAACTGACCCGCAACATGGCCCGCTTCACCCTGGAGCGCTGCGGCTATACCGTGCAACTGGCCAACGACGGAAAAGCTGCCGTGGAAGCCTTTGCCGCCGCCCCCGGCGCTTTCGCCGCCGTGCTGCTGGACTTGGCCACGCCGGTGGTGAGCGGCGAGGAGGCGCTCCAACGCATGTTGGAAATCCAGCCCGCCGTGCGCGTGGTGCTTTCCACCCCCTACACCGAGACCGAAGCGTGCCAGAAATTCCACGGCCACCGCCTGGCCGGATTCCTGCAGAAGCCCTACACCGCCACCGCGCTGGCGCGCAAGATCAAACAGGCCCTGAAGAAGGAGTGAGCGCCCGTCGCCTGGCCGCCGCCAAAAGCCGCCCGCAAGCCCCTTGACATCACTAATAAATTAGTACTACAACTTGTAGCATGGTAACGCGATGCGTGCTGCTGCTTTCGGTTTACGGCTGCCTGGCGGCGGCCCAGGATACGGTGCCACCGGCGGCTCCGGCGATCCCGCCGCCCCCTCCGGACATCCCTGCGCTGATGCGCTCGGGCGATGCCAAATATCTCAAGGGCGATTACGACGGGGCGCGCCAGGACTTCCTGGATGCCTGGAACCTGGCGCAGGCGGCGCCGCCCGAAGACCCGGCGCGCTACGATGTGCTCAAAAAGCTGACCTCGGTGCGCGCCGCCGCCGGCGAATTCGAAGATGCCAATAACTACCTGCAGATGGCCATCCAGTGGCGCGAATCCACGCTCGGCAAAGACGATCCCAAGATCGCCGACGACCTTCTGGAATCCGTTACACTGCTCCGCGGATTGAAAGACTACGGCCACGCCCTCACCGTCATGTCCCAGGTGATGGCCATGC
Organism: Bryobacteraceae bacterium; assembly: GCA_035505095.1. GTDB lineage: Bacteria > Acidobacteriota > Terriglobia > Bryobacterales > Bryobacteraceae > JOPF133. Next base: position 14,286 of record DATJRE010000428.1, on the reverse strand, counting down.
ACATGAAGGAATCGAAATTCCTGAGCGTGGTGGTGGCCGACGATTTCAGCCGCTTCGCCCAGATCCAGATGGAATACCAGAAGCCCGAGGACGCTACCGGCTCCCTGCAGACGGCGCTCTCCATCCGCACCCAGATGGGTGGACCGCTCGACCCCTCGCTGGTTTACGATCTGGACCGCCTGGGCACGGTGTACATCGCCCTGCGCCAGTACGACAAGGCCGAGGAGGCCTATCGCCACGCCCTGGTGATCCGCGAATCGCTCTACGGCAAGGACAATGCCGACCTGATCTCTACCGTGGATGGCTTGGCCTACGCGTGTTTCGGGCAGAAGAAGTACGACGAGGCCGAGCCGATCTACCAGCGGCTGGTGGCGCTATGGATCAAGTCGGTGGGGCCGGAGCATCCCGTGGTGGCCATGACCCTGGACAAGGTAGCCACGTTCTACGCGGAGCAGAAGAAGTTCGACCAGGCCAAGGAGGCCTCCGAGCGCGCCAACGCCATCCGCACGCACTTTTTGGCAACCGGCCTGACCGAGGAGGCCACCGAGCAGCTCGCCGAAGGAAACAAATCCGACGCGCTGGCGCTCTATCAGCGGGCCTTGAAGGTCATGGACCCGCCCAATCCGGCGTACGACGAGCTGCGCTCGGACACCCAGAACATCGTGAAGTCGTTTGCGCCCGCGGCGGTGAAGCTGCAAAAGAAGACCTCGGCGGCAGGCCGCGGTGCCTCCAGCCAGCCGGCGCCCCCAAAAAAGCCCTGACGGCGGCCGAGGCAGCCGAGCCGGGCACGACACGGTAACGAAGGAAACGGCAGGATGGCGGAGGCGCAGCAGGCCGAAAACAATTCTTTGCGGCAAACGTGCGGCCTGGAAGCTGTCGGTCAACCTACAGAAAGCCGGTCAGCAACGCCGGCAGAGGATGCCCCGATGGTGACTTCTCGGCCATGCTGGACCGTGCTGGACACGACCGCATCAGCGTCATCCGGGTGAGCTTGAGATCCCGCCCGGTCTCATTTGCGGCGCCTACTCCGAGCGTGAGTAGTAATAGGTGTATTTGCTGTACAGCTCCGAGGCGCGGGCGCCGTTGGCCACGATCCCCAGCACGTTGTTTTCGCACAGCGACTGCATGGCGCGGGTCACATTATCGAAGGTGGTCGATCCGATCTTGACCACGAGGATGGTGCCGTCGGCCAGGGTGGCCAGCAGATTGGCGTCGGCCGAGAACAGCAGCGGCGGTGTATCGAAGATGGCCCAGTTGAAGCTCCGGGGCAACTCTTCGAACAGCACCTTGGCCTGCCGCATGTTCAGCAGCTCCAGCGGGTTTTTCACCGGAGAGCCGGCCGGCAGCAGGTAGAGGTTCATACCCTCCAGGCGGCGCAACGCCTGCGGGAAGGTACACTGGCCGGTCAGATAATCCGAAAGTCCGGGCGCCCGGTCAATTTGAAACAGGTTGTGAATAATGGGCCGGCGCAGGTCGAAATCCGCCAGCAGCACCGAACTCTCCGCCAAATGGGACTGCGCCAGCGCCAGGTTCACCGCCGTAAAGCTCTTGCCTTCGGCGGGCGAGGGACTGGTCACCACCACCGTGTGGAGGGGTTGGAGCGTCTGCAAATGGTTCAGGCGCGTGCGCAAGGTGCGGAATTCCTCGGCCGGCGTGTCGTGGGAGTTGTTGAGGTCCAGCAGGTGCGATTCGGGCGCCGGCTTGAAGGGCAGCATCTGGACCTCCGTAAGCATGCCCGGGTGAATATTCAGCCGGATGGGCGGAAGCGACGCCTGCAGCGAACCGTTGACCGGAGTCAGATCCGGCGGCCGGCGAGGCGGCTCTTCAGGAGCGGGCACAGACTCGTGGTACGGTAGTCCGCCCTCGGCCCGGCGTAGTGCATCGTGTACTCGACTCATTCGATCCCCCTACACCCCTGACAGGTGGTAGTACATCGAGCCGCTCATCAAAATGCAGCCGATGATAATGGCGCTCGACCAGGTGAGCCACACCAGGCGCCGCTTGCGCCGCACCAGCAGGCCGTTCTCCAGCAGCGGAATGCTGCTGAGAACCGGCAGGTTGGTGTAAACGCGGACGTCTTTCAGGTTCTTCAGCGAGGTGTTCTTAACTTCCTTGCCGCCCGCCAGAACCACCCCCAGAGCCAGCCCGCCCAGGGTGCCCGCGCCGGCCCACGCCAGCCGGTTGGGGTCAGACGGTTTCTCGGGCAGGGAAGCCGAATCCAGCACATCCAGCGTCTCGCCGGCCTTGTGCTCTTCCAGTTGCTCCTGCATCTCCGAGGCATTGCGCCGCTTCACCATGTCTTCATAGTCGGCTTTGGCGAGGCTCAGATCGCGCAGGAGCGCGGAATACTGCTGCTCGTCGAGGGGGGCTTCCTGGATCTGGCGTCCCAGCACCGCGATTCGCTTTTCCACCTCGCCCTCCTGCTGGCGGTAATTTTCCACCTCGGCGGTCTTGGCCTGCAATTCGGCGTTGAGGGTATGGGCGTTGTTTTGCAATTCCTGCAGACTCCGCTCAGCCTGTGGATTGGAAACGGTTTGCGCGGTGGCGGCCGGGGCGGAGTTCAGCGCCGCGGCGGCCTGTTGGGCGCTCCAATCCTTCTCCAGCCGGTCGCGCTCCTTCTCCATGGCATCGATGGCGGCCTGGTGGTTGCCGATTTCGGGATACGCATCGCCGTACATATTCTTTAATGCGGCCAGTTCCTGCTTCTCGGAGGAAATCCGGTTCACCAGGGCACTCAACTGCTCATTACGCGCCGTCGCCTGCGGGCCGGCGGCCGCCACCGTCTCCGTGGCACGCTGATTCCAATAGAGTTGGTCCTGCTTATTGTTCTGAATCTGGGTTTCCAGCATCATCCGCTCCTCGCCCGCGCGGCTGATGTTGCTTTCCAGGTTCATCAGCGACATCTGCTCCATCTGCAGCGCTTGCGCGTTGGCCTGCGCCTGCTCCGGCAAATGCCCCTGGTTCTCCACCTTGAACTTGGTGATGGCGGCTTCCAGGTCGTCCATTTTTTCCTTGGCGGCCTTCAACTCGTCGTTCAGGAAACTGGTGGTGGTGCTGGCCTGGTTGCGCTGCATGGTGACGTTCTGCTCGGTGAACTTGGTCACCAACTCGCGCACCACCTGCTGCGCTTTGTACCGGTCGATGTAGGAGAAGCGAATCTGGAAAGCCGAAGCGTAGCGCGATCCCGCCAACGAAGTCCCCGTGGGGTCGGCCACCGGGGTGATCTGGATGTGCTTGTTTTTCATGTCCTGCACGATATCCAGCAGCGGCATGCGCGCGCGCTGCGGCCGGTACAGGTCCAGCGCGGGTTTTTGGATGATTTCTTCCAGGCTGCCATTGCTCAGGATGTCGGTTTCCATCTGCTGCAGCCGCTCCTGCATCTGGGCGCTCGAACTGGCTACGCTGGGCACCAGCCGCTCGGGGACCTGCGGCGGGGTGATGCGCATCACGGCCGTGGATACATACGTATCCGGCCACAGAAAGGCCACCACCACCGAAACCACCAGGCCCGCGAAGGCCGGCCCCAAAATCCAGGACCGGTAGCGCCGTAGCATGTCGATATAATCTTCAATGTCTGGGGGACGCCGGGAAACACTGATCTCGTTCTGTGGAGAACCCATAGCTCAAAATACCTTCCTGCTATTGTGACATTCCGGGGTAAAGACCGCCATTAACCTTCGGCCAAAAAGGGCTTCATTTCACGATAATAATATCGCCGGGCAGCAAATAAATGTTCTGTTCCGTATGCTGATTCTTAATAACCTGCTTGTAATTGAAGTTGAAGGTCTCTTTGCCGCGGATAATGCGGATATGGGTCTCGTTGGCGAAGTCCTTGAATCCGCCGGCGTTGACCAGCGCTTCCAGCACCGTGGTGGGAACAATCAGGTTATATTGCCCCGGCTTGTTGACTTCGCCCTCAAGGTAATATTTCTTACTATTCACCTGGGTCACGCTGACCGCCACGTTCGGTTTCAGAATCAGGTTGCTGGCCTTCAGGCGGTTGGTAATTTCGTTTTCTAATTCCAGGGGAGTCTTCCCGGCGGCCATAATCTCGCCGATCAGAGGCATGGAAATCCGGCCGTCCGGGCGCACCGTATGAGTGCCCGACAAGGGGTTCGAGTTCCACACGTAGATGGTCAGCACGTCCTCGGCGCCGATCACGTAGGTCTTGTCGCTAATGGGAGCACTACCCTCCAGTTTGGGCGCGCCATCCGCCTGCGGAGCAGCCATCTTGAGGGGATCAGTCTCGCCGGCGGGCACTGTCGCGGGCACTGGGGAGGCGGGTTTATCGGAAGTGGCGGTGGTGTCCGGCTTCTTGGCGGGAGGATCCTGCTGCTGCGACTGGCCAGCTTGAGGATCGGGCGCCGGCCCGTCAAACCCGTAACAGCACAGGCACACCGTTACCGCTATGGCACATAGCATCACCGTTCTCATCGTGTTCCTCTGACTTCACAGGGACCAGATCCACCCGGCACGGAGAGAGTCGCATCGGATGAACCACAAGCGCCTTCTCTGATACTGCTCATCTAGTGTACAGCATTTGGCCGCCAAACCTGAACGGTTCCCGGGGCGGCTCCGCACCCCAAGTCAGCCCCCGGTAACAGTACTATGACCGACCCCGTCCCAGGGACGCCCGAATCCACTTCCGCGTAGTGGACTTCTCCCAAAAAGCGGATGGGCCGCGGGAAGGGAATTGTAAGTTATAGATAAATTGGGTATTCTGAATTCAGATTAAGGAATTTTCTGCGGCCCTAAACGTGCAATTCCAGGCGCGGAAAATTGTCTCGCCGGGCGGAAATGGGCGGCCACGATGTTTCAGGAACTTAAGTTCCAACTGTCAACAGCCATACTAACGATTCTCACGGTCGCTGCCGCCGTGGCCGCCGTCATTAATTTCGACGAGCAACTGCATTTTCGCCTCCCCCAGGATGGCGTCATCTGGGTGGACCGCGCCCAGGGTGTCCAAGCCCTCTACGTTCCCCGCGACAGCCCCGCCGGCAAGGCCGGGGTCCGCACCGGCGACTGGCTGAAAACCATCGACAACGGGCGGGTCGACAAATCCACCGACGTCATCAAGATCCTCTGGACCGTGGGCGCCTGGCAGAAGGTGGTCTACCACGTCGCCCGCGACGGCAAGGAATTTGACGTTCAGAACCTGATTGTCGGCGAAGTCCCGCTTGATCGCGCGGTTCTTTACGAGTACGTTGTGGGGTTTTTCTACCTCATTATCGGGTTATTTGTCTACTACCGCCGCGGCAGCGCCCATAAGGCCCGCCACTTCTATATCCTCTGCCTGGTCTCGTTCATCGCCTTCTGTTTTCACTTCACCGCCAAGCTGAATGGGTTCGATAAGGTGATTTATTTCGGCAACCTGGCGGCGGTGCTGGCCGCGCCAGCGGTGTTTCTGCACTTCTGCCTCACCTTCCCCGAGCCTGGCAAGTGGTTTCGGGCGAAATCCGGCGTGACGCTGCTGTATGCCGCTCCAGCGGCTTTGTTTCTGCTATTTCTGGGCTTCTCCTCCGGCGCCATCAAGGTGAATATCCCGCTCATTGAGCTGGGCTGGGGTCTGGACCGCCTGTGGATGCTGCTGGCCACCATCCCCTACATCATCGGCGGGTTCGCCCTCAGCGCGGAGTACCGTAAGGCCGAAGACCCCATCGTGCGCCAGCAGTTGAAATGGCTCCGTAACGGTACTTTTGCAGGAGTGCTGCCGTTTACCCTGCTGTACGTGGTGCCCTTCGCCCTGGGCGCCGTTCCGGCAGGTTACCAGAAGGCCTCGGTGGCTTCCCTGGTCCTGGTGCCACTGACCCTGGCTTACGCCATCGTGCGCTACCGGCTGATGGACGTGGACATCATCTTCCGCCGCGGCTATGCCTACACCCTGGCAACCTTATGCGTGCTGGCGGCGTTCTACGGAACGGTTTTCGGGCTGGGAAGCCTGGTCAAACAGAACTTCCAGGGGCTGGGCCAGACCGTCCCCATGGCGGTGATGCTGATTGCCGCCTTCTTGTTCCAGCCCATTCGCAACTGGATCCAGGAACGCCTGGACAAGCACTTCTACCGGGATCTTTACGATTACCGCCGCACGCTGATTGAATTCGCCCGCGAGCTGAGCTCCGAAACCGATCTGGACACCATGCTGTCTTCGGCCGGCGAGCGTCTTTTGCAGACCCTCTCCATCCAGCACCTGGCCTTTTTCCTGGCGGAGGAAGGCCCGGCGGGTCCCGAAGGCCCCCGCTTCCGCCTGAAGAAGGCCATGGGCGCCAACCCGCGGCTGGCCGGTTCCAGCTACGACGATCTGGACCTCAGCTTTCTGAACTGGAAGCTGCCCGAAGGCTATCTCTTTTTCGAGCGCACCCGCCACCAGTTGGATGCCATTTCGCGCTCCTGGCCGGCTACCGTGCGCCGTACCATTGGCGAGCTGGACCTGACCTATTACCTGCCCTGCACGGTTCGCGGCCGGACCATCGCCTACCTGGGGGCCAGCCGCACCGCCGACGGCGACTATCTGTCGAGCGTGGACATAGAGCTGCTGGTCACATTGTCCGGTTACGTCGCCATCGCTATCGAGAACGCCTCGCTCTACCGCTCGCTCCAGCGCAAGGTGGAGCAGTATGAGCGCCTCAAGGAGTTCAGCGAAAACATTGTCGAATCCATCAACGTGGGGATCCTGGCGGCCGACCTGGAAGACCGCGTGGAAAGCTGGAACAGCCAGATCGAGCAGTTGAGCGGAGTGCCGCGGGACCGCGCCCTGGGCCGCAAACTAGCCGACCTGTTCCCCGCCGACCTGGCTGCGGAATTCGAGCGCGTGCGCGGGGAAACGGGCATCCACCATATCTACAAATTCGTGCTCAAGCCGGCCTTTTCCGCGCTCAACGGCCATCACCACGCCAACGGCAACGGATTTGCGAACGGCGCCGGCGAAGGCGGGCAGATCGCGAGTGCGCCGCACGCCGCGCCCGCGCCGGTTCCCCATGGCGTGGCGGGCCGGGAGGCCACCATCAACATCGCCATTGCGCCGCTGGTCTCCAAGGAACAGCAGCAGATCGGCCGGTTGATTATTTTCGACGACGTCACCGACCGCACCGAGCTGGAACAACGCCTGGTGCAGGCCGACAAACTTTCGAGCATCGGCCTGCTGGCGGCCGGCGTGGCCCACGAAGTCAATACCCCGCTGGCGGTGATCTCCACCTACGCACAGATGCTGGCCAAGCAGGTGGCCGAGGACACGCAGAAGTCCATGCTCCTCGACAAGATCGCCAAGCAGACTTTCCGCGCCAGCGAAATCGTCAACTCGCTGTTAAACTTCTCGCGCACTTCCACCACCTCATTCGGGGAAGTGAACCTGAACCGGGTGATCCAGGAGACTCTCTCGCTGCTGGAGCACCAGCTTGAGAAAGCCGGGATTCGGATTCACAGTTCGCTCGATCCGGCCCTGGGAACGGTCCACGGCAACGCCGGCAAATTGCAGCAGGTGTTTCTAAACCTGTTCCTGAACGCGCGCGACGCCATGGGCGCCGGCGGCACGCTGGAAGTGCGCACGTGGGCCGAAGGCGGCGGAGTGCGTGTCGAGGTGGCCGATACCGGAAAAGGCATCGCTCCCGAACATATGCACCGCATTTACGACCCGTTCTTTACCACCAAGGCCGCGCGCAAAGGCACCGGCCTGGGACTCTCCGTGACTTACGGTATCATTCAAGAGCATGGGGGCGCGATTGAAGTCTCCAACCGGCCCGGCGGCGGAGCCCTCTTCCGCCTGGAGCTGCCGCTGGCTGGAGCGGCGCGCAAACCGGTGACTGCCGCTTGAAATGACCGACTCCGCAAACCGCCACGATTCCCCTAGCCGCAGCGAGGAGAGCCGCGGTAAGGTGCTCGTCATTGACGACGAGCTGGATATCCGCGAAGGCCTGGAACTGCTGCTCACCTCCGAGGGCTACACCGTCGAGTTGGCCCAGAACGGCACCGAAGGACTGGAGCGTCTGGAGCGCGGCGCGTACGACCTGGTGCTGCTGGACCTGATGATGCCCGACAAATCCGGCATGGAAGTGCTGTCGGAAGTGCGCCTGCGCGACCGCGAAACGCCCATCTTCATGATCACCGCGTACGGCTCGGTGGAAGCCGCCGTACAGGCCCTCAAGCTGGGGGCCAGCGACTATTTCTCCAAGCCCTGGGACAACGAGAAGCTGACCATCGAGATCGACCGGATGATCGCGCGGCGCCGCCTGGAGTGGGAGAACACCCACCTCAAGCGAGCCCTCAAGCAGCGCTACAGCTTCCCCAACATCATTGGCAAAAGCGAACGCATGGTGCGCCTGCTGGACCTGGTGGCCCAGGTGGCCTCCAGCCGCTCCACCATTCTGATCACCGGCGAGACCGGCACCGGCAAGGAACTGGTGGCCAAGGCCATCCACGCCAACTCGCCGCGCTCGGGCAAAATGTTCGTGGCGGTGAATAGCGGATCGCTGCCTGCGGACCTGCTGGAATCCACCCTGTTCGGGCATGTGCGCGGCGCCTTCACCAGCGCCATTCAGTCCAAGAAAGGCTACTTCGAGGTGGCCGACCAGGGCACCATTTTCTTCGACGAGATCGGCACCATCGGCCCGGAGACCCAGATCAAGCTACTGCGCGTGATCCAGGAAAAGGAGTTCATGCCGCTCGGATCCACCGATCCCATCAAGGTGGATGTGCGCATCCTGGCGGCCACCAACGCGGATCTGCACCAGTTCGTGAAGGACGGCCGCTTTCGCGAGGATCTCTACTACCGCCTGAACGTGATCAACATCGCCCTGCCGCCGCTACGCGAGCGCAAGGAAGATATCCCCCCGCTGGTGGACCATTTCTTCACTTACTACTGCCGCGAGAACAATAAGTTCCTGGACTCTTCCGGCCGCTCGCTGCTGCACTTCGTCCCCGAAGCCACCCAGGTGCTGATGGAACACAACTGGCCGGGCAACGTGCGCGAACTGGAGAACGTGGTGGAGCGCGCCGTGGTGCTGGCCACCGACCCGGCGGTGCCCGTGGACGTGCTGCCCGACACCGTCCTGCAAGCCAATGGCGTGCGCCTTTCGCGCGGCGATGGCGGTCCCCTGCCCCCGGATGCCTCGCTGTTTGAGATCGTCAACGATTACGAGCGCCACGTCATCATGGAGCGCCTGGAGCGCTGCAACTGGAGCCAGACCGAAACCGCCGAGAGCTTCCACGTCCCGCTCTCCACGCTGAATCAGAAGATCAAGCGCCTGGATATCAAGATCCGCAAGAAAGGTGAGGGGTAGCTATCCCGCGGGCGAAGACAATCCGGCCTTCCGATGCGGGCGCGAAAGGCACACGCCGCAACGCCTCGGGTGTCGCACACTGTATCGATTGCAGATACCGGCAGAATACTTCCGGTATCTTCGTCGACCTTCCACTGTGGGTAGTTCGCCGGTCCTATTGTTCTTGGGGTATCCGTGTACCGATGATGGCGCAGCATTCGCGTGTGTATGTCGTGGAACATTCGCCCCTAAACACCAGCCATCCTCTCGCCGGCTGATCGCTGAAAACACTCCAGGGATGGAGGAAAGACATCTTGCCGAAACACCGAAGCGGTCAACCGGCCCGTGGGCTTCAACGACGCCATGGGGCGGTGGCCCGCTTGAGCAACACTTTGAGCATGCCCAGCGGCCCCCGCCAACTCACCCTGCCACGCCAGATATCGCCGTAAACCCAGGACAGCAGGAAACACTGGATTAACCTGCACAAGATCTCACTATAAGCTTGCTGCGTATGAATGCATTCTTTTGCGGTAATCGGGAACATTGCGGAAGGGAACCCCTTTTACAAATGGCCATCCAAATACCCTCCGTGGCGCCTCCGCATCGGATCTGCCAACCCACTGGCTGGCGGCCTTTCCCGGATTCGCAACCAGGTGTGATAATCAAGACCGCTGCCCGCGAGGAATGCCAAGTCGGAATCGACTTAGAAGGCGCCTACCAGAACTCCAGTTCGGCGGGAACCATCGCGTCCAGTTGCAAGGGTGCAGCACGGTTTGCACGATCCGCCCTGATCCGGGGACGGGCATAGCCTATGCTCCCGGTGAACCTGCGGCGGCATCTCGCCGCCACGTGCTCTTGCTGCTGCCGCGCACGCGGGTGTCCGCGCCGTGAAATATAATCGCCATGAGGAGTGGCCCTTCACGGGCACGTCATGAAACCACAAGCTACGCGTCGCAGTTTCCTATCCGCCGGGGCGGCTGCCGCCGGCGCATTCACCATCGTGGCTCCGCGATCGGTGAGAGGATCGCAGGCCAACTCGCAAGTCGCCATCGGACTGATCGGCTGTGGCGGCCGCGGCTCGTTCGACGGCAGCATCGTCAATGCCGATCCGCGTGCCAAGGTGATGGCGCTCTGCGATAAGTTCCCGGACCAGTTCGATAAGTCGGAAACCACCATTAAGTCGCAAGACACCCGTAAATACACCGATTTCGAGAAGCTCCTCGGGGCGTCCGATATCGATGCCGTGTTTATCGCTACGCCGCCGTTTGAGCATCCCCGGATGCTGGAGGCGGCCATACAGGCCAGGAAGCACATCTACTGCGAGAAGCCCATCGGCGTGGATGTGGAAGGGGTGAAACGGGCCATCGCGGCCGGCCGGAAGGCGGACAAGACCAAGACCATTTTCGTGGGTTTCCAGCAGCGCTATGGCCCCGAGTATCTGGAGGCATACAGGCGCATCCAGCACGGAGCCATCGGCGAACTTTCCAACGCGCGCGGCTTCTGGATCTCCAGCGATCCGTTTACACGCAAGCCGTATTCCGACACCTCCGTAGAGAAGCTGCGAAACTGGTTCGCCTACCATGAGTATTCGGGCGACATCATCGTCGAGCAGGACTGTCACAACCTGGATGTGCTGCACTGGTTTTTGGGAGGACTGCCGGTTTCGGCGGTAGGGCGCGGCAATAAGAAAGTGCGAAAGAATATGGATATCCTCGATAACCTCACGGTGATTTACCAATGGCCGAACGGCTTCTTCGTCAACTTTGAGGCGAACCAGTTGACGCCGCGTGGATTCAGCAGGGTGGGCGAGGAGTTCACCGGGACGAAGGGGACCATCGCCACTTCCCGCGCGCGAATGACGCATTATAAAGGTCCAGGCGATTCCGAAGAAATGCCTACTAAGCGGGACATCACCATTGACGCAATCGAGGACTTCGTAACGCGGATTGTCAACAACGATCCGGACAACGTGGTGGAGCGCTCGGCGCTGAGCACGTGTATCGCGCTGCTCGGGCGAACCGCCATTTACAGCGGCCGGGAGGCCACCTGGAAAGGCGACATCGGCATCGCAGCCGGCTAACCGGCGGGCCGCTCGGCCACCCGCGTCGCGCCGGTGTGCCGGCAGTAGGGGCGGTAGGAAAGGTGGGGTCTACGCAATCGGGAAGAGCAGTGAAGCCGGCGGTTCCGGGATCGCGGGACCAGACGGGCAGCCGGGCCTTGGAGTGGTTCCTGCGGCTGGCCACCATCGACGATATCCCTGCGCTGGAACCCCTGATCCAGCTTTCCGTACGCAAACTGCAAGCCGCCACTTACTCCCCATCGCAGATTGAAGCGGCCCTCGGAACCGTCTTCGGAGTGGACACCCAATTGATCCACGACGGCTCGTATTACGTTGCCCAGGCTGGGGAGGCTATCGTCGGTTGTGGTGGCTGGAGCCGCCGCAAGACCCTCTTCGGTAGCGACCACGCGCCCGCCAAGGATGACCGTTTTCTGGATCCCGCGGCCGACCCGGCACGCGTGCGGGCCTTCTTCGTCCATCCGGATTGGGCGCGCCGGGGGATCGGCCGGGCGATTCTGGCGGAATGCGAAAGGGCGGCGGCAGCTATGGGCTTCCGCACCCTGGAGTTGGCCGCCACGCTGGCAGGCGTACCGCTCTATACCGCGGGAGGGTTCACGCCCGTGGAGACCATCGCGGTGGCGCTGGCGAATGGCGAGACGCTGCCGGTGGTGAGAATGCGGAAATCGTTGTAAAAAACCACGATCCCGCGCTCGAAACCGCTCAGCCCGCCATCCCGCGAATGCAACCGGCGCAACGCGTGGTATATTGTTGCCATGCCGGCTGCCTACCTTCCCATTTTTGTGTTTCTCATCGTGGCAATTCTGTTTCCCATTGTCGCGATTGTGGCCGCCAAACTGGTTCGTCCGTCGGCTCCGTTCACCGCCAAGCTGGAGGCGTATGAGTGCGGAATCAAAGCCGCCAGCGATTCCCGCGGACGCTACACCGTGCGCTTTTATATCGTTGCCATCCTCTTCGTAATCTTCGATGTCGAGACCATTTTCCTGTTTCCCTGGGCGGTCCGATATAAAACTTTAGGCTGGTTCGGTGTAGTTGAAGTGGCGGTGTTCCTGGTCATTCTAGTGTTCGGATATATCTGGGCTCTGAAAAAGGGTGCATTAGAGTGGGTCTGACACATCGCCGTCTCTTTCTCTTTCTCCTGATTTCCATCTCCGGGTCTTTGCAAGCCGCACCCATGCTGCGGCTGGTCAATAGCGTGGTAGGCCCGGTCTCCGCCGCGGTGGGCACTCCGCCGGCCGCGCAAACTCTGGAAGCCTATAATGCCGGGGATGGATCGCTCGCGCTCACCGTCGCGCCCGATCCCACCGCGGCGTGGGTTTCGGCGGCAGTGGGCGCGCCGCGCGCCTGCACAACCACCACTGCCGCCAGTTCCTGCATCCCCTTGACGTTCACCTTCAGTACCGCCAGCCTGGCTGTGGGCATGTATACCGCCAGCCTGACGGTTTCCGCCGCCGGCGCCGTGGATTCCCCCCAAGTGGTGACGGTGACCGTGCAGGTGGGCGGCGGCGTGCCCAGTTCGGTGGGCCAGACACCGCCCGTTTACGTGGCTCCCGGCTCAACCACCAGTGTTTCCTTTTCCACCAACAACATGATCAACGGCCGCGCCAGCACCCAGGATGGCGGCAACTGGCTCTCCCTGGCACTCGAAGGAACCGGCAGCTTCCGCTTCGTGCTGCCCTACCAGATCAATCTTTCGCCCTCGGCCAGTATGGCGCCTGGCACTTACACCGGCAGCATCGTGACTACCGGGTCGGCCTTCGCCCCGGATAACAAGACCATCCCCGTTACCATGCACGTAACCGACCAGCCCATCGCCATCCCCTCCGCCAGCCAGATCAACCTGGTGCTGGCGCAGGGTGGGCCAGCCGTGGCTTACCCGTTCATTCCGGCCCTCTCGCTGAGCAATGCCGGGCAGGGAACCCTGGCGGTGCAGAATGTTTCCGCCACCGGTTCCGGGGTGAGCGCCTACGACTACAACAACACCGGCCTTGGTATCGTGACCGTAGACCCGACCGGGCTCTCGCCGGGCAGCTATACCGGCTCGGTAACGGTTACCTGCAATGCGGTGAATTGCCCCGTCGCGGTGCCGGTGACGTTCCAGGTGGTGGCACAAGCGGCGCCGTATATCTACTACCAGGGCGCGGTGAACAATGCCACGCAGGTGCCCGGCGATACGGTCTGCCCCGGCGATTGGATGGCCCTGTTGGGCCAGCAACTTTCGCTCGAAACTTTCACCCAAGCCTCCACCGTTCCCCTGCCCACCACATTGGCGGATGCCACGGTGACGGTGAATGGCGAACCAGCGCCGCTTTTTTACACCTCCTACGGGCAGATTGCCTTCCAGATGCCCACGGATACGGCGCTGGGCACGGCCCTGGTCCAGATGCAGCGTAGCGGCGATGCCAGTAATACGGTATCCGTGAACGTGGCTGAGCGGGCGCCGCGTATTGTGGTGATCACCGACGACAACTACAACGTGCTGAATTCGACCACCCCGGTCTCGCCGGGAACCGGGATCATTCTCTGGGCGTATGGGTTAGGCCCGACGAGTCCCCCGGTGCCCTCCGGAACGGCGCCTGGGTCCCAACTGGCGCTGGTCACGCCCACTCCCTCGGTGAACTTCGGCGGCGGTGTAGGGTCCCTCAATGTCACTCCCGACATTGCGCTCGTGACGGAGATCTCCGGGCTGTACCAGGTCAACGTCACGATTCCGCCGGTGGGTTCTCCCTTGGGCGTCGTCACCCTAAGCCTGGTTTTTCCGGACACGGTCAGCAACCAGGTGCAAATCCTGATTCAGTAGCGGCCGCCGCAGAGGCCGGGCAGGTGCGGTAGAATCGTCAAAACAATATGACACTCCGCACGCTTGCTGTCTACCTACTGGCCGCAACTGTCCCTTGCGTTGCTCAAACCAAACCCACGCTCACACCCGCCGATTACGGACGGTGGGAAACTCTCGGC
>DATJRE010000427.1:0-9633 GCA_035505095.1 Bryobacteraceae bacterium | reverse complement strand
AAACCCTACCATGGAGCTTCGTTTGCCGAGCGCATCGCCATGCTCCGGGATGCCCTGGCGGACGAGCCCCGCTTCTCCATCGCCACCGGCGCCGGCGGTTTGTTTCGCGAGATTGCAGCCGGGTGCCGCGAGGCTTACGGCTCCGCCCTGCGGCTCAGCTTTCTCTGCGGCCGGGACGCCGCCGAGCGGATCGTCAACTGGGATTACGGCGACCCTCGCGCCATTCACCGCATGCTGCGCGAGTTCGGCCTCCTGGTGGCCGCCCGCGGCGGTGAGTACGTGCCTCCGCCCGAACTGCGCCAGGCCATCCACGCCCTGCCCTTGGGCGATGCCTATGAAGGCGTTTCCGCCAGCGAGGTGCGCCGCCGCATTGCCGCCGGTGAGGATTGGGAGCCGCTCGTTCCCCCAGCCATCCACGCACGCGCCCGCCACATCTTCGGACCGCCGCCGCGCTGACTCACTCCCTGCCCCCATCCGAGCCGCGTCCGCCAGCGCCCACCCGCTCAGCAATCGTCAGTCGCGCCACCGCACAACATCGCGCCCCGAGACTCAAAGACCGGTCCCGTTCCCTCACAGCCTATTGGGCCACTACCGGGAAATAGACGATGTTGCTGACGTAGGTATTCTGCGCAATGGTCAGGGACGTGGTTTGATTGGTGGCAATACTGCCGTTCAGATGCAGCAAAACCATGTACGTGCCCACTTGGCCCGGCATCAGAGTGGCGGAAAGCACGTCGGCGGTGGACCCGGAGGCGATCGAATTCACGGATTCCTGGGGCTCGATGACCGGCCCGTTCGCCGGGTAGGGCACGCCGGTCACGATATAGGGGGAATTCGCGTCGGTCAACACCGGCAGTCCCAGTCCGGTGGCAATCACATAAATAAACTCGTCAGGCACGGCGGGGCTCTCGTTGGTCACCAGCGAACCGGCCACTGCCGCGCAGCAGGTCTGTTGCGTGAAGGCGGTCATCACCACGTCGGCGCCGGCGCTGGCGGTGGCCGCGATCGGAATCCCGTCGCCCGCCGGTCCCGCCACCAGGGCAGTCAGGATGATGCGGTCGAAAACTCCCGCCGCCGTCGCCGTCACTTCCGGATCCTGTTGCAGCAGCACAATGAAGTTGTCCCGGATGCTGTCCAGCGTATCGCCCGGCTCCACGGTGTAATTGTAAGCGCGGTCCCGGATAGTGATGGTCGCGATGTCGCCCGGACTCACGCTCCCATCCACCGACACCAGACCGGTGGCGTGGCTGGAAGCGTGATACACCAGCCCCAGCGACGGATTAGTCCCCGGCTGCGCGTAGATGCCAGGGTTGGCCGGTACGATCGTAACGGCCGCCGGAGTGGTGGTGGCGATGGTTCCATTCCCCAGCACCGCCCGCACATAGGCATTGATGCTGGTCGTGTCGTTGAGTTCCCACGGGATCTGCGCATTCACCGAGGTCGGAGAAACCATGTAGAGCGGCGCCGCAATGCCGTCGAAGTATACCTGCACGCCGCCCAACGTGGTGGGTAGCGGTCCCTGCGCGGGATTGGCGCTAGCCGTCTGGTCGGTAAAGGTGGTACCGGGGTTCGCCAGGATGGTAGCAACCGTGCCAGGCGCCAGGTTCGCGGCATCGCCGCCGCCGGTGAGATTGGCCCCACTGGCCGACGCCGTCACGGTCGATCCCGAACTGACCGTCGCCGACACAGTGATGCTGTTCCCCAAAACGCCCGCTATAAACGACGTCAGCACCACCTGCTCCGGGTCGGTCGTCCCCGTGGCGATGTTGGCAGTCGCCAGCACGTTGGGGTCGCCGGCGCCGCCGTTGCTGGTCTGGATCGCCGCGGTCAAGCCAAGTACGATATCGTCCAGCGTATCGGTCGCCGTCGCGGTGTAGTTGTAATTTACGTTATCGATGGTGAGGGTGATCACATTGCCGGAAGCGACCGTGCCCCCAATGGTCACCTGCGCCGAGGCGGTGATGTTCTGGTTGGCCGCATTGCGCACCGCCTGGTAAGGCAGGGTGGTGGTGGCCAGGGTGTAGACCGTCACGCGCCGGTTATAAGTGTCCGTCACGTAGAGATTGGTTCCATCCCACGCCATCTGCCCCGGCGTGCTCATCGAATCCACCGCGTCGGTAGCCTGGTCCACGTCGCCGCGGATTTCTCCGATGATGGTGTCGGCCGAAGCCGCGTTGGAAGTGGGAATGGTGTTGTAAATCAGTACCCGGTCGTTGCCGCTGTCGGCCACCGCCAGCGAATTGCCAATCGCCATCGCGAAGCGCGGGAAACTCAGCGTCGCGTTGCAGACGGCGGGATAGGTGGCGTTGCCATTCACATCCACGCCGTCCGATACGGTGCACAGGACGGGAAACTCGATGCTGTTGGTGTTGGCCACGCCAACCGAAAGATCGGCGGGGACGGTATAGCCGTTATCGGGTGTCACCCCGGCCATGTCCACCTGGCCGATTTCCACATCGGCGGGAGCCTGGTTCGCCGTGGGGAGAGAGTTCCAGATAAGGATACGGTTGTAGCCCAGATCGGCCACAAACAGGTGCGTGCCGTCGGTAGTTACCGACACCGGGTCGAACATGCTGGTGGGGCTGGCCCCGTCCGGCTCTGAGATCGTTCCCCCGGTCGTACAACACACGTTGCTAAACGTGGGGGTGATGGCGCTGGTGAAATTCGGCTGGCCCAGCACCAGGTCGGCTGCCGCGTTGTTGGCGGTGGGGATCTGGTTATAAATCAGCACGCGGTTGTTCTGCGTGTCGGCAATGTACAGCTTTCCGTTTTGAATCCACACGCCCTGGGGGCCGCGCAGCGTCTTGGCGCTCGGCGGAACGGCCACTCCGTAGCTGGTGAAATTCGGTTGGCCGATCACCACGTCGGCCGGCTGATCGTTCACCGTGGGAATGTGATTCCAGATCAGCACGCGGTTGTTGTTGCTATCGGCCACCACCACGTGGACTCCATCGGAAGCCACCGCCGTGGGCGCATTCAGGTTGTTTTGCGTGGAGGTCAACGGCTGCACCGTGCTGCTGAAATTGGGTTGCCCCAGCACCACGCTGGCCTGCCCTACGCACACCGGACATTTGCTGTTGTACTGCAATTGCGCCGTGGGCGCCGGCAGCATGGAGGAAAGGTTCGAATAGACCAGCACGCGGTTATTGGATGGCAGCGCGCCTACAATATTGGAGTCCGCCACAAACAGCGTGTTGGCCGCATACGCCACTCCCGCCGGGGCTCCCATAATCGTATCGCTGGAGTTCGTGTCCTGGCTGGTAAAGGTGGTCTGCCCGATTACCAGGCGGGCTGCCTGGCCCGTGGTAAACGAGGCCAGTTGGGCAAAAGACGTCGCCGCACAAAGTAAAAATGCAGAGATACACTTCATGGACAATTTAGTTGGAGACCGCTACCGCTGTGGTTCTAACCCCTAAGTATAGCAAGCGTTTGTCGCCGTAGTTCCCTCTCTGGGTGATGCCCGGCGGCCACACCGGTGTGAGAATTCGGCACGAGTCCGGACGCCTCAAATAGCCTGGAAACGAAGGCGCAACGCGAGTCTGGAGAAACACGCGGAAAGGGGTTGCACGCCCGTTGCCAGGATGCCGACGGCCGCACTCGCAACCGGCCGCCGGCTCATCCCTCCCGGCGATCGGCTCGCAAAACCACCTGGCCGGCCCAGCCGCGCGCGAAGGGCAGACCTCGCCGTTTCCCCTACACTGGTGGGATGTACCAGCCCGACAGCCAGGCGGAATTCGATCTGCGCCTGGAATGGGGCCTGCCGGGCATCCACGCGCTGGCCGCGGCCAGCCGCGCGGTGGTGATTGTGGATGTCCTCTCCTTCTCCACATCCGTGGATATCGCCGTCGCGCGCGGGGCGGCGGTGCTCCCCTACCGCTGGCGCGATCCCTCCGCGGCCGGGTTCGCAGCGGCTCGCGGCGCGATCCTGGCGGCCAAGCGCCCAGCCGGCGGGTATACCTATTCCCCGGCCTCCCTGCTCTCCATCCAGCCCGGCACCGCCCTGGTGCTGCCTTCCCCCAACGGCAGCACCCTGAGCCTCAGCGCCGGACCGAACCTCTGGACCGCCTGCCTCCGCAACTGCCGTGCAGTGGCCGCGGCCGTCCGCCGGATGGGGCCGCCCGTGGCCGTGATTCCCGCCGGCGAGCAATGGGCCGATGACACGCTGCGGCCCGCCGCCGAAGATCTGCTTGGTGCCGGCGCCGTCCTGGCCGAACTTCCCGGGCGTCTTTCTCCCGAAGCCGAGTTGGCGGTCGCCGCCTTCGAGCGCTTTCGCCGCCGTCTTCCCGAGGCTCTGGCCGGCTGTGTCTCCGGGCGCGAACTCATCGCCCGTGGCTACCCCCAAGACCTCGACTTGGCCGCCGAATACGCCGTCAGCCATGCAGCTCCGGTCCTCCGCGGCGATCGCTTCGTGGCCGATCTCACAGTCGCTCAGTAACCTGCGGGCGCCCCCAAGCATCCTGGGAATCGTGCGGTTGTCAGCGGCTTGGGTTGCCCTGCTCGCCGCGGCGGCCAGTGCTCCCTGCCAGATTCCCCTGCACGACCGCCGCAACCTCGAACCGGTTTACCCGGAGACGCATTTCCACATGCGCCAATACGGCTCCCTGGCCGAATGGCAAGCCCGCCGCACGGCCCTACGCCAGGAAATCCTCTCGGCCGCCGGCTTGCTCCCCATGCCCAGCCGCACCCCGCTCCACGCCACCACCGTTCACCGGCTCACCGTGGGAGACGTGGTCATCGAAACCGTTCTTCTGGAAACCATGCCGGGCTATTTCCTGGCGGGCAACCTCTACCGCCCGGCGCGCGATACCGGAACACACCCCGCCGTCCTCTCCCCCCACGGCCACTGGCGGCGCGGGCGCCTCGAAAACATCCCCTCTTACTCCGTCCCCGCTCTGGGAATCAACCTCGCCCGCCAGGGCTACATCGTCTTCGCCCACGACATGGTGGGCTACCAGGACACCCGCCAGACGCCCCACGATTTCGGCGGCTGGCGCGAGCAGTTGTGGTCCTTCAACCCCCTCGGCCTGCAGCTCTGGAATTCCATCCGCGCGCTCGACTACCTGGCCTCCCGCCCCGATGTCGACCCCGCCCGCCTGGCCGTGACCGGCGCTTCCGGCGGTGGCACCCAGACCATCCTGCTGGCCGCCGTGGACGACCGCGTCCGCATCGACGCGCCCGTCAACATGGTCTCGGCCTACGCCCAGGGCGCCGACCCCTGTGAAGAGGCGCCCAACCTCCGCCTCGACACCTTCAACGTGGAAATCGCCGCCATGATGGCCCCCCGCCCCATGCTGCTGGTTTCGAGCACCGGCGACTGGACCCGCCACACCCCCTACGAGGAGTTCCCCGCCATCCAGCGGATCTACGCCCTCTACGGCGCCGCCGGCCTGGTGCGCAACCAGCACTTCAACGCCAGCCATAATTACAACGCCGCCAGCCGCGCGGTCGTCTACCGCTTCTTCGATCGGGCACTGCTGGGCATCGGCTGGGACGGCCCCGAGATTCCCGTACCGCCCCTCGCGGATGCCGATCTGAAAGTGCAAAGCTTCCCTGAAACGGCCCTCGCCTACGATTCGCTCTTCCGCCAATGGCGGGAAGCCTCCCAGCGCCAGAACGAGGAAGCCGCCGACGCCGAAGACATCCGCACCCGCCTCCGCCTCGTGTTCGGCGCGGAATGGCCCGCCCAGGTGATCGCCGGCGCCGAAGGCGACCGCCTCCTGCTTTCACGCCCCGGCCGGGGCGACCGCGTGCCCGTGCGCTGGTTCCCGGGCAACGGCGAGCCAACCCTGGTGATCCACCCCGATGGCATGGACGCCGCCCGCCGCAGTCCCGCAGTGGCCGCGTTGCTCGCCGCGCACCAGCCGGTCATGCTGGCAGACGTCTTCCAGACCGGCTCCGCCAAAACCCACCGCGACCGCTCCGGCGCCTGGTTTCTCTCTTACAACCAGACCGACGATGCCAACCGCGTGCAGGACATCCTCACCGTGCTGGCATACCTGAAGTCGCAGACCGCCGAAGAAATCCGCCTGGTCGGCATCGAAGATGCCGCCATCTGGTGCGCCTTCGCCGCCGCCATCGCCCCAGCGCCGGTCCGCTTCAGCGGTTCGCCGTCACGCCCTTTCTTCGGCACCGACGAAGACTTCCATGATCGCTTCTTCGTCCCCGGAATCCAACGCGCCGGCGGCTGGCAGGCCGCCTGGCGCCTGCTCGCCGGCGAAGCCTCCACCCACTCGCCCGAAAACCCCGCCCACCCGTAAAGCGCTCAAGCGGCCTTCCCCCCGCCCTCGCGTTCCAGGTCTTCTCCGTGTTTTCTCCGTGTTTTCTCCGCATTTTCTCCGCATCTGCGGGCCCACAGGGCACCCCCGCGCCAAATGGGCTCCGCGTGCCGCCTCCTTGTGCCCCCTCGATTTCCCGGTCTTCTCCGCGTCTTCCTCCGCGCCTCCGCGTCTCCGCGTCGAATCCACGGTCGGCATACCCGCAACCCGTCCCACCTCGCGAACAATGAGCCGCTATAATTGAGTCTCCCGATGTCCCCCGATTGGTCCCCGCTCTGGCTCGGTCTCCGCGCCGCCGCCCTGTCCACAGCCATTGCCCTGGCGTTCGGCCCCTGGCTGGCCTATCTCTCCCGCCGCCACCCGGCCGCCACCCTGGCGTGGCTGCCCCTGCCCCTGGCCCCCTCCCTGCTCCTCGCCTACTGCCTGCTCGCCGCTCCCTTTCGATGGCCCGTCGCCGCCCTCGTCGCCACCATCTTCACCCTCCCGTACCTCATGCGCTCCGCCGCCGCCGCCTACCAAGCCCTCAACCCGGAATACAGCAACGCCGCCCGCAGCCTGGGCGCTTCCGAGTGGCGCGTTTTCTCGCGCATCGCCGCGCCCCTCGCCCTCCGGCCGATTCTCGCCGCCGCCGCCTTCGCGTTCGCCCTCGTGTCCACCGATTGCGGCGCCATCCTCACCCTCGCGCGCCTGGTTCGCACGCCCGCCCCCTTGCCCGCCGCCCCTTTGGCCGCCATCGGCGCCGCCGGCCTCGCCGTCCACTACCTCGCCCTCCGCCTAGAACCTCGCCTCCATCAGGGGCCCTCCGCCCTATGACCCGCGCCCGCCTCGGCAAGAAAATTCCGCCCTCCCTCTCGCTCGATGTCGAGTTCGAACTCGCCCCCGGCGTAACCGCGCTCTACGGCCGCCCGGAATCGGGCCGCACCCTCATCCTCGACCTCCTGGCCGGCTTCGCCACCCCCCATTCCGGCCGCATCCTGGTCGATGACGCCATCCTCTTCGATGCCCCCGCCCGCGTCAACGTGCCCGCGCGCCTCCGCCAGTGCGGCTACATCTTCCAGCGCGACGCCCTGTTCCCCCACCTCACCCTCCGCCAGAACCTGGAATTCGCCGCCGACCACCTCCCGCGCCTCGAGCGCCACCGCCGCGTCGCCGAAATGCTGGACCATTTCGCCCTCGCCGACGCCGCCGGTCTGCTCCCCCGCCATGCCGCCCCCGAAGTGCGGCTCCAGGCCGCCGCCGCCCGCGCAGTCATCGGCCTCCCCAAACTTCTCCTGATCGACGATTGCGGCATCCAGGAGCCGCTGCTCGCCCAAATCCGCGCGGCGTCCCAATCGCCCATCCTGCTGGTCACCCGCGATCTGGACCTCTGCTGCTCCGCCGCCGCCCAACTCCTGGTCCTCGAAGGCGGCCGCATCGCCCAGCGCGGCACGCCGCTCGAAGTGCTCGACCAGCCGGATTCCGTCGAAGTCGCCCGCCTCCTGGGAATCCCCAACCTGTTTCCAGCCACCGTCGCCGCCCTCGATCCCGGCCGCAACACCAGCCGCCTCGACTTCGAACATTTCTCGCTCACCGGTCCTTATATCCGCGGCCACTTCCGCGGCGACCGCGTCTGGGTGGGCATCGGCGCCGAAAACCTGCGCGTCCACTCCGGCGCCGAGCCCGCCGCCGCCAATTGGGTCCCCGCGCCCCTGCTCCGCACCGCCGACCGGTCCCGAAGCGTACGCCTGGAATTCGCCTACGGCATCACCGCCGACGTAGCCCGCGAGGAGTTCGCCCGCCAGAAGGATAATAAAAGCTGGCAGGTGGAATTTCCGCCCGCCGCACTGCGGATCCTCTAAGCGTGCCTCTCAAGAGCTTTGAAGAATACGAGCGCCTGGCCGCCGAAGCCCACGGCCATCTGTGCGCCGGGCAAATCCTGGGCCTGCGCCTCGCCCTGTGCGGCGTCCGTCTGCTCGGAATGGAAGACCCCGCCGGCGCCGACCGCAAACGCCTCGTCACCTTCGTCGAAATCGACCGTTGCGCCACCGACGCCATCCCCATCGTCACCGGCTGCCGGCTCGGCAAGCGCGCCCTCAAATTTCGCGATTTCGGCAAAGTCGCCGCCACCTTCTGCGACCTCCGCGAGGACCGCGCCGTCCGCGTATCGGCCCTCGAAACCTCCCGCGACCGCGCCCGCCAGCTCTATCCCGAAATCGCCAACAAAAATCAGCAGCAGATGCGGGCCTACCGCGAAATGCCCGACACGGACCTCTTCCGCATCGAGTGGGTGCGCGTGGCCATCGGCCCTCAGGACTTGCCCGGCTACACCGCCCCGCGCGTGCTCTGCGCCCAGTGCGGCGAAGGCATCAGCTTCCAGCGCGAAGTGACCCGCGCCGGCCGCGTGCTCTGCCGCGCCTGCGCCGGCGAGCGCTATTACGAACCGCTCTGATGCTCCGCTACTACATCACCAGCCGCCAGGCCGCCGGCGGCGCGGAGGCGCTTCTGCGGTTTGTCGAACGCGCCCTCGGCCGCGGCGTCGATTTCCTCCAGATCCGGGAGAAAGACCTCTCGGCCCGCGACTTATTCCAACTCACCCGCGCCATCCTCGCGCTGCCCAATCCGGCCGCCACCCGCATTCTGGTCAACGCACGCGCCGATATCGCCCTCGCCGCCGGCGCTCATGGCGTGCACCTGCCCGCCAACTCCCTCGCGCCGTCCGATCTGCGGCCCATCGCCCCGCCCGGCTTCCGGATCGCCGTGTCCGCGCACACCGTGGAAGAAATCCGCCGCGCCGAATCCGAGGGCGCCGATTTCGCCGTCTTCAGCCCCGTCTTCGAGCCGATCTCCAAAGCCGCATGGGGTCCCCCGCAAGGCCTGCAGCGATTGCACCAAGCCGCCCTCGCCGTCCGAATGCCGGTCCTGGCCCTCGGCGGCATCACCGAAGCCAATGCCCCCAGTTGCCTCCAGGCCGGCGCCGCCGGCATCGCCGGCATCTCCCTGTTTCAGCAGTAGGGTCGTGAACCGGAGACCCACGCCACCCCAGCCCCTCCCGCTTTTGCGTTCTTTGCGGCTTGGCGGCTTGGCGAGAGATCCGCGAAGCCCGCCTCTACATGCCTCGCCGGTTTGAGGCCGAAGACCCTCGCTGGTGTTCGTTTTCACCGTGGAGTCCAATCTGCTCGCCTTCCCTACAGGAGCAACACTCATGGCCGAAAAAACCAAGAAATGCGACCACCCGGCGTGCACTTGCACCGTCGGCGAACATACCAGCTATTGCAGCCAGTACTGCAAAGACGCCAAGGGAACCATGGAGATTTCCTGTAATTGCGGCCACGCCGGTTGTGCCATCAGCGAAGGCCAGGCAACTATGACCAGCCGCCCC
>DATJRE010000426.1:0-58601 GCA_035505095.1 Bryobacteraceae bacterium | reverse complement strand
CGCGGTTTTCTCCTCGCAGGATGGGGGACGGTGGATGGAGTTCGTGGCCAAGGGCGCCAATGTGAACTTTCTGGCCGAGCAGGGAGCGCTGGCCGGCGCGGGGCCGGTGCAGGCGCGAGTCACCGAAGATGGAGTGGAATTTACGGGCGCCGGGTGGCACCGCACCGTGCGGCTGGCGGAGAGCACTCTCACCATCGAGCAGAGCACGCCGCTGCCCTCCGGCGGTCCGGTTGCGGAAAAGCGAGGCAATGCCACGCTGGCGGTCGAGCGGCCGTCGGCGAACCGGGTGGTATACACGATCCGGTAGCGGGGGCGAGGGCTTGTTTTCACCGCGGAGCCGCGGAGAGCGCGGGGAAACCAGAGCATAGGATCGTGGTGGGACCGCTCAGAAGAGTGGGCCTGCTCGGCCAGTGCGTGTATCTCACGCAAAACACATGCGGGCAACCCGGCCGAAGCACCAGCGATGCGGCGCGGGGATTGTCGTCATCTACCGGCGGTCGAAGGCCTGGTGTGATTTCTCCGCGTAGGCTCGGCGTTCTCGGCGGCTCCCCGGTGAAAAACGAACTTCACTCCGGCAAGTCGGCCGATCCGTCCAACTCCGCCAGCAACTGCACCCCGAGCGCGCGGCGGCCGGAATCGAAATCGTTGTCCGCATGCTCGGGGAGATGCGCCGAAATCCACGCCTGCAGTACTTCGATGATCGGTTTGGCGACCGCCTCCTCGGCTCCTGGTTCGAACCGCAAGGGGATTTCCGAGTGTTGGATCGCATCGTTTAGAAGTTCCTCGAATTTCATGGCGCCTCCGCAAAATGATTCACCGGCCCCGCTCCGTGTCCCAGGCCGGGGTTGGTCCGGATTGCTTCGCTGATAAACTTTTTGGCGCACGCCACCGCATCGCCGAGGGGCAGGCCGCGGGCCAAGCCGGCAGTGATGGCCGCAGAATAAGTGCAGCCGGTGCCGTGCGTATGGCGGGTGGCGACGCGGGGGGCGGTGAACTCACGAAATCCGGAGCCGTCCCAGAGAATGTCCAGGGCATCGCCTTCCAGGTGGCCGCCCTTCACCAGCACCGCCCGGGCGCCTTGCCGGTGCAAACAGCGGGCGGCTTCGCGCATGCCGGCGGGGGTGCGAACCGAAAGTCCGGTGAGGGCCTCGGCTTCCGCCAGATTGGGAGTAACCAGCGCCGCCACCGGCAGCAAGCCGCCCATCAGGGCCTCGACGGTCTCCAGCGGAAGCAGGCGGCGACCGTGTTTGGAAACCATCACGGGGTCCACCACCAGCGGAAAAGGGAATGCCGCAGCCATGTGGGCGACGGCCTCCACGATGGCCGCCGACCCCAGCGCACCGGTCTTGGCGGCGGCGGGAGGGCAATCTTCCAGGAGCGCGCCGATCTGCTCCGCCACCAGGTCTGCCGGCAGCACTTCCACGCGCGACAGGCGGACGCTGTTCTGCACCGTGATCAGGGTGATCACGGCCTGGCCGTACACTCCCAACTGGTGAAAGGCTTTGAGGTCCGCCTGGATGCCTGCGCCGCCGCTGGCATCCGACCCGGCAATGGTGAGGGCGATTGGCGCCATACCCGTCCTACCAGTCTACGACGGGCGGGGCGCCAACCCGGAAAGAAACCGCTGGTCCTGCTATTTCAGCCAGATGGTGATTGGCGGAGAGGCCACTGTGCCCACTGTTAGTACCACCGCGACTGAACCGGCGGGCGCCGTGGTGGCCGTGGGGGTGGTGGCGACTACCTGCAGAATCCCAGCCTGCCCCGATGCGGCGGTAGCCGAAACCACCGTGGCCGACACGCCGGCTATTTTCAGGCTTATCGGCAAAACCGGCTGAGGACAAGGCGCCTGGGCCGCCTGTCCGGCCACACTGGAGGGCGTGGTCAAGCCTTCGCCGGTGGCGAACAGGGTGACGGTGGAACCGCGTGGCGCCGGAGAGAACTGCGAATTGAAGGTGCCATCCTGGTTCACAACGCCAGCGTACAGACCGGGAGCCGCGGTGGCCACGGGGACGCCCGCCTCCGCTACGGCTTGTCCCTGATAAAAAAGCTGCACCTGGGTACTGAGGTTGCCCGAAACGGTATACGGCACCTGGACGAAGATCTGGCTGGCCTGGACAAACGCCAGCGGCGCCGCGATGCCATCGAACTGAACCACCACCTGGCCCAACACCGTCGGGAGGTTGCCGTTCTGATCGAAGACCCCCGAAACTCCCGTGGCGGGCCCGAGGCTGGCACCCTGGATCGCCACCATTTCTCCCGGCGCCACCGAGCCGGAGGCCTGGCTGGCAGCGTTCACCACGGTCAGCCCGCCCGGCAGGGTCACATTGGTTGTGCTGGAATCGGGGACCAGTTGGCGCACGCGGTTGTTGCCGGTATCGGCAACATACACATTGCCGGAGCCGTCCACCAGAACACCGGCCGGCCCGTTCAGTTGCGCCGAGGTTCCCGGGCCGCCGTCGCCGGTGAACCCGGCGGCGCTTTGTCCGGCGATGGTGTGGATCACCCCATCGGCGGTCACTTCGCGAACCCGATTGTTGCCGGTATCGCCGATGAAAAGCTGGCCGCTGCCATCCACGGCTATGCCGCGTGGGCCGTTCAGCAGTGCGGCATTGGCCGGCCCTTCGTCGCCCGCCGATCCCGCCGCTCCGGTGCCCGCCACGGTAGTGATGACTCCCGTCGGGGAGACCTTGCGGATGCGGTTGTTGCCGGTATCGGCAAGGAACACATCCCCGGCGGAATCGACGGCGCAGGCGCTCGGTTGGTTGAGTTGCGCCAGCCACGCCACCTGGCCGTCACCGCCATAGCCGGCCGCTCCGGTGCCCGCGGCGATTGTGATGACCGCGGTTTTGGAGATGCTCAGCAGCCGATGGTTGCCGGTGTCCGCCACGTACTGCGTGCCGGTGGCGGCCAGGCACGTGTTGCGCGGGTTGTTCAACTGAGTCTCGGAAGCCAACTGGTTGACCGCCCCCATGCCGGCCACCCCGGTCCCAGCCACGGTTTGAATGATACCGGCGGTTACTTCGCGCACGCGCTGGTTCTGGGTATCGGAAATGATCAGGTCGCCGCTGGAATCCACGGCTACGCCCATGGGGAAATTCAGGCTGGCGGACACCGAGGAAATCTTATCCGTGGAGGCGGCCGCGGTGCCGGTTCCGGCAACCGTAGTAATAATGCCGCCGGGAGCCACCTGGCGCACCCGCTGGGTACCGGTATCGGCAATATAAAGGTTGCCTTGGGTGTCCAGGCTGACGGCCGACGGCTGATAGAGCACCGCGTTGGTGGCGGAGCCGAAATCGCCAACCGCGTTGAGGTAGCCATCGCCCGCGATGGTTTGGATGGTTCCGGCGCTGTTCACTTTGCGCACCCGAACGCCGTCGGCAATGTAGAAGTTGCCGCTCTTGTCGAGCGCCAGGTCACGCGGCTGGGTGAGCTGGGCCAGGCTGGCGGGACCGCCATCTCCGGAAAAGCCGGCCGTACCGGTGCCGGCGAGCGCGCCCCAAGCGCCGCCCGCAGTCAGCATGTGAACGGTAGAACTGAAATCGGCTACGTAGATGGTAGCATTGGCGCCCACCGCCACAGCCACCGGGGTAATCAGGGAGGTGCCGGCCGACCCCACCACCGTGGCAATCAGGCCCGCCATAATCCGGCGCACGCAGTTGTTGCCGGAATCGGCGATGTACAGGGCGCCGCCGGAATCCAAGGTCAACCCCGCCGGGTACGCCAACTGCGCTTGGGAGGGCGGGCCATTGTCGCCGCTGAACCCCGCCACGCCAGTGCCGGCAATGGTCGAAATGGTTCCGTTGGCGGCCACTTCGCGGATGCGCTGGCCGGCAAATTCCGCGATATACAGGTTGCCCGCAGTGTCGATGGCCAGGTTGCGGGGGCTCATCAGGGAAGCCGCCGTGGCGGGGCCTCCGTCGCCGGCCGAAAGCAGAGCGCCGTTTCCGGCTACGGTGGAAATGGTTCCGTTCGGCCCGATCCGCCGCACCCGGTTATTGCCCAGATCGGCCACGAATACTGCGCCGCTGCTGTCGACCGCGAGCCCGTAGGGCAGGTTGAGTTGCGCGGAGGTAGCGGGTCCGCCGTCGCCCGAGTATCCCGCGACGCCGGTGCCCGCCAGGGTCGAGATGGTTCCATTGGCCGCTACCTTGCGGACGCGGGCGTTGTCGGTGTCAGTAAGGTAGAGGTTCCCGGCGCTGTCCAAGGCGATGCCCTGGATGTTGGTGATTTGCGCGGAAGTGGCGGGTCCGCCGTCGCCGATGTTGGAGCTTCCCGCAACGGTTTCGATGCGATACGGGCCGGGCTGGGCGAAGCCGGCTGGAATCCCGATCCACGCCAGAAGCAAGCAGAGAGAACATGATCGGAGCATGGCTGCTGATTGAGTGGCGCGAGTCTCAAGAAACTCTCATTTCCTTCCAAGAGTTTAATAGGAGTTCAAAATCTGGAAGCCTTAATTGGCCG
Organism: Bryobacteraceae bacterium; assembly: GCA_035505095.1. Taxonomy (GTDB): domain Bacteria; phylum Acidobacteriota; class Terriglobia; order Bryobacterales; family Bryobacteraceae; genus JOPF133. The sequence goes on along the minus strand of DATJRE010000426.1, from coordinate 54,140 downwards.
TCGCGAGGTTGTTTTTGGCCCTCGCCGGGGGTCAGTAGGTGGATGGCGTCATCGACCGGGCGGATGATGGTTTGCGGCAGACGTCTTGCCCGCAGCGGGCCACTATCCCTTCCATTCCAGTAACTTGCGGGCTCGCCCGGCGGAGTGCCTGCCCACCAGCGGGGTGACGGCCACAACCAGGGCCCGGGTCCGCGCCCCGGAAACGGCTGGGACGGTGGGCCACCATATTCCCCATGCCGGACGGTCATGTCGCGAGCGGAGAGGCCGCGGCCGGTCACCCTATCCGGTCAGCACATCCCGGTCAGCGCACCCCTATCACCGTAATGCGGGACTGAGATTGAAAAGATTTTTGTCCTAGACCCTAGTGTTCTTCCTAAATCAGCCGATAGAAGCATTGGGACTATGGAACGGAAGAGGTTAAAACCGGTGGCCCATCCGCTACGAAGCTCGTTTTGGAAAACCGCTGTGGCGGTACGCACTCCGGAACCGCGCCAGTGCCAGCCTGGCGACGGTTCGCGTGGGGAACCTTCAATACTGTTTGAGGCGGAATCGCCGGTCGAAGAGACCGAGGCGATCCTCTTCGCCCTGGCGCGGGCGGTGGAACAAAGGGATCAATTCACCTTTGGTCATTGTGAACGCCTGGCCTTGATCAGTGTGGCTCTAGGCGTGGCTATGGGGCTGGATCGAAGGGACTTGATTACCCTGTATCGCGGCGGTTACCTGCACGATATCGGCAAAGTGGGAATCCCGGATTCGATCCTCTTCAAGCGAGGGAAGCTGACTACTGAGGAATGGGTGGTGATGCGGACCCACAGCGCCCGGGGAGAGGAGATCTGCCGGCACATGAAGTCCCTCGAACCGGTCTTGCCGATCATTCGCCATCACCATGAACATTGGGATGGAACAGGATATCCGGACGGCTTGCAGGGCGAACAGATTCCTCAACTGGCGCGAATCGTCCAGATTGCCGACGTTTACGACGCGCTGACCAGCCGAAGAAGCTACAAGGAAGCGTTTGGAGAAGCGCAGGCGCTCGAGATCCTTCAGGACGAAGCCCGCCAGGGTTGGCGCGATCCGAGACTGACCGCGCTGTTCGTGGAGCTACATGACGATGTGACCTCGCGGATCGCACGATTTTCGCAATCTTCCGGCGATTCCAGCCTGGAACGAAATCGGAGCTCGCTGCTGAGCCTGAACCAGTTCCTGGCCTGGCAGGCGTAGTGATCTTCGCCCTCAAACCGAGGAGGATGTAGACGCGGCCTTCGTTGATCCCTCGCCAAGCCGAAAGGAAGCGTACGCCCGCCATGAGCAGAGGCTATACTGCGGTAAGCGGGTGAACACCCCTTAAGGAGGGAAGCATGCCAGCACCTCAAGTAGCCGGATCTCCGGCAGGGAAGACTATCGTCAGTTACGACAATATAGTCCAGCCTTTCCCGGATACGCAGACATTACTGGGAATGGCGCGGCAGGCCGCGGGGCAGGTGATCCCCGATCCCAAACGCGCGGATGCCAGGGTGGCTCAACTCTCCGGGGCGCTCGACGACCTGAAGACTTCCCAGGGAAACAATTCCCGAGTGATGAACACTCCGCGAAACGCCATGGCCGGCCTGTTGCAGACGCACCTGGCAATGCGGGCGCAGCAGGAAAACAAGCTGGAATCGTTCATTCTGCGGAGTGTGGACTTTGTCCTGGAGGCCTTCGAAGTCAAATTCAGCAGTGCGGACTGGATAGGCTACATGCTGAGCTTTTTCACCTGGATTGAAGACCTGGCCCCTGCGGCCTGTCCGCCGGCTCCCCCGGTGGCGGCGCCCATTCCCGACAGTTTGCGCATGGCCGTGATCGGCGATTGGGGAACGGGACTCTACGGCGCCCCGGTTTGCATCGACAGCATCCGGTCGGAGCCCGACGGTTACGACCTGCTGCTGCATCTCGGCGATGTTTACTATAGCGGCCTCGACACCGAAGTGGAGGAGCGCTTTGAGAAGTTCTGGCCGCAGCCGACTGCAAGTACCATGGGCCGGTCGCTGAACGGAAACCACGAAATGTACACCGGCGGCCACGCGTATTTTGAGAAGCTGCTGCCGTATGTGAACCAGACCTCCAGCTATTTCGCATTTCAGAATAACTTCTGGACCCTGATCATGCTGGACACCGCGTATAACCAACCCTTCGGCGGGCAGGAGGGTGACCTGTTTCAGGCCCAGATCGATTGGCTGGACGGCATCATCCAGGCGGCCGGTGACCGCAAGATTGTGCTGTTCAGCCACCACCAGCCGTTTTCGCTGCTGGATCCGAACCAGGGCCCCAAGCTGGTGGCGGCGCTCGGAAAATATCTCTCCAGCCGAAAGATCTTCGCCTGGTATTGGGGGCACGAACATCGCTGCGTCCTGTACGATCCCCACCCCGCCTGGGGCTTCCATGGGCGATGCGTCGGGCACGGCGGTTTTCCGCAAAACCGGTCCGATCTCAGTAATGCGCCGTTCAACGATCAGTTTGGCGACCAATGGCGGTTGGTCTCCGGCAAGGATGCTCCTCCTGGAGGAACTGCCATTCCCGGTGGCATGGTGCTGGATACGGCCAACCTATACATTCCAACCTTCGAGACCCAGTTTTCACCGCACGGCTTCATGCGGCTGGAATTCAACAAGGGCGCGCTGACCGAGTTTGTGCGGGCGCCGGACAACGCCAACATTTACCTGGAGCCCCTGGCCTGAAAGCGTATCCAACGAAAGCTGGCCCCAGCCCACGTCGGCTAGCGGTCGGCTAGCGGTGACTTAGATAAGATCCGTCCGGCAGGCGTCTTTCGCAGTGCAGTTGGATGTTTTTTCTGACCCGCCACAGCAGGTCCGCTGAGCTAGACCTCGGGGCCGATCCGCCGTGTTCGTCCACCTATCGAAAGATAGTGGGGGCCCGCCGCGTAGTGTAAGATAAATAGCCGTTTCGGGAACACTTGCGGAGTCTGGCCACCGGACCATGAACGCTAGTACCCGGCAGCACTGAAAAACGCGCAGAGCCGGGAAAATCATGGCATCCTGAAACAATTCGAGGGTGATCAAGATGCGTCCGTGTGCAATTGGGATACTGCCGCCAAGCCATTCGGGGGACCTGGATCTTCTGGTAGCCGCCGGAAAGGCTGGGGAACTGGGAATCCTGAGGGCCTCCGCGTCGCCCGGTTTGGTGAAAAACCAGATCCGGCGGATGAGCGAGCCATTAGGAACCCGCTTCGGCGTGCAAGTGACGCTGCGCTCCCTGGACGCCACGGTAGCCGCCCTAGAATCCCTGGGCAACCGGGTCGATTTGATCCTGATTTCCGGGGAACTGAGCGCGCTAGAGCTTGCGGGGTGCGTTGGCACTCTGCGGCGCCACTGCACCCGGATCTTTCGCGAAGCCGTCTCAGAGGATGAGGCTGAGGCAGCCCTCAAGGCCGGCGTGGATGGCCTGGTCGCCAAGGGAAACGAAGCCGGCGGAAGGGTCGGAAGCGAAACGCTCTTCGTTCTGCTCCAGCGCCTTTGCTCCCGGTTCCCGATTCCCGTTTGGGCGTTCGGCGGCATCGGACCCCACGTGGCAGCGGCTTGCCGCGCGGCCGGCGCCCAAGGCATCGTGCTGCAGGATGAGGTTACCCTGGCCGAAGAATGCTGGACGCCGGAACCCCTGCGCTCCCGCCTGGCGGCGATGGACGGCACCGAGACCCTGTGCCTGGGCGAGTCCTTGAACTACCGCTACCGGGTGCACCGCCAGGAAGGCGCCGAATGGATCCGCGAGTTGCAGCAAATGGAGTCCCGCGGGGCCGATCGGGAGATATTCGTTCGGCGCCTGGAGGAAATCTCCGAAACGATCGCCGAACCGGGTCTATATCCCATGGGCCAAGGCATCGCCTTCGCCGCCAGGCTGGCGGCGCGCCATAGGAACCTGGCCGGCATTCTGCGCGCTTATCGCAGCCAGGCAGCGGACAATCTGCGCCTGCAGGCGAGCCACCCGGCGCTGGTGGAGAACTCGGATTTCGCGTAGGCTCACGGGGTTCGTTTCCCGATTTTCCAAGGCCCCATGACGCGCGTAAGCGATGTCGCCGGATTTGCGGACGCGGTTTCGCGCGGTGGGGGGATGCCGTTTCTGGCGCTGGCCCTGTTGCGCGAGGCGGAATGCCAGAAACTCCTGGCCGAAACCGCGGCCGTTCTCGGAGACCGCCCCTGGGGCGTCGGAATCCTGGCGTTTGTGCCGGCCGACCTGCGCGCCGAGCAGTTGAAGGCCGTGCTGAAAGTGCGTCCCGGGTTCGCGATTCTCGCGGGGGGACGTCCGGAACAGGCCAAGGCGCTCGAATCCGCCGGAATTCGCACCTATATTCATACGCCTTCGGCGCAGTTGCTGGCCATGTTCCTGAGGCAGGGCACGCGCCGCTTTATTTTCGAAGGACGGGAGTGTGGCGGCCACGTGGGACCGCTTTCCAGCTTCGTGTTGTGGGAATCGGTGCTGGAGGTGATCCTGGAATTCCAGCGCCAGAGTGCTTCCAAAGAAACCATCGACATCGTGTTTGCCGGCGGCATTCACGACGGCCGCTCGGCCGCGATGGTCGCGGCACTTTCGGCGGCTGCGGCGGCGGCAGGGGTGCGAATCGGCGTGTTGATGGGCACGGCCTACCTGTTCACCCGCGAGGCGGTGGAGACGGGCGCGATTGTTCCCGGTTTTCAGGAGGAAGCCGTTCGCTGCGGCGAGACGGTCCTGCTGGAAATGGGCGGAGGGCACGCGATTCGGGTGGCTCCGTCGGCGTACACCGAGGAATTCAAGGTCTTGCAGCGCGGCCTGCGGGCCGAAGGTCTGGCGGCGGAAGAGGCTCGCTCGCGGCTGGAAAACGTCAACGTGGGCCGGCTGCGGCTGGCTTCCAAGGGGCTGGTCCGCGAGGCCGCGGTGGGGTCCCATTCCACTCATTTGAAAGAGGTTTCCCTGGATCGCCAGAAAGCCGACGGGCTTTACATGATGGGTCAGGTGGCGGCCCTGCGGAAGGGGCTGTGCTCGATAGAGGAACTCCACCGGAGCGTCTGCTGCGGCGCCGGGGCCGGACTGCGGGAGTCCTCCGAACCGGCCATCCGTCCCCAAAAGGGCAGCCGCCAGGGACCCGAACCGATTGCCATCGTCGGGATGGCCTGCCACCTGCCGGCCGCGGCCGATCTGGTGGAGTACTGGTCCAACATTCTGCGGCGGAAGGACTGCATCGAGGAAGTCCCCGAAGATCGCTGGCCCAGCCACCTGTTCTACGACACCAACCCCAAAGCGGCCGACCGCAGCATCTCCAAATGGGGCGGATTCATGCCTCCCATCCGCCTCGACCCGATGGCCTACGGGATTCCCCCCGCCAGCCTGGCTTCCGTGGAACCGGTACACCTGATGCTGCTGGAAGTGGCCCGTAAAGCTCTGGCCGACGCGGGTTACGACCGCCGGCCCTTCCCGCGCGAAAGCACGGCGGTCATCCTGGGGCTGGGCAGCGGTACCTGGGACCTGGGGCAGGCCTACCTCACCCGCTGCCTGATGGAACTGGAATTAAATCGCGTCCCGGGCCTCGATCCGGCCACCCGGGAACAGATCATGAACCACATTCGCCGCACGCTGCCGGATCTCACCGAAGACAGCTTCCCCGGCATCCTGGGGAATGTGGCCGCCGGACGGGTGGCCAACCGATTCAACCTGGGCGGGCCGAACTACACCGTGGACGCGGCCTGTGCTTCCTCCCTGGCGGCTCTCGAATCCGGGCTGCAAACGCTGTGGCAGGGGGCCAGCGATGTCGCCCTGGTGGGCGCGGCCGAAGCCGGCCAAAGCATCTTCAGCTACCTGCTGTTCAGCAAGACGGGTGCCCTTTCGCCCCGCGGGCGCTGCCGCCCGTTTGACGCCACGGCCGATGGAATCGCCACCAGCGACGGCGTGGGCATGCTGGTGTTGAAGCGCCTTTCGGATGCGGAGCGGGATGGCGACCGGATCTATTCGGTGATCCGTTCGATCGGTTCGGCCAGCGACGGCCGGGAGAAGAGCCTGACCGCGCCAGCCGTGCGGGGACAAACGCGCGCCGTCCATCGCGCCTACACGGGTTTGGATTTCGCCCCCAACGCCATCGAACTGGTGGAGGCGCACGGCACCGGAACCGTGGTTGGCGATCGCACGGAATTGGAAACCCTGCGAACGGTGTTCCAGGCCGGCGGTGCGCGGGCCCAAAGCTGCGCCCTGGGATCGGTGAAATCGCAAATCGGCCACACCAAGAGCACCGCCGGCATCGCCGGCTTGCTGAAGGTCTCCATGGCTTTGCACCAGCGGGTCCTGCCGCCCACCCTGGTGGACGATGCTGCTCCGGCGTTGCGCGACCGGTCGATTCCGCTTTACCTGAACACCCGGACCCGGCCGTGGTTCCACGGGGACGACAGCCCGCGCCGCGCCGCCGTGAGCGCGTTCGGCTTCGGCGGTACCAACTTCCACGTGGTGCTGGAGGAGTACGGCCACCATGCTGCCACCCTCACCGAACGCCCGGCCGAGTTGTTCGTTTTTCGCGGCCCCAGCCGAGCGGAGTTGGCCGCGGCGCTGCGCGCGCTGGACCTGCAACTGGCGGAATGCCCCCAGGTTAGATCCGTGCAACTGGCAGATGCTCTTCGCGCCGAGGCCGCCAAGCAACGCGGCTCCTGCCGGCTGGCGATCGTCGCCAAAGATGTGCGCAGCCTGCGGGCGCAGCTTGTTGGGGCCGCGGATAAGCTGGAGAAGCACGAGCCGTTCTCGCCTTCCGAGCCGATTTTCTTCGGCGAAGCCCCGGTTGACGGACGGGTGGCCTTCCTGTTCCCCGGCCAGGGGTCGCAGTACCTCAACATGATGGACGAGCTGGCGCTCGCGTTCCCCCTGGTTCGCGAGGTCTTCGAGCGCGCGGACCAGGTTTTGGAGGGCGTGCTGCCCTCGCGGCTCACTGAGGTGGTGTTTCCGCCTCCCGCCTATGCGCCCGCCGAAGACACGGCGAAGAGCAAAGTCCTTAATCAGACCTGGTTTGCCCAGCCCGCCCTGGGGGCAGCCGATTACGCCCTGTACGCGCTGCTGCAAGCGGCGGGGATCGAGCCGGAAATCGTGGCCGGCCACAGCTATGGCGAATATGTGGCGCTGTGCGCGGCGGGAGCGCTCTCCTTCAGCGATCTGATCCGGATTTCCGAGCAGCGCGGGCGCGTGGTGCAAGAGACCCAGGGGACCGAGGCGGTTCAGATGGTGGCCGTCCAGAGCGATGCCAAGACCGTATCTAACCTGCTGGCCAAGGTCTCGGGCGTGGCCATCGCCGGCATCAACGCCCCCAATCAGACCATCGTGGGTGGCCGCCGCGATCCGGTAGCGGCTTTCCTGAAGGCCCTGGATTCGGCTGGGATTCGTTACGACAAGCTGGCCATGAGCGCCGGTTTCCACATTCCCGAAGCGCAACCGGCCGCCGATCAGTTTGCCGTGCCTCTGGCCGGTGTAGAGCTGCGGCCGCCGGCCATGCCGGTGTACTCCAATTTGCAAGCCGCCCGGTATCCGGACAATATTCATGAGATTCGGACCATTCTATTGAAACAGTTGACCCAGCCGCTTCACTTCCAGGAAGAGGTGGAGGCCATGTACGCCGCCGGCGTCCGGCTGTTCGTGGAAGCCGGTCCGGGGCAGGTCTTGACTGGGTTGGTGAGGCGCATCCTGGGGGACAGGCCCGCGACCGTCCTGGCCACCAATCGCAAGGGGTCGGAGAGCGGGTTGGCTGACTTCTTGAAGGTGGTGGGCTGGTTCTACGCGGCCGGCAAGCCAGTGCGCCTGGAACGGCTGTTTGCGGCCAACGAAGGCGAGATGCCCCAGTTGGCAACCCTATTGAAAGGAGAAGAGCTTCCCAAACCGGCGGAGTGGGTGGTAACGGGGATACGTGCCAGACCTATGGTGGAAAAACGAGAAGCGCCTGCAGTCGTTCCGGTAGCCGCCAGGGCCCTTGCCGCGGCGGCGGCCAACGGAGGAGAGACCGCATCAAAAACGGCCCCTATCGCCACGGCAACGGCTGCTCCGGAGGCCGCCAGACCGACGGCGCACAGCAACGGCGCGCACGCCGTCCATACAACGGCCGCGCCGGTGCCGCATGCGAGTCCGCAGGCTTACGCACCGGTGGTTCCGGCCCCGGTAGTTCCAGCCCCGGCGCCGGGCAACGGGCACATGGTGGAGGTGGTCACCGCGTTTCAGTCCACCATGCAGCAGTTCCTCAACTATCAGATGGAGTCCAACCGCCAGCGGCAGGAACTGATGAGCCGCTTTCTGGACACCCAGCGCGCCATGGTGGAGGCATTCGCGCGAGGTGGCGCGCCACCGGGCCCGACGGCCGCAGCGCCGCAACAGCCGCAGTTCGTTCCTTACACCCCGCCGCCACCGCCGCCAATGGTTGCGCAGACGGCAGCGCCTGCGCCAAGCGTGCCGGTAGCGGAGCCTCCGCCAGAGGCCATGGCACCGACGGTCGATCCGGTGGCGGCTCCTCCACCGGCTGCTCCGCCGGCGGGGCTGTCCTTGCAGGATGTGCTGCTGGAACTGATCAGCAAGCGGACCGGCTACCCGCCCGAGCTGCTGGAACTGGATCAAAACCTGGAAGCCGACCTGGGAATCGACTCCATCAAACGCGCCGAGATCTTCGGCGGCTTGCTGGAGAAAGTAGGCTTCAGCCAGAACGACCAGGAGCGGGAGGAATACTTTCTGGCGATTTCCAAACTGCGCACCCTCCGGGAGGTTTTGGCCTGGTTGCAAGAGCGCGCTGCCGAACGCGAAGCCCCCGCCGCTACCGCGCCAGCCACCCAGTGCCAGCCCACTCCCACCGTTGCCGAGAGCCGTCCGCTCACCAGATTCCTCGTGCGGGCGGTAGAAGAGCCGCTGCCAGCACCCACCCGGCGGCCCCGGGCGGACGAAGTGGTGCTCCTGACCGAGGACCATTCCGGCCGCGCGCGGGAAGCCACCGCTGCGCTTTCGGCGGTAGGAGTAAAGGCCGCGGTGGTCCGCCACAGCGACGGGTGCCGCGAGGTCAGCACGGGCATCTACGAAGCCGACCTGACGTCCCGCGAAGCCGTGTCGCAGGTGCGGGAGTGGGTGCGGCAGCAGTTCGGAACCGTGACCTCTGTGTGCCATTTCCTGCCCCTGGACTGCCGTGCGGCGGTGTCCGATTGGCTGGAGCTGAAGAGCCTGAACACCCTGGCGGCGGTTTTCGGGCAGGACCTGAGGACCGTCAAAGGCGGGTTGCTGGCGGTCACCGGGATGGGCGGCCACTTCGGCATCGAAGGCGAGCCGCGCGAGTTCAGGCCCGGTTCGGCGGCCATCGCCCTGGTGTTGAAGTGCCTCGCCATCGAGTGGCCGGAAGTTTCCATGAAGTCCATCGACGTCGATCCGCGCGACGGCGAAGAGGTGCTGCGCCACATTCTGACCGAAACCGCCAGCGAGGACTGGCGGATCGAGGTGGGCTATTCCGCGGGCCGTCGGCTGGTGCTCAAGACGCACGAATCGAAGCTCGATTCCGCCGCCCATGTCCCTGCGGCGCTCGATGAGCGCTCGGTAGTGCTGGTCACCGGCGGCGCCCGGGGCATCACCGCGGAAATCTGCCGGGAACTGGCGGCGCTCTACCGGCCGACGCTCATTCTGGCCGGCCGATCGGCCCTGCCGGCGGCGGAATACCCGGACACCGCGGGCATGGAAAGCGGCGCCGGCTTGAAGCGGGCGATTGTCGAGCGTAGGAAGAACCATGGGCAGCTCGTCACGCCGCACGTGGTGGAGCGCGAGTATCAGGCCCTCCTGCGCGGCCGCGAGGTTCGCAGCACACTCGATGAGCTGGCCGCGGCGGGCGCCCGCACGGAATATCACGCGCTCGACGTGCGGGATTCGGCGGCTTTCGAATCGCTCATTGGTTCGGTTTACGAGCGGCACGGGCGCATCGACGGCGTGATCCACGGTGCGGGAATCGTGGAGGACATGCTCTTCGATCACAAGTCCCCGGAATCGTTCCAGCGCGTCTTCGATACCAAAGTGCAGCCGGCGCTGGTCCTGGCGCGCGCGCTGCGGCCCGATTCCCTGCGCTTTCTCTTCTTCCTGTCTTCACTGGCCGCGCGGTATGGGTACGCCGGAGGAACCGATTACTCGTCGGCCAACGAGGTGCTGAACCGCCTGGCCCGCAAGCTCGACCGCGAGTGGAAGGCCCGCGTGGCGGCTCTGGGCTATGGACCTTGGGAGAGCGTCGGGATCGCCTCGCGATATCCTCCGGACCTTTTGACGGAGCGCGGGGTGGAGTTTCACTCGATCCGCGCGGGCGTTGAGAGCTTTATGGAGGAGCTGCGCTTCGGCGCCAAAGGTGAGCCGGAGGCGTTTTATTACGTTCCCGGCACCAAAGCGTTTCCGGAATAACCCATGCCCCCGGAGCCGGAGCCGATCGCCATTGTGGGCATGGAGTGCGTCTTTCCCGGCGCGCCCAACCTGGCGGCGTTCTGGCGCAACATCGTGCGGGGTATCAGCTCGGTTACCGCGGTACCTGCGGGCCGTTGGAATGGCGCGGGCCGCGAACTGCCGCGAGTGCCCGGCGGGTTTATCGACGGCCTGGCGGATTTCGATCCGATGGCCTTCGGCGTGATGCCCACCGAAGTGGAAGAGGGAGACCCCGAACAGTTTCTGGTGCTGTCGGTCATCGACGCGGCCCTCCGCAATATGCGGAACGCACCGGGGAAGCGTGGCGCTCCGGTGGCTTCGCCCGAGAACACCGAGATTGTGATCGGCCGCGGCAGCTACATCTCTAATGGAGCCGAGCACGTGTACCTGCGGATGGAGGCCCTCGACCAGGTCACCGAACTGCTGGGCCAGATTCTGCCGCCCGGTTCCGAGGGGGTGGCACAGGAGATTAGCCGGCGGCTGCAGGCCGCTCTGGGCCCCGTAACGCCCGAGGTGGTGGCCTGCGCCATGCCCAACCTCACCTCCGGGCGGGCTGCCAATCGCCTCAATGTGATGGGCCGCAATTACACCGTGGACGCGGCCTGCGCTTCGTCGCTGATTGCGGTGGACAACGTCGTGCGCAGCCTGCGCGAGCGCCGCTGCAACCTGGGAATTGCCGCCGGCGTGCACCTCAACCAGAAACCGGCATTCTGGATGGCATTTCAGACCATCGGGGCGCTTTCGCGGAGCGGCGTCTGCCGCCCGTATGCCGAAGGCGGAGACGGGCTGCTGATCGGGGAAGGCATCGGCGCGGTGGTTCTGAAGCGCCTCTCCGATGCGCAGCGCGATGGGGACCGCATTTACGCCGCCATCCGCGCGGTAGGCGTAGCCAGTGACGGCCGCGGCGCCGCCATCATGACGCCGCGCCTCGAAGGCGAATGCCTGGCCATGCAGCGCGCGTATGCCGAATCCGGCGTAGACCCGCAGACCGTCACCCTGCTTGAAGGCCACGGAACCGCCACCGTGGTGGGCGACAATACCGAGATCGACGCGTTGCACGCGGTGTTCGGGCGCGAAGGCGGCAGCATCGCTTTGGGTTCGGTAAAGTCGATGATCGGCCACGCCATGCCGGCGGCAGGAATGGCGGGGCTCATCAAGACCGCGCTGGCGGTTTACCATCGCGTGCTGCCCGCTACCTGCGGCGTGGAGCGGGTGCACCCCAAGCTGGCGGGCAGCCGGATTTCGGTCAATACCGCGTCGCGGCCCTGGGTGTCGCCTCCGGAACTGCCGCGCAGGGCCGGCATCAATGCATTCGGCTTCGGCGGCATCAACGCCCACGTCCTGCTGGAGGAGGCGCCCGAAGCTGCGCCGTGGCAGTCTCTGACGCCGCAAAGCTCGGAGCTTTTCCTGGCCAGCGCCGAATCGCCGGACCGCCTGCGGGAGGGGCTGCTTCGCTGGCGCACCGCGGTTGCTGCGCTCCGCGAGGAAGAGTTGGGAGACTTGTGCTTCACTGCCAGCGCTGGTTTTTCCGATGCCCACACCGCGCGCCTGGCGATTGTCGCCACGGGCTTGGCGGATCTGGCGGGCAAACTGGAGCGGGTTCAGGCGGCCATCGCCAAAACGCCGGATGTACGGATTCACGAAGCCTCCGGAATTTACTACGGCTCTTCGCGGTATCCGGGCAAGCTGGCCTTCCTTTTTCCGGGCATCGGCTTTCCGGGCCTTGCCGGCGGCTACACCGAACGGCTGGCCGAGCTGTACCTGCACTTTCCGGAGGTCCGCCGCAATCTGGACCTGGTGGACAGCGTCACCCGGGACGACGAGAACACGCAGCCCTTCAGCTACCAGTGGTTCCCACCTCCGCTGCTGGACCGCAAGGCGCTGCAAAAGATCGAGCTGGACCTGGCGTGGTCGGAGCGGTCGCCCATGGGTATGTCGATGGCCAACCTGGCCAGTTGGGAGCTGCTTCGTTCCTTGGGCGTGGACCCCGATATCATGGCGGGATTTTCGCTCGGCGAACTGTCTTCGCTATTCGCTTCGGAAGTGATCGATTCGAGCCACTTCAACCTGGAGTCTCTGAAGCCCTTGCGCGGCATCATGCGCAAGGTGGCGGATTCCAGCGACACCGACGCGCTTTGGGCCATGGTGGCCACTTCGGCCGAACGGGCGGAAGCCATGCTGCGCGGCGTACCCGGCAACGTCTCGGTGACCATGGATGTTTCGCCGTCGCAGGTCTTCGTCGGAGGCGAGGTGGCGGCCGTGCGCGCGGCGCTGGTGAAATTCAAGGAAGCCGGCATCTGGGGACAGGCGCTGCCGGCCTTCCCGCTGCTGATGCCCTACCTGACCGTGCACACGGAGGGAGCAGCGCCGTTTGAAGCCAAGCTGCGCGAAATTGTCAGCAGCATTCCTCTGGGGCCGGGCAAGTACACCGTCTATTCGGGAACCACGGCCACCCCCTATCCGCGCACGCCGGACGCGATTCGCGAAATGATGCTGGCCGCCGTGACCCGGCCTGTGAAGGTAAGGGACACCATCTCGCGTCTGTACGCCGATGGCGTTCGCATCTTCGTGCAACTGGGCGCCGGCGGGAAGATGTCCGCCAACGTGGAGAATACGCTGGCCGGTTCGGACTACGTGGCCCTATCGAGCGATGTAGCGCATCGCGGCGGGCTGGAGCAGTTGCATCATCTGCTAGGGCACCTGGCCATGCTGGGGCGGCCCCTTCAGCCGGCGCGGCTGTATCACTACCGCAAACTGCGGCGGCTCGATCTGGAGAATGGCGCCGGCGCGCCGAAAACCGCCCGCAAACTTTCGCTGGCGCCTCCGCGGCTGCACCTGCCGCCGGAAACCGCGGAATGGGTGCGTGCGCAATACGCCGCTGCGGCGCCACCGCCGCCGGAATCGCCAAGAATGCCAGTTGCTCCTGATGGCCCCAGGACTTCGGTTGCCGGCCAGAGCGCGGCCATGATGGAGCAATTTCTGGAAGTCCAGCGCTCGTGGGAGCAGACCGAGACGCAGTTGCTCCACCAATTCCTGGATACCCAGACTGCCACTGCCGCCGCGGTGATGCGCGTGCAGCCCACGGCACCCGCGGGAGCAATGCAGCGGCCGTTGGTTGGCGAGATCCAAAAGATCGTACCCGGACAGGAGTTGGAATCCCGGCTGGTGCTGGACCTCCAGCGGCATCGCTTCCTTTCGCAACACGCACTGCTGAATATCCCCGACGGTTTGAAGCCCACGGAGGAGCGGATGGCCACTCTGCCACTGACCTTCGAACTGGAGATTCTCTCCGAAGCGGCCGAGGCCCTCATGCCGGGACTCGCGGTTACGGCGTGCCACAGCATGGAAGCCAGGCGTTGGGTGTCGCTCGAAAGCTCGGCCACTTTGGAAATCGCTATCCGCGCCCGGCGGGTGGGCGAGGGCGAAGTAGAAGTGGAGCTGTACACTCCAGGCCAGAAATCTCCGTCGTTTCGCGGTAGGGCCACGATGGGCGCTTCCCTACCCTGCGCACCCCGCCGATGGAGCCGGCTTACGACCGCCTATGCCCTCATACACCTGCCGAATTCTATGCCCGCGGGCCGCTCTTCCATGGGCCCATGTTCCGCTTGATGCGCAGTTTCGATGGGATGTCCGACACGCACATTGGCGCGCACATGGAAGCCAGCGGCCCGGAGGCGCATCTGGGCATGCCGGGCGCTGCCATGATTTTCGAGCCGCTGCTACTGGATGCCTTGCAGCAGATTGTGGGCTACCGTGCCTGGCTGGATGGCTGGTTCCTGATGCCCGTGGGAATGAAGCGGATTTCGCGCTTCGGCGCCCCTCCGCGGCCGGGCGCGCAAATTCGCGCGTGCGTCCGCTACCGCAAGCTGGACGGCCGCCGGGTGGAAGCCGACTACGAGGCCTACGACTCCGATGGCCGGCCGTGGATTCGCGTGGACAGTCTGGAAGCCTGGCGGGTGCTCAGTCCCAAGGCCCTGCTGGAGGCCAATCACCGGCCGCGTGAGGGCTATCTGGCGCAGCCGGGGCCGCTCGATTCAGCGGCCGTCCGCTTCTATTCCGTGAAAGTGGACAACCTGGGCGACCTGCCGCCCGATTGGGCAGCCCGCCTCTATCTTCGGCCGGACGAGTGGGCGATCTACCAGCGGCGGCCCGCCCTGGACTGGCTGCTGGGCCGGATCGCCGCCAAAGACGCCGTGCGCGCCTGGCTGTGCCAACACCGCAAGCTGCTGCTGCATCCGCTGGAAGTGGAGATCGGCAACGATCCGGATGGCGCGCCGCGCTTGCGGGTACCTTCCCTGCCTTCTCTGGCCGTTTCGATTGCGCACATTGCAAATGAGGCCGTAGCAGGGGTTTCGGAAGCCAGCAGGCTGGGCGTGGATTTGGCCGAAGTCAAAGAGCGCCAGAACGGGTTCGCAGGGTTCGCCTTTCGCGCCGAGGAACTGGCCTGCTTTCCCGCCGGCCCAAGCGAGTCGTGGATTCATCGCGCCTGGTGCGCCAAAGAAGCGGCTGCCAAGGCCTCCGGGCTGGGGCTTGGACAGCTTCCGCAATTCCGCATCGTAGGAGTCGAGCCGGAAACGGGCGCTGTGGAGATAGAGTTCGGAGGAATACGCCTGATCGCGGCGACGCGGCACGAAGGAAATCGGGCCATGGCCATGGTAGTGCCGTAGGGCAAAAAAAAAGCGCCGGCCGCGCTTCTTTTCGGGCGCGGCCGGCGCTGTTCCACACACCCTCAACTGCCAGCCTTGGCTACATGCCGCCGCCGCCGGTCAAGGTCCTTCCACCGCCTTCCCAATACGGTCGGACGTGGTAGTAATCGGATACTTTCAATCCCCACGTCTGATCGCTCATATCCGGCCAGTTGTCTTTGTCGAAGCCCGGAGCCTGCTCAATGGTTCGACGATCCACATTCAGAATGAAGCATTTTTCGTCCTCGTCCACTTTAAGCGCACCCCACGGCACGGCGAAGAGCTTGTCTCCCATCCCCAGAAATCCGCCGAACGAGAGCACTGCATAAGCCACCCGGCCCTTGGGAATATCGATCATGATTTCGTCGATCTTACCCAGGTCCTCTCCGGCTGCGTTGCGCACGGAGTCGCCGGCCAAGGTGCTGGCAGAAAGCACGCTGCGGAACTTCTTGTTGGGATCTGTCTTCTTAATATTGGATGTTTGCATGAAGTATCCTCCAGGAGATCCCTTGCAGCTTTAGGTCCCATCGCGAGCCCGGTGCGCTTAAAGACATTCCGGTGAGGAAGGCTCCACGGCATGTGCAGGCCCCGCATTATTCCATACCAGGAGACCGCTGCCGTGGATACCCGCGTGCAGCTTGCCCGGTTATGAGCCGAATCTGCTTTGCCTTGACCCTGGTTCTTGCTCTGTCCGCATGCCGCACGCAACAAACCGTGAAGGCTGGATCTGAGCCGCGCGAGATGCCCGAAGGCGTCGCGCACCTGAATGGACCAATTCTCTCGTATGCCGACGTAGTGCAGACCGTTGCGCCGGCCGTGGTGACCATCCGCGCCTCGCACCGCGTGCGCGCTCCCCAACAGTTTCCCTTCTTCAACAGTCCCTTTTTCCAACAGTTCTTCGGAGGCGGAGTACCGAACAACCAGAACAAGATGGAGGAAGAGCTGGCGCTCGGGTCCGGCGTAATTGTGCGTCCGGACGGGCACATTCTCACTAATTACCACGTCATCGATGGCGCGCAGGAAATCAAGGTCGATCTCACCAACCAACACACCTATTCCGCCAAGGTTGTGGGATCGGATGAACCCAGCGATCTGGCGGTATTGAAAATCAGCGCCAGCGGGCTGCCGGTCCTGCAGCTTGGCGATTCGGACAAGGTCCGCGTGGGGGACGTCTGCCTGGCGGTGGGCAACCCGCTGGGGGTCGGCCAGTCGGTAACCCAGGGAATCATCAGCGCCAAGGGGCGGACCACCGATATCCTCGGCTCCGGCAGCTTTGAGGACTTCCTCCAGACCGATGCGGCCATCAACAAAGGTAATTCCGGCGGAGCGCTGGTCAACACACGTGGAGAGTTGATCGGCATCAACTCACAGATCCTTTCGTCGAACGGGGGTTTCATCGGGATCGGATTCGCCATTCCCTCCAACATGGCCAAGAACGTGATGGACCAGTTGATCCAGAAGGGCAAGGTGCAGCGCGGCATGCTGGGTGTGACGATTCAGCCGGTAACCAGCGATCTCGCCGCCGGCCTGGGATTGAAACAAGTGGGCGGCGTTCTGGTCAGCTCGGTGGTTCCGGGCGGCCCGGCCGCGCAAGCCGGAATCAAGCAGGGTGATGTGATTCTGCAGCTCAATGGCACGGACGTTAACGATACGAACGAGCTGCGTAACGACGTTGCCGCCGATAGCCCGGGCACTGAAGTGACCCTCACCATTTCGCGCAATGGCAAACAGGAGCAGGTGAAGGTTCGCCTGGGCGCCCTCACCCCGGAGGCTGCGCAGCAGACTCAAAGTTCCGGGCCCAGCGGCAAGAGCAATCAACTCGGGGTGACCGTAGAACCGCTGACGTCGGACTTGGCCGCGCAGCTCGGATTGAGCCGCACCACGCAGGGCGTGGCCATCGATTCGGTGGATCCGAATGGCCCTGCGGCACAGGCCGGTTTGCAGGCCGGCGATGTGATTCAGCAGGCCAACCAGCGGCCGGTCCATTCGGCGGCTGAACTGCAAAGCGCGCTGCAAAGTACCGGCAACCGGCCGGCGCTGCTGCTGGTCAATCGCGGCGGCCAGAAATTGTATGTCGCGGTACCATTGAAGTAAGTGGTGCAGCCCGCATGGGCTTACCAAGGCTGTACCCCTGCGTCGCCAGGCCGCACCGGATTGCCCATCCGGGGCGCCAGCCTGGCGCTTGAGGGAAACAGAGAGCTGATGGCACCACGATGACGGCCGACCACAGTGCTGCCGAACAGCGTGGATGGTACGTCTACGACTTCGCCCAGACGGCCTTCTCGACGACCGTCGTCACCACCTTTCTGGGGCCGTATTTGACCGTGCTGGCCAAGTCTGCCGCGGATGCGCGCGGAATGGTGCACCCGTTCGGCATTGCGATTTACGCTCCCAGCTACTGGAGCTATCTGGTGAGCTTGTCGGTCATCCTGCAGGTGGTGGTTTTGCCGGTGATCAGCGCGGTGGCCGATTTCGGTCGGCGCAAGAAGGAAATGCTCGCCGCGGCCGCTTACCTGGGGGCGGCAGCCACCATGGCGATGTTCCTGCTACGCGGAAGCCGCTATCTGCTGGGGGGCATCCTTTTCGTGGGGGCCAACGTCAGCTTCGGCGCGGGCGTGGCGATCTACAACTCGTTTCTGCCGGAGATCGCGCCGCGCGAAGAGCGCGATGCGGTCTCTTCGAAAGGCTGGGCCACCGGCTACATGGGCGGCGGCCTGCTGCTGGCATTGAACCTGCTTCTGTACCTCAACCGGACCCGCATAGGCCTGAGCGAAAGCATGGCGGTGCGGATCAGCCTGGCGTCAGCCGGCGCCTGGTGGGCGTTGTTCACCATTCCGCCTCTGTTAGCGCTCCACAACCGGGGAACGGAAAGAAGGGTGAGCCGGCGCGCGGTGACAGGGTTACTCCGGCAGACGTACCAGACGCTGGCCGGAGTGCGCCGCTATCCGCAGACGTTAAAGTTCATTGTCGCCTTTTTGCTGTACAACGACGCCATCCAGACGGTCATCGTACTGGCTACCCAGTTCGGGCACGACGAGCTGAAAATTCCGATCTCGCAGTTGACCCTGGCCATCCTGATGGTGCAATTCGTGGCGATCTTCGGAGCCCTGGCGTTTCAATGGCTGGCGGCGGTTGCCACCGCCAAGCGCGGCGTGATCGTGAGCCTGGTGATCTGGACGGGCGTGCTGGTCTACATCTACCTGGCGGTGAAAACCACGCTGCAGTTTTTCATCATGGCCGCCATCGTGGCTCTGGTTCTGGGCGGCAGCCAGGCGCTCAGCCGGTCGCTCTACGCACAACTGATTCCCAAGCTCAAAGAAGCGCAGTATTACAGCATCTACGAGATCACCGATAAGGGAACAAGCTGGCTGTGCCCGATGTTTTTCGGACTGGCGCTCCAGTTCACCCGCAGCTACCGGGTAGCGATTCTTTCGCTGGTCCTGTTCTTCGCCGCCGGCCTGGTGGCGCTGCTCAGAGTGGATGTGGAGCAGGGCGAGCGGGACGTGGCCCTCGACAATCTTCAAAGCGCCTGAACGGCCTCTTCCAGTTGGTGCGCCAGCGCCTCGGGTTCCTCGCTGCCGGGGAACACCGGCTGCCCAAAAGTAATCTGCGTGCGGCCCAAGTGCGGGATGAATTTGCCGCGCGGCAGTACGCGGTCCACCCCCGCCAGATGAATCGGAACTACCGGAACCTGCAGGCGCGTGGCGAGAAACCCCACCCCGGGCCGGAACTCACCCACGTGGCTTTCCACCCTGCGCTCGCCTTCCGGAAAAATCAGCAGCGACCATCCTTCGCTCACCAGGTCACCGGCATAGCGCAGCGCGTCGAGCACGCCGGCTTCCTCCTGCGGGATGGGGAATGCGTTGAAGAGCAACGCCACGGTGTAGTACTCCAGGGTGGCCGCGGCGGTTTGGCCGAACGGCTGCCGGCGCGGATGGAAATACGCCGCAAAGTACTCCTTATACATGGCCGGCGCGATGCGGTACCGCCATCGTTCGGGCAATGCCGCCAGAATCAGCGGCGTGTCCAGATGGCTTTGGTGGTTGGCGGCGAAAATCACCGGCGGGGAGAGGGAATAAAGCCTCTCCACGCCGGAAACCGCGGGTTTTGCCAGCAGCCGTGTGAGCGGCAGAATCCACAGGCCGAGGTTGGCGCGGCGGACCATGCGCGAGACCGGATTGCGGTTCCATGCCGGAAATGGACCGGCGCCCGCGGCAGACGACTCCTCCCCGGTGAGGGCGCGCGCCAGCAGGTTCTCAAGCTGGCCCACGGTTTCGGAGGCGGCGAATTCGCCTTCGTCGATATCCTGCCGGCAGTGCCGCTCGATTTCGAGCAGCAGTTCCACCCGGTCGATGGATCCCAGCCCCAGTTCGTCGAGGCGCGTTTCGGGACTGACGTGCCGGCCGATCCGGCTTTCGATCTCTTCGGCAATCAGCTCCGGCTTGCATTCGCGGGCCGACGGGACCACGCGCTCACTGCGCGATCCGGCCAAGCCTGCCAGAATGCGATCGCGGATGGCGGCGCGGCGCAGTTTCCCGGTTTGCGGCGTGCGCGGCAACGACTCTTCGGGCCAGACGGAAGTCCCGCGGATGCGCTGATGCGCTTCGAGCCGCCGGTTCGCCTGAGCCACGATTTGCCCGGCATCGCCACCCGGCTCCAGAACCACCACAGCATGAACTTGCTCGCCCGTACCCTCGGCCGGAATGCCGATCACCGCCGCTTCGCGTACGCCGGGAAGGCGTTCCAGCACCGCTTCCACATCTTCCGGGACCACGTTCAGGCCTTCGGCCGTGACTATCAACTCCTTCTTCCGTCCCTTAATGTACAAATAACCGTCGCCGTCCAGGCGTCCCAGGTCACCGGTATAAAGCCAGCCGTTGCGCAGCACCTCGGCCGTCTTATCGGGATGTCCGAAGTAGCCCGCCATCACGTTGGGGCCGCGCACCAGGATCTCGCCATCGCCGGCGATTCGTACCTCCACTCCCGCCAGCGGTTTTCCCACGGAACTGGCTCGCGGGCGCAACGGGTTATTCAGGGTGACCACCGGCGAGGTCTCGGTCAGGCCATATCCCTGCACCACCGCGAAGCCCAGGCGCCGCCAGAAATTCTCCAGGGCGGGGTCCAGCGGAGCGCCTCCCGGCAGAATTCCCACCAACCGCCAGCCGAACATCCGGTGCACGCGGCGGTAACGCCACAGGCTGGCGACAAGCGAGCCGCGATCCGTGGCCGCCCCGGCGGCTTCCGGCACCGCGGCGGTAACGTAGTTTCGCAACGCTTCCAGAATTCGCGGCACACAGATAGCCACCGAGATGCGGCGCGCCCGGATGGCTTTGACCAGTGCCGCGGGGCTCTGGCGGCGGGTAATAACGATGGAACCGGAAAGCAGCGGAGGCAGGCCTATGGTAGTGACTTGGCCGAACATATGACTGAACGGAAGCAACTGCAGAAACCGGACGGAGAGAACCCGGCCGGCGGATTTCCGATAGCTGCCCAGAAGAGGCTCCACGGCTTCCAGTTGGGAAAGCAGGTTGCCGTGGGTGATCTCGACGCCTTTAGGATCGCCGGTCGATCCGGACGTAAAGACGATCTCAACCAGGTCTCCGAGGCCAGCCGCCGGCAGCGGCGTTTGCGAGGGCAGTTTCGCCCAATCTTCCACCGCCAGCCGCCAGACCGGGGCGTCCGCGGAACCCGCCGCATCGGCATCCCAGGCGACGTCGGCGCCCAAGGCAATCACTTTGGGCCGCACAATGGATTGCACCGTACGAACGAATTCAAACGACGATTCCGACCCCAGCGGGACGACCACGGCGCCGGCCCACAGCGCTCCCCAAAACGCATACAGCCATTCGGGACGGCTCTCACTCCACAGCAGAATGCGGTCGCCTTTGCCGATCCCGGATTCCCGTAAGCGGCCGGCGAAGAGCCGCGCGCCGTTGGCGATTTGGCGGTAGCTGTAACTCCACCAGCGGTAGCCGTCATCGTAGACCAGGTACTCCGCGTCGCTTTCAAAATAATCGACGAAGAATTCCAGCAGGTTCTGCCGGCCCATGATCACCGCTCCTCACAAGCCTGGGGCTCCGCCACGGCATCGCCCTATACCGATTATCCCGCAAGTATGTTGCCAGGACGCGCAGTCCTGTTTCGCAGCCGGTCAGCGATGGTCTGGGGCGCCCCCGGACGCCGCCGGCTTCTGCCGCAGAGCTTCCGTGGGATTCGTAGGATATGGCGGAAACGCCGGGGTCTGCGGCGGGCGCGTGGGGAGGACCGGCGGGTGCGCCTGAATCTGGCGCATCACCAGATCCACGGCCTTTTCGAGCTGCGGATCGCGCCCTTCCATGACTAACTCGGGACGGTTATCCACTACTACGTCCGGCTCCACGCCGATATTCTCAATTAACCACTGACTGTTCAGCCCGTAGAGGGCGAATTCGGGACGTGTGACGTAGCCGCCATCGATCAGCGGAATGTATCCCCGGATTCCGCGGACGCCGCCCCAGGTGCGTTCACCCACTAACGGCCCCAGCTTGTAGTCCTTGAAGAAGTAAGCGAAGAAATCGCCATCCGAAGCGGTGTAGGCATTGGCGATACACGACATATACCCGTGAAACACCACATCCGGAACGGTGGTGCTCTTCCAGTTGCGGGCCGATTGCATGGCCGCCAGGATGCGCCGCAGTCGGTCGAAAATAATCTGATCGACAAATCCGCCGCCGTTGTAGCGAATGTCGATGACCAGCCCCTGCTTGCGGATTTGCGGGTAGAATTGCTCCACGAATTGGTTCAGGCCTTCGGCGGACATGTCCGAAAGGTAGATGTAGCCTACTCGACCGCCGCTCATTTGATCGACCTTGCGGCGATTGTTTTCAATCCAGTCGAGTTCCCGCAGGTTGAACTCGCTGCCCAAGGGCTTTACCAGGATGGTGCGGGCATCCTGGCCGCCCGGCTGGGAGGCGATTGTCACGCGAATTTGCTGGTCGGCCGTATTGACGAATAACTCGTAGGGGTTCTGGGGCATCCGCACGGGACGGCCATTTACCGCCAGCAGATAGTCCCCAGCCTTCGCCTCCACTCCGGGCTCGGTGAGCGGCGAGCGGCGGCCGCTGTCCCAATTCTCACCGGGGTAAATCCTGGCGATCCGATAGAGACCATGAGCAGGGTCGGCCTCCAGGTCCACACCCAGCAAACCGGCATTGACGGGCTTACGGCTGGGGGTATCGCCGCCGCCGACATAAGTGTGCGAACTCCCCAACTCACCGACCAGTTGACTCAGAATATAAGTCAAGTCATAGCGGTTTCCCGCGTGGTCCACCAGTGGGGCGTATTTCTCGCGCACTTCTTCCCAATTAACGCCGTCCATGGCGGGTTCGAAGAAATAATCCCGTTCCTGCCGCCAGACCTCATTGAAGATCTGGCGCCATTCCGCCCGGGGGTTGAGTTCCTCCTGCATGGAGCTGAGATTCAGCGCTCCGTCGCCCGCGTGATGCGGAGTTTTGGGCAGGCTGGCGTCCACAATCCCAAAGGTACGCGGGACGGGACCGAACGATTCGCCGCTCTCTTCCTCCGCGTTAAGCGGGTTCTTGCGGGCGGCGTAAAGCACCTTCTTGCCGTCGAAGGAGAGCGCGAAATGGTCCGTGCCAGAGACCAGTACGGCGTCCTTGCGCTGCTTCAGGTCATAGATGTGAATCGAAGGTTCTTCGCCCGGCAGAGGGCCCGAAAGACCCGAGACGGGCGCACAGCCGTACAGAACCGCATCTTTCGAGGCCAGCAGTGCGGTGATGTTCGCCGCGGCTACCGGCAGAGCTACGGTGCGGTCCTCAATTCCCGCCAGATCGATGCGGAAGGGGACCGGCGGCGGGCTGGGTTTCTCAGTCTTCTCTTCCTGCGCGGGGGGTTCGAATGGCGACGGCAGATCCTTACGCATCGTAAGCGCGAACACCTTGAATGCATCCGGGTTCGAGAACTCCATGCCATAAGGACCGATCACTTCGTTGTAGGTGCGGGCGGATAAGAAATAAAGATACTTACCGCCAGGGTCGAACTCCGGGTTCCAGCTACTGTAGAAACCGCTGGTGGCGGCGGTAATGGTTTTGGAGGCGAGCGAATAGAGATATACCGCCGTATTGCTGTTCTCCAGCACTTTTCCGTAGGCCACCCACTGGCTGTCCGGCGACCAGGAGTAGCCCTGATAATCGCCGTACTTGCCCTGATCGATCAACACTGGTTTCTTCACCTGGGTGTCCACGTACCACAGCTTTACCTCCTTGTCCGCAAACAACAGCTTCTTACTGTCTGGCGACCATGTGGGAGCCAATCGGAATACGCTGCCATCGAAAGTGATGCGCTCCTCTGCCCCGGTTCCGTCGGCTGGAGCAATATACAACTCATCTTCGCCGGTACGGTCAGAAACATAGGCGATCCACTTCCCGTCGGGGGACCAGGTGCTGTATTTCTCGCGGATGCCCGGAGTGCGGGTCAGATTGCGAATGTTGCCGCCGGAGGCCGGGGCCGTATAAACATCCCCCCGGGCGGTGAACACAGCCTGCGAGCCATCCGGCGCGATATCGAAATCCGTAATCAGTTGATTCACCGTAACCCACTGTTTGCGCACCGCATCCAGATCTCCGGCAAGGTAGACCGTCATCTTGTGCACCGATCTGTCCTTCAAATCGAAGGTGTAGAGGTAACCGCCGTTTTCGAAGACGATGGCATCGGGTCCCAGGCTCGGCCAGTTGACGTCAAAATCCTTGAAGTGGGTGAGCTGTTCGGTTTTGCCGCTGCTCAGATTCCGGCTGTAGAGATTCAACCGCTGATTGGGACCGCGGTCGGAGGCCCAGTAGAGTGTGGCGCCGCGCCACATGGGAAATGTATCGGTGCCTGGATAATGGGTGATCTGCTCACTGTGTTTGGCCTTGAAATCGTAGATCCAGATATCCTGGGCCATGCCGCCCTTGTAACGCTTGCGGGGACGGAAGTTGCGGAAGATACGGTTATAGGCGATGCGCGAACCGTCGCTCGAAAAAGACAGCAGCCCTCCCTTGTCGATGGGCAATTGCTCGGGCAGCCCGCCCTCCACGCTCACCGTGAACAGGCGGCCGAACCAGGTGTTGAAGGTGTTGCGCCGCGAGAGAAACACAATGCGCTTGCTATCGGGCGTCCAGGAAATGACTTCGTTGTTCGGCCCGAAGCGTTCGGGAACCGGTCCGATGTCCGGCAGAAAAGTCAGTTGCCTGGGTTGGCCGCCCTCCCTGGGCATGACATAGACGTTGAAGTTGCCGTCATATTGCCCGGTGAAGGCGATCCATTTGCCATCGGGCGAGAATTTTGGGAATAACTCCAGCCCGGGATCGCTGGTAATCCGGCGCGCGATGCCGCCACTCCGAGGGACCAGCCACAGGTCGCCTCCGTAACTGAACACCACCGTTGTCTGGTCGATGTCTGGGAAGCGCAACAGCCTCCCCTCGGGCATCGACTGGGCATGCAGGGCGGCGGTACAACCGACTGCCGCGACGAAAATGGTGGCCAGACGGGCGGCTGATTGTATGATTCGCATGGTTGCCATTACGGCGCCGGCACCACTTCAAACATCAGAGAGGTACCCTCGTAAAACGGTTGGTAGTAGATGTTACCGCAGTCATAGAGGACTCCTCCGTTGTAAGCCGGCACGGTGGCGCAAGCGCCGGGCAGCACCGGCACCACCGTTCCCATCACGGGCGGAGCGACCACCACCGGCGCCGGCGCCAGTTGCGATCCCAGTGCCAGACCGGCGGCGGCTCCCAGGATGCCTCCCGCAATCACCCCCGCCCAACCGGGCCCGCGCCGGCGGTCGATCACTACGGCGTGACCGCCGTGGTACGCCTCATGCCCGCCCACCCGGGTGTATCTCTGCGGGCCGTACGCCTCTACGCGCGCCCAGACCGGGCATGCCAAACCGGCCGCCAGCGCCACGGCAACCATCACCGCAGTGCTCTTTACGATGGTCTTCATGGTCTTCCTCCCTGCGCGATGTTCCTGGGTTTGAGCGCTTCCCAACTCGCCGCCATCGCGCCTTGCGGCTTCAAAAATACAAACGCATCGCTGGGGATCTCCGCGTTCAGATTCCAGTTGGAGAATTCGATACTTACCCGTGGCTGGCCTTCGATTTTTTTGTAAACGATCGCCATGCGGCGAGGAAGGATCTGATTCGGACCTGTGAGCCATAATTGCCAATCGGCATCCGGTTCCGTAAATGCCAGGTGCAGAAATTGCTCATTGCCGTCGTTGACGATGCCGACTTCGTTGGCGCTTTGCAGGCCGCCGGAAAGGATGGAGTACGGATCGCTGGAGAGGAACGGAATCAGCGGTGTATGAGCTTGAACTTTGTCCTTCAGCATAGTCAGGGTGGCATCCAAAGTCGGATCTCCCGGCAGGGTCGTGTAAATTTTTGCCGTTGCCGGCATCAAAGTGACATTCTTGCCGTCGTACCAGAGATCCATGTCCGAGGTATCCGATGCTACTTCCAGCTTCATCTTATTGGGACGCTGCACCTGCACATGGATGGTCTTGAAGAAATCCAGCATTTGTCCGTTGGTGCCGGGTTCCTCACGCATGATGTGCGCGGTGAACGAGAAACTAGTCGCTTCCCGAAGCCGGCTGCTCATGGCCTTGAGTGCATTCACGGCCACGGGCTCCAGGTCGGGAGCATTGATTGTGTTGGTACTTGGAGCCATCCGGTTGGCCGTATTGCGCGCGTTCTGCGCCGGCAGTGCCGGACAGGCCGCCAGCACGGCGGCAAGCGCCAGAGCCTGGCTCCACTTTTCCGATAAGGGTACTCGGTTCATGTTCTATACATCCTCTCTGCGCCGATTCGTAACCTCGCTCACAGGCACTCTTCAGGGCCTGCCAGCAAAACGATGCGCAGAATTGGTGATCGTCTGGTGTGTTTGCAGGTGCCCTGCCAGTGAAAGCAGCGTTACAAGTGCAAGATAGGGCCAAGATAGAGCCGCCGCTCCAAACGCTTACTCGGTCATGCGGCGATCGCACTCCGCCAGGGCTGCCCGGGCTAACTGAAGCCGCCGGCGGGTCTCGCCGGTTTGCGGTTTCCAGGTACTCCAGCGAATCAGGTTCTTCTGGAAGAGATCGCGCGCCCAAACGTAGTGCCGGTTGCCGAGAAGCATCTGGCCGTACAGTTGGTCGAGATCGGAGACTGCCTCCATGGCCGGAAGAGTGGGCTGTGGGACGGAAAGCAGGCGACGGATCAACGGCTGGCCCTGGGTGATGAGAGCGGCGGCCTGATTCATCCGGCCGTGGTGAAACGCGGCGCCGGCCTCCCGGGCCATCGCCGTCAGCTCCTCGACGGTCTGGCCGTACCATGCCTCTTTGGCCGGGTCCGGCCTGGCGTGAACCGGGGGCGGCGGGGCGGGCGAACAGGCCGCCAGCAGGACAGCCAGAATCACGAGGGGGACCACAGCTTTGAGAATATGCCAACCGGCAAAGGATTGCCGAGCGGCCTCGCCAGGGGTACCGGGTCAGGCGTATCCCTGTTCGGAATCGACGGCTGCTCAGGTGGGTTCCGCCGGCCCCAAACGGTCGCCATCCGTTCCCCAGAAAAACCGTTACTTTAGGATCTAAATCGGTTATACTAGCCGCTTGTAAAAAACCACCACGGCTCATCAATCCGTAACGTTAGGGCTGGTATCCTACGGGGTATCCGAAGTTTCGCCAAAACGCCTAAAAGAGAGGTTAGGTTTATGAATTTAAAGTCCTTAGCTGCGCTATTTGTGCTTGCCTGCGCCCCCGTATTCGGGCAATCGGCGGGCGGCGTGGCCGGAATTTCCGGGGTCGTCCGGGACGCGTCCGGTTCGTCTGTGCCCAACGCCAAGGTGGTGATCTCAAGCACGGGCCAAGGTGAGGTGCGCAGCCTGACTACCAATGCTGCCGGAGTCTTTACCGCGCAAGGTCTGATTCCCAGCTCCGGCTATAAGGTCACCGTAACCGCCGCGGGCTTCAACACCTACGAAGCCAGCAGTTTGACACTGTCGGTGGGCCAGAATCCGGACCTGAATATCGCTTTGACGGTCGGCAGCGCGGTGACCTCCGTAGTGGTCTCGGCCACCGCCACCATGGTGGATGACACCAAATCGGATGTGTCCACCGTCGTCGACAACCACGAACTCCAGGAACTTCCCATCAACGGACGCCGTGTGGACTCCTTTGTCCTGCTGACCCCCGGTGTGAGCAACGACGCCACTTTCGGCCTGCTGACCTTCCGCGGCGTGGCTGGAAACAATTCGTTCCTGATCGACGGCAACGACAATACCGAGCAGTTTTACGACGAAAACGCCGGCCGCACCCGCATTCAATCGCAGATTTCGCAGGACGCGGTGCAGGAGTTCCAGGTAGTCTCCGACGATTATTCGGCCGAGTATGGACGCGCCATGGGCGGCGTGGTCAACACGGTGACCAAGAGCGGCTCGAACGACATCCACGGTAGCGGCTTTTACTATTTCCGTAGCACTGGTTTCGATGCCCGCGATCCCTACGCCTCCTTCAATCCTTCCGAGAAGCGCGTGGAGGGCGGTGGCTCGGTGGGCGGCAAAATCATCAAGGACAAGCTATTCTACTTCGTTGCCGCAGATCCAACGCATCGTCTTTTTCCGATGGTCGACAGCTACGTGCAGTCCGGCGTAGTCAACCCCACTACGCAGACCTGGGTGGGCTGTGGCGCGCCCGCCAGCACCGCACAGTGCAATGCTATCAACGCCCTGCTGCCGCGCTTCTACGGCCAGATTCCGCGCACCGATGACAACGACCTGGCTTTCGGCCGCCTGGACTACCATCTTTCCGATAAGAACACCTTCACCGCCGAATTCAATTTCCTCCGCTGGTGGTCTCCCAACGGCATCCAGACCGGTCTGAGTTCGACCTCCGGAGCGGCGATTAACGGCAATGGCGACGATTCCGTGCGCGTGCGCAACGGCAAGTTCGGCTGGACGTTCGTTCCCACCAGCAGTTTCGTGAATACCTTCCGTTTTGGGTGGGATACGGACCGGCAAGCCGATTCGTTCGACCAGGCCGAACTGGGCGGCGGCTTGGGATACCTGGACGTTTCCGTGGGCGGCGTGCAACTTGGGCCGGCCAACTACCTGCCGCGCGTGGAGCCCAGCGAGACGCGCTACGAAATCTCCGATGACGCTACCACGGTGAAGGGCAACCACACCTTCAAGTTCGGCTTTGGCTTCTTCACCACCGACGATTACAATTCCTACCTCAGCAATTACTTTGGTTCCTATACCTACAGTAACCCCACCAATTTTGCCCTGGATTATAGCGGCAACCCCACAGGGTTGAAGGACTGGGCTTCTTATTCCCAAACCTTCGGCAATCGTATCGCCAATTACCGGATTAACGAACTGGCAGGGTACTTCCTGGATCAGTGGAAAGTGGCGCCGAAATTAACCGTCAATCTTGGTGTCCGCTGGGATAAGTCGATGAGTATGACGTTCCCGGTGGTCAATCCGGATTGGCCCGGCACCGGCTATATCCACACACCCAACAGCAACTTCGCTCCCCGCATCGGGCTGGCCTACCGGCTCAACGAAAAGACCACCGTGCGCGGCGGCTACGGCCTGTTCTACGCCCGGCTGATCGGGGGACTGATCGACAACCTCTGGACCACCAACGGCATCTACCAGATTGCCGATACGTTGAGCTCCAGCCAGTCGGCGCAGCTTGCCGCCGGCCCCGTATTTCCCAATGCCTTGGCCGCCCCGCCCACCGGCGCCAGCGTCGCCGCCGCCACCATCCAGTTCGCCGCGCCTAACCTGCATACGCCCTATTCCTCGCAGGGCAACATCACCGTGGAGCGCCAGCTTACCAAGGATATGCTGCTGAGCGTCTCCGGCATTTTCAGCCGTGGGATCCACCTTCTGAGCGCCGTAGATGTGAACGTGGCGCCGCCCACCCAGACCTATACTTATACGATCGCGGATGCCAACAACAATCCCACCGGTTCCTTCACCACGCCGATTTACACCTCCCGCATCAATAGCAAGTATGGATCGGTCTACGAAACCGCCAATGGTATCGACAGCGTCTACGACGGATTGGCCGTCACCCTGAACAAGCGATTGACCAACGGCCTCCAGATGCTGGCATCTTACACCTGGTCTCATGAGATCGATGACGGCCAGGAACAGGCCAGCAACGCGATTTACTTCAGCAGTCTCGGCTCGATGACCTACAACGGCAACAACTCCTTCGAACGCGGTAGCGGCTGGGAGGATCAGCGGCACCGCTTGGTATATTCGTTTGTCTGGTCTCCCACATTCACCCATTCCACCAGCGCCTTTGCGAAGTACTTCATCAATAACTGGCAACTCTCCACGATCACCACGCTGGCTTCCGGCCGTCCTTATGGAAGTCCCACCATCCGGGTCAGCACGGCGGGACCCAGTGGCCTGCTCTCTACCAGCGTCATCGACGGTTTCAGCGGCGGCAACACGCGGGTTCCGTTTCTGCCGGTCAACAGCATCCTCACACCGGCCTCGTACCGCGCCGACGCCCGTCTCACCAAGTTCATTCCGTTCTCGGTGCACGAACGGACCCTGAATCTGGCCCTCAACTTCGAGGCGTTCAACGTCAGCAACTCCTGGTCACCCACATCCATGGCGACCCAGGAATATGTCGAATCCACCAAAGGCGTGCTGACCTACAGCCCCACGGCGTTCGGCTACGGCACCGCCGACGGCGGCTTCCCCGATGGAACCCAGGCGCGCCGCTTGCAGGTCAGCGCCCGGATCACCTTCTAAACCGTCCGTCCTGAAGCGCCGGTCTAACCTGAGGACTCCTGGCCCGCCGGCCCGGGGTCCTCTTACTTTCTGCGCAGTCCCTTGCCGGGCGCTACGCCCTCCACCAACTCCCCTTTGATGACCACCGGGACGCCGTTCACCAGCACGTACACCATCCCAGTCGAGTATTGCGCGGGATTCTCGAAGGTGGCGTGATCGATGACGCGGGCCGGATCGAAAACCGCCACATCCGCGTCCGCGCCCACGGCCAGGCGGCCCTTGGTTTTGATCCCCAGCCGATCGGCGGGCATGACCGTCATCTTTCGGACCGCGGACATCAGGCTGAGGGCGTGCTCCTCGCGGACGTAACGGCCCAGCACGCGGCAGTAAGTTCCGGCGGCGCGCGGGTGCCCCTTGCCGTGGTCCAGAATGCCGTCGCTGGCGATCATCACCAGGGGGTTGGCCATGGCCAGCCGTACGATATCTTCGGGAATCGAGTGAACCGCCACCATCCCGCCCTGCTTGCGGTAACGGGCAAAAGATTGGGCGGTGAGCCGTTCCCCGGTGGCGGCCCATTGCAGATCGCCGAAGGAGATGCCGCCCTGGCGCTGCTGCCAGCCCTCGCTGAAGATGGCCGAGCCGATATCGGTCATGCCGGCGGTGTACGGATATGCCTCGGTGGTGACGTCCAGCCCGCGTTGGCGCGCTCCTTCGATCATGGCCAAACACAGCGGCGTTTCGCGCAACCCCATACTGGTGATGTGGACCACGTGCAGCGAAGCGCCGGTGGCCGCCGCATCGGCGATCACCTCCTGCAGCGCATCGATCACCCCCGGTTCCACGGGGCCTCCGTTGCGCATGTGTACGTAAATCGCGGTCTTTCGCTCGGCGGCCAGTTGGAAAAGCTGCAGGATCTCCTCGCGGCTGACCAGGGGGATGTAGGCGATGCCTATGCCGATCCCCAGCGCTCCGTCATCCAGCCCGCGCCGGACCAGCGCCAGGGTCTCGCGCTGCTCCTCAGGGGTGGCCGCGCGGGTGACGGCGTTGTCGCGCGGCAGGAAGGTTCCCGAATCGTGCATCACGGCCATGCGCGCCGGCAGATGGCCGGAGGTGGCGCCGAAGTTGACCAGCGCTTTGCCTTCGCGCGCCCGGTACCACTCCGGAACCGGCGAAACGCCCACCTCCATCTCCAGCGCCGTGGTGACCCCGTCCCTGGCCTTGAAGCGGTAATTCTCGGGCGTCTGCCCGTGCGAATGTAAATCGATAAAGCCCGGAGTCACGGTGAGGCCCGTGGCGTCGATGGTCGTTCGCCCCTGGAGCGGCCCGGCCGAAACCGCCGCGATCTTGCCCGCCTGAATGGCGACATTGCGAACCGCATCCAGGTTGGTGGCCGGGTCGAGTACCCGCCCGTGGGCGATCACCAGGTCGTAGGTCTGCGCATGCAGCAGGGTGGATATAAGTAAGGTTGCAAGCCGTTTCATGACTCTTTAATGTTACGGGACTAACGGGCCTGGCGGGCGGCGGCGTGCGCGAATGCCCCATTTGGGCCGCCGGCAGGCATTTTTCTGTGGCTGCGGCGATGTTTATCCGCGCCGGATCGCGGTGGGGGGTTACACTAGGGAAAGGGCCAATGAGATCGCTGGTTCTGTTTTTCCTCAGCCTCACGTTCCTGGGTCGCGCCGGTTCACCCGAATATTTCGTTCCCATGCACCGGGTCTCCGGGATCGGTGTAGACCGGGACGATCTTTCGCAGGATCTGGTGGACGCGCGCACGGACCTGATGGTCCAATCCCAAACCTTCATCATCATGCGCGAGCCGCAGGCGGTGGCCGGCGCCAAACGCGTCACCACCGACCGTACGCTGCAATCGCTGTTTGCCAACGCTTCCGCCCGCAGCGGCTTGCCGTCGAATTTGCTGGAAGCCATCGCTTACTTGGAAAGCTGGGGCGACGCCAGGGCGGAAAGCCCGGCGGGGCCCAAGGGAATTATGCAGATTTCCGCGGCCACCGCGCATTCCATGGGCCTCCAGATCGTCACCGCCACGCGCTACCGGGTAACTACCGAGAAAGTGCTGCTGCCTCGAAAAGGAAGGACCGCCAAGCGCAGATATAAGACCGTTACTCATAAAACGCCGTATGTGGTGACCGTCCGCGACGATCGCCTGATACCCAGCCGGGCCATTCCGGCAGCCGCCATGTATCTGGCCGGCATGGAACAGCACTTTGGCGGAATCGACTGGGCTATCTTCGCCTATCATTGCGGCCAGGGGTGCGTGGCCGAAATGCAGGATCTGACGCGCAAGGCGCGCGGCATCCCCAAGGATCAGGTGACCGTTCCGCGGATGTTCTTTTCTTGCAACCCGGCCTGGAATCGCGAACTGTACGAGGCCATTCAGCAGCAGATGCAGCGCGATTACTCGCCCACCTATTATTTCCGCATCATGCGGGCGGAGGAATTGCTGGAACTCTACCGCACCGATCCGGATGCCTTCCTCGCACTCTCCCAGCAATACAAGAGCGAGTTTTCGACAGCTTACCGCGCCCCGCACCGGCTTTCCGTGTGGCTGAAGCACGACGACCTGGTTTTTCATAGCTGCGACGACATTCGCGCCAGCCTGGGCAGCACTCTGGTAAAGGCTATGGACCGCCCCTGGTATTTCGGCTATAGCCTGAATGTGGCGCCGGATACTCCGGCCGATCTGGAGTATTTCCTGGCCGCCTCTCCCTCCGCCATCGGCACCCTGACTTATATCGCCTTCGAAACGCATCGGCTTTTCGATGAGCTGCACCCCAAAGGCGAGCATTTCCAACCGCTGCCGGTGACCGCGCTGGTGGAACCCGAGGACCACGCCCGCACGTCGCGCAGCCAGGATGCGCTCTCGCACTGTTCCGGACAGGTCTTCGATATCGACTATTCCGGCCTGCCGCCGGGGGAACTGGAGTGCCTGCGTTTCGTACTGGACGACCTTGGGTGGGACGGACACCTCGGTTTCGTGGAAGAAGGAACCGACAATCTGCACATTGGCTGTTCGCCGTCTTCACGGGATTTCTTCGCCACCGTGTTCCAGGAAGCGGTGGGCAAGCAGGCTACCGATACCGACAGCGACGATTTCCCGGGCGGCGGGCGGTAAGCAGTCATCGGCCTTGCGTCGGCTACAGCGTCCCCAGGTTTGGGACCGCCTGATACGCAACTCGAAACCACTCGCTGACGCGAGGGAGGGATGGCGTCGCTACATCACAGCTCGCGGTCGACGACCTAGACGCCGCGGGCAGCGTACACGCGGGCCCGCCGGGCGTTCTCCTCGATTTCATTCCGGAAGCGCGGATAGGCGCCGACAATCACGCAATCCCCTGGCTTGATGCCCGCAAAGGCCGCCCGGAACGCGGCATCCACAGACGCGGCCGATCCCGCCGCCCGCCCGGCCGCCAGGATCTTAAACGCCAGGCAGGTCTTGCGGGTCTGGCGCATTACCGCAAACATGCGCTCAGGGTCCTTCTCCAGATAGACTTCGCCGGCCGGCAGGGGAAGCTGGCCGAGCAACTGCCGAATCTCCTCTGGCGTCCGGGTGCGGTTGTAGACACAGCCCATGTAGAAATCCACGTCCCAGCCGCGCTCTTCGATGTACTCAATGACTTCAGGCTTGTGCGTGGAAACACCCACCAGCACCCCAGTCTGGCGGGCGCGTTGGGTGAAGTCGTGGACCTCCTCCATCTTCTGCTGGCGGAAGGCGACGTCGGTCAGTTCGCCGTGATGCGATACCGCCATCGGCCGCATGCTTTTCACGGCGTCTTCGGGATTCGCCCGCAGGAGCGCGATCACCTGCATGGTGCCGCCGCGCGCGCGGTGGAGGGCCACGTCGCCGATGGCGCGGTCGTCACCGTTGGTCTGGAAGGTGTTGATGCCATTGCGCTCGGCTTCCCCGAGCGCGGCGCAGATATTCTCCGGCGTGCCCCATTCGCGCATGTGCTGGTCGAGCGCGCGCGAAGAGTGGGAATAGCCGTAGAACGGATTCGAGCCGAGGATCAGCCGGCTGATTTCGTATTTACCGAGCCGTACCGCCGGCAAGGCTGCCGAAGACGCATCGGCCAAGGCGGCCTGTGATCCCACACCGGCGGCGAGTCCGGCGGAAATCTGAAAGAACTGACGTCTGGTATTCATGGGGAACGCATCGGGCTTTCCCTCTGATTATCGGACAGATTAGTCCGAAAAGCACCGGCTACCGGATCAGAAAGCGCGCTCGCCGGCGCCGGCTTGGGCCCCCAGCACCGGCGCCTCGCCTGCCTTGCCCCGCAACTGGGCCGCCAGCCACACCACCGAAACGGCCGCCAGCGCGGCAACGGCAGCGATTGCCCGCGAGTCGTGAATGCCGCCGAACCATCCGCCCAGAACCACCACCGCCATCCCGGTCAAGCCAACCCGCGCCAGTTCCAGCAGCACCATCGCGCGGCGGTTCTCCAGCACCCCTCCCAGCGTGACCAGGGTCGCCAGGATATAGCCGAAGTAGAGCAGGCTGGCAGCGGCGCTTTCAAGCGGCAGCAGCTTCAGAAAGTGGCTGTTGGCCAGCATCAAGGCGGTGAACTGCGCCAGGACATACAGACTCAGGCTCACGCTGCGCGGCGGGTCATAACGCTGGAAATCGCGCTCCGGATCGTAAGCCGGCTTGGGGAACCGCGCCGCCACATCCGCCGGACGCCATCCTGGCGGCGCGAACCAGACGTGGAGCTTGTCGCGCCAGCGCCGGGCCCGCCAGCAATCCTCCGCCATCAGCCAGTAATACTGCAGGTTGGCCCACACCGGGTTCCAGCTTCGCAACTGGCCGCGCACGCCGTAGATGCAAGGCACGTCGTCGCGCTCCTCCTGAAAGGTGCCGAACAGGCGATCCCAAAAAAGGAAAACGCCGACGTAGTTTCTGTCCAGGTACAGGTCGTTCTGGGCGTGGTGCACGCGGTGGTTGGAGGGCGTCTGAATCCAGCGGTCCAGCCAGCCCAGCCTTCCGATGAGCTGGGTGTGCGGCCAGAACTGGTAGAAGAGCTGCGTCACCCCCACCACCAGGAAGACCTCCAGCGGCACACCCGCCAGTGCCATGGGCACGTAGAAGATCCAGTTCAGAAATACGCCTGTGGCGGGCTGCCGCAGGGCCGTGGTCAGGTTGAATTCTTCGCTCTGATGATGCACCGAATGGGACGCCCAGAAGAGCCCCACGGTATGGCCGAAGCGATGCTGCCAGTAATAGCAGAAATCATAGAAAACGAAGGCGAAAACCCACGTCAGCCAATGCTTGGCGGGCAGGGCGAAAGGGGCTGCGTGCGCCAGAAGCCACTCATACACGAACAAGCCCAGGAAACCGAAAAACACCCGCATACCAGTGGAGAGGATGCCGCAGCTCAAACTGTTGACGGCATCAGCCAGTCGATAGTAGCGCGTGCGGCGGACGCAATCGGCGCCGAATTCCAGGGCGATGAGCGCCACGAAGACCGGAACCGCCAACCCCACCAATTGGCCGTAGCGAGTTTCCATGAAGACCTGAGGCCATCATAGCGCTGCCGGCGGGAGGCGATCACCGTTGGCGCCCTAAACGCAAGCGTCGAAGGCCGCCTTGGCGAGGCGGGCGATGGCCGATTCGCGCGCATCCTGGCTGTGGCGGCTGCCCTTCACATAGAAAGCCACCGCCAGTTGCCCGGCCCCGCCCGGCAAGGTGATCACCCCCACGTCGTTGGTGCTGCCATTGATCCCGCCCACCGTCGGGGTGGTGCCGGTCTTGTGTGCGACCACCGTTCCGGAGGGCAGGAGGCCTTTGATGCGCGCCGGCCCGGTGGTAGTGGCTTCCATCATGCGGATCAGGCGGGCTGTAGAATCGGGCGCCAGCAGATCGGCGTGAAACGTGTGCCGCAGGAAATCGACGGTCCCATCGGGCGTGGCGGTATCGCGCGGATCGGCCAGGAAGCGGCGCATGGAGGCATTGGCGTCGCGGCCGCACTGGCGCTCGGTGCGGTCAATGCGGATGCCCTCGGTCTTCCATTGGCGGAAGCGCGCGGCCATGGCGGCGGGCAGGCCCCCGATGCGGTAAAGCGTCTCCACGGCGGTGTTGTCGCTTTGCGCAATCATCACCGAGAGCATCTCGTCCAGACGGAAACTGCGCTCGCGCGGCCAACGCTCGCCGAGAGGGCTGACGCTGGTGGTAACCTCCTCGGGCAGCACGTCGATCCTGTCGTCGAAGTAGAACTTCCGCTCCTCCACCAGCGCCAGCATGTTCATGGCGATCGGAAGCTTACACACGCTGGCCAGAGGAAAGCGGACCGCGCCGTTCAGGCTGGCCTGGAACCCCGAGCTGAGGTGCAGGACCGAGGCGCCCACCGTGCCATCGATTCCGCCCGCGATCTCGCGCCACTGGCCAATCAGATTGGGGACGGTGGCCGCTCCGGCAGCGCCGGCCGCCAGCAGCGCCAGGCATTCGCGGCGGCCCATCCGGGTGTGCGAAGGGGTTCGCGATCCGGTCGGTCCGCTGTCAAGGTGCCTTTGCATGTCCCGTTGGTCCAGTTTATCAAGAGGTCCATGGCGGTGTGAAGAAACGGTCCGCCGAACGGCTCAAGGAGTGCCCGGTGGGGCGGGTGCGGTCTGCTACAATCGAAGGTCTCGCAATGGTGAAAACAGAGCGCGAGCATCGTGAGGATATCTGTCAGGTTGGCCGGCTGGTGTTCCAAAAGGGCTGGGTGGCCGCCAATGATGGCAACATTACCGTCCGCCTGGACCCGGAGCGAATTCTGGCCACGCCTACCGGTGTGTGCAAGGGCCTGATGCATCCTGACGATCTGATCATCGTCGACATGCAGGGCAATAAAATCAGCGGCCGGGCGGAGCGCACCAGCGAAATCGCCATGCACGTGAAGGTGTACGAGTTGCGGCCGGACATCCGGGCGGTGGTGCATGCCCATCCCCCGGTGGCCACGGGATACGCCACGGCCGGGCGGTCGCTGAACCTGGCGCTGCTGCCGGAGGTGGTGATCGGGCTGGGCTGCGTGCCGCTGGCCGCTTATGGCCTGCCCGGAACGCCCGCGCTGACCGAGCCGATGATCCCCCTGATCCCCAAATACGACGCCCTGATGATGGCCAACCACGGCGCGGTATGCTACGGCGAGGACGTGTTCAAGGCGTATTTCCGTATGGAAACCATGGAGCACTTCGCCCGCATCCAGTTTGTGGCCGAGATGCTGGGCGGTCCCAAGGTGCTGCCGCGGGAAGAAGTGGACAAGCTGCTCGATTCGCGTACGCGCTACGGCGTGAAGGCCAAGAGCAGCGGCGAGCCGGGCTGCCCGGTAGCCGCGGAGGACTTGAGCGGCGCCGCCGAAGAACGGTTTTACGTGACGCGCGGGGAACTCATCGCCCTGGTGGACGATGCTTTGAAAGCGCGCGGGTTAGGCTGAAGACAGATCTGGAGAATATAGATGGGTGAAGCGTTAGGAATGATCGAAACCCGCGGCTTGGTGGCAATGATCGAAGCCGCCGACGCCATGGTGAAGGCCGCCAAGGTGGAACTGGTGGGCTGGGAAAAGATCGGATCGGGGTATGTCACCGCCCTGGTGCGCGGCGACGTGGCCGCGGTGAAGGCCGCCACCGACGCGGGCGCCGCAGCCGCCCGGAGAGTGGGCGAGCTGATCGCCGTGCATGTCATTCCGCGGCCGCATCAGAGCCTGGAAGGCGTACTGCCGATCGGCAAATCGCAGAATTCGGCCGCTAAGTAGTGCCGTCATGCCGGTCCACTGTGGTCTAAAGCGCGGCCCGTCCGCCGGCGCCGCCCGGCGCAGCGAAGTAGCCCCATGATCCTGGCGCGTGTCGTAGGAACCGTGGTGGCCACCCGAAAAGACCCGCGCCTGGAAGGGAAAAAGCTTCTGATCCTCAAGCCGGTTTCGCCAGAGGGCAAGGACGAACCGGGCTACGTGGTGGCGGTGGATACCGTCAGCGCCGGGTACTGCGAGCGGGTCATCGCCGTATCGGGAAGCTCGGCGCGCATGGCCGAGGGCTGCAAGGATACTCCCGTGGATACGGCCATCGTCGGGATCGTGGACGATGTCCGGTTGGACTAGGCTATGTATTTCGGCCGGGTGATCGGTTGCGTGTGGTGTACGGCCAAGAGCCCCGCCCTGGAAGGACAGCGGCTGCTGCTGGTGCAGCCCCTGACGCCGCAACTGGAAACCACCGGCAAGCGCATTGTTTGCACCGATTGCACTGGCGCGGGTGCGGGCGAGCTGGTCTATTGGGTGCGCGGCAAGGAGGCCAGTTTCCCGTTCCTCCCGGCCGAACCACCCACCGACACGAGCATTGTTGGAATCGTCGACATAGTGCACCTGAAAGCCGCGCCCGAGGCGCCCGAGGCCACTCTCCAGAACGTCCGGAAGCCTTCGCCATGTTGATTGCCCGGGTGGTGGGGGAGTTGGTGGCGACCCACAAACACGCCAGCCACGAAGGCCGTAAGCTGTTGTTGGTTCAACCTTTAAATCTGGACGGCAGCAACCGCGGAGACGCCGTGGTAGCCCTGGACGCAGTCGACGCCGGGATTGGGGACCGCGTGCTGCTGGCCACCGAAGGCTTCAGCGCCATGACCTCGGTGGGCCGGCCCAACTCACCGATTGACATGGCGGTAATTGGCTTTATTGATCGGGTTGACGTAATTCCGGAAACCCTCTGATTCCGGACGGCGGCGCCCCGCAATCACCCGGCCGGCCATGAAGAGTTGGATGGACCACTTGGCAATCTCCACTCCCCCATAAAAACCCAGCAGAGCTGCCAGTTTGCCGCGCGAGGGCGAAGGTACCGCGGCCGGCAGGAAGTCCAGTTCCCGGCCCAGCGAGGCGATATTGGGAAAAAGGAAGAAGCGCTGGCTGAGCACCAGCAACAGCAATGCCAGTCCGGCCAGAATAGCCACCTTGCTTTCGTCGGTTCCAAACAGCAGAAAGAGGAAGAACAGCGAACCGAGCACAATTTGCGCCATCTCCCAGGCCTCGTAGTTGCGGCGCTTCTCCTCCTCCGCCTGGTAATGAAACAAAACACGGGCGTTGGGCGCGCCTGCCAGGTGCGATTCCACGGCAAACTCGGGGCTGGGAAGGTCCACCAGGTGATCGGCCTGCCAGGTATCGGCGGCGGCAATGAGCGCCATCAAAACGCCACCACCGAGCCATAAACCGAGGACGAAAGCAATCAACCGGCGTGGATGCATGGGGTCAGCCGATTGTAACGCATTCCGTTCCCGCCCCGCGGCCTGACGCCTGAGTTACGCAGGGATTTTCCGGCAGCCCCGGAAATTCGTCCCAACCTCTAAAGTTTTGCCGGCGGCCTGCCGATTACCTGCCTGTGAGGTGGTAATGCCAGTTCAGGAGACACAGAAGTTCGGCCGGATATCGTATGAGGAAGGTTCAGAGATTGATTTTCCAGCCGGTCTTCCCGGCTTTGAGGAGCGCCATCGCTTCCTGGCCCTGCAACTCCCCGACACGCATCCACTAGTGTTTCTGCAGAGTCTGGAGGAGCCTGGGCTGTGTTTTGTAACCCTCCCGGCTCTGGCGGTGGATCCCAAGTACCGCTTGCGGCTCAATGGGGAGGATTTGGAACGTCTGGGCTTGGACGGGGGACGCCCGCCGCGGATCGGACCGGATGTGCTTTGCCTGGCGGTGCTTTCGATTCGCGCCACGGGGCCCACCGCCAACCTGCTGGCGCCGGTAGTGGTGAATGTGGTTACTTTAAAGGCCGTCCAGGCGGTAATGGCGGATTCCGGATACTCCCACCAGCACGCCTTGCTGCCCCAAGAGGCGGCCGTATGCTCATGATGTCGCGAAGGCAGGGAGAAACCATTCTCATCGGCGATGCGATTGAGATTGTGATCGCGCATATAGGACGCTCACGGGTCAAAGTGGGAATTCGGGCGCCTCGCGAAATGGCGGTGCTCGCGCGCGAAGTGAAACTGGTCCGGGACGAGAACCTGGCAGCGGCCGCCGTGCCCTCTGCCGAGGCCATGTCGTCGTTGCTCGAAAAACTGCAACCACGGCATTAAGACTTTCCGGGATCGTGCCGATGAGATGATCGTCCGGCAAGATGTCGGCAACAATGAAAGGAATTCAAGATGCCTTTTTCGATTCAAACCAACGTAAATTCTCTGATTGCACAGGAGAATCTTTATACCAATAGCCAGTTTCAGAGCAAGACCATTGACGAGTTGACCTCGGGCTACCGGATCAACCAATCGGGCGACGACGCCGCCGGTTTGGCCATTGCGAATGGATACCGCGATGAAGAGGCTCAACTGACGCAGGGCGTGAGCAACGCCAACGACGGTGTGGCGCAGCTCCAGATTATGGACGGCGGCATGAGCAACATCGGTACCATGCTCGACCGCTTACAGACTTTGGCTACGGAATCCGCCACCCAGGGTTTCACCGGCAACCGTACCGTGCTGAACGACGAATATCAAGGGCTGGTGAGCGAAATTGACCGCCAGGCGCAGAGCATTGGACTGTCGACCGGCGGCCACTTCGCGCAGAACCTCAACATTTATGTAGGCGGCGGCGAAAGCGTTTCGGGCGCCTCCAGCACCCAGAACGGCATGGTGGCCCTGGATCTTTCGAACTCGGCCGTAGATTCCAAAGCGTTGGGCCTGCGGACCAGCGAGTTCACGGCGGGCAGCGCCACCGGCACGAACCTGGCGGAGGCTTCCAATACCAGTGTCGCCAACATCGCCACGGCCAACGCCGTCAGCGGTACGACCACGGCCACGTTCGAACTCTCCGGCGCCGGCTTTTCCAATATGGCTGTCTCGGTAAACCTGAGCACTTCCGACACCACTCAAACGGTGGCCCAGAAGCTGAACACGGCGATCGAGGCGATGGGCAACGACGGCACCGCAGCCGGCGACGCCTTGCGCACTGCCAACATCCAGGTGGCGGCCACCACGGACAGCTCCGGCAACCAAGGTCTGAGCTTCACGTCAGCTACCGGGGCTTTCCAGGTGACGGCCGGAAGCAATGCGGCGAACGCCCTCTTGGGGAGTTTCTCTACAGTCCCCGGCGGCAACGCAGCCACCGGCGCCTCGGTGAGCCAGGCCGTGACCGGAACCACCACTTCCCTTCCCACCACGGCGGGAACGGTCAACTTCAATGTGCTGGTCAATGGGACGGCGGTCAATCTCAGTGTCGCCACCACCGGAACGGAAGCCAGTATCAACGACATGCTGACCGACATCACTTCTTCCGCCCAATATTCCCAGCTCACTGCGCTGGGCGTGACGGCGCAAGTGAACCCCAACAACACCAACGAGCTGGAATTCGTGGGCAACAGCAATCAGAGCGTCGAGGTCGAGGCTGCCGGTGACACCGCCAACAATTTCGGATTCGGTTCGTGGAGCGCGGCCTCCAATACTCAAACCGCGGCAGGCGCCGCCAATGATGTTGACGGCCAGAGCGCCACGGTTCAGTTCTCCATCAATGGCGGGCAAGCCATCAATGTGAACTTCGACTCAGGACCGACGCTGGCGGACACGGAAGCCAACCTGCAAGCCGCCATCAACGCCAACAGCGAGTTGAATGCGGCGGGGCTGTACGTGAGCGACAACGGAACCAATATCACCATCAACAGCGGTGGCTCGGCCGCGCCCGCCGATGCGCCGACTTTCCGCATGAATGTCCTAAGCCAGACGGGCGGCCTGGATCTCGGTTTTGGGACGGGTGTCAGTTCCACCGCCACGCTCACGGCGACCGACCAGGCGGCGCAGCTCTCCGCGCAGGGGAGTTCCGAGACCGGGCTGGGAACCAATAACGATGTCTTCAGTTTCGCCGGGCTGACGAACTCGGGCTATGCCGGGGGGACCAGCGGGGCGGACGCCGATCAGCAGGTGCTGAGCTTCAGCGCCGATGACGCCAACGGCAATCTGCAATCCACATCGGTCACCCTGAACTCTACCAACGCGGGTGACGTAGACCAGGCCATCACCGCCATCAACAACGCTTTGCAGACCAGCGGCAACGCGACTATGGAGCAGATCGTGGCGGTGAAGGAGACTAACGCCGCCGGAACCGCCGAAGGCATCCGCTTCATCAGCTCTCTGAGCAACTTCAATGTCAACGTGGGCACCGCTGTCAACAATTCCTCGGCCGATCCGGTCGGGTTGTACGACGGCACCGCCGGCGCCACCACCACACAGGGCCAGACGGTGGCCTCGTCCTCCTCTGGCGCGATCAATATCAGCACGGTGGCTGGGGCTTTGCAGGCGGTTACCGCAGTGGGCAACGCCGTCCAGCAACTCGGCGTGGCGCAAGCCGCGGTGGGCAGGGGCGAGAACCAGTT
The DNA here is from genome assembly GCA_035505095.1 of Bryobacteraceae bacterium. Classification (GTDB taxonomy): domain Bacteria; phylum Acidobacteriota; class Terriglobia; order Bryobacterales; family Bryobacteraceae; genus JOPF133. The sequence goes on along the minus strand of DATJRE010000426.1, from coordinate 11,953 downwards.
GAACTACGCTATCGACCTGGCCAATTCCCAGAACACCAACTACGCTTCGGCGGAATCGGACATCCGCGACGCCGACGTCGCCACTGAAGCCGCCAACCTGACCAAGGCCCAGGTGCTGCAGCAAGCCGCCATCGCTGCCATGGCCCAGGCCAATTCGGCGCCTCAGGCGATTCTGTCGCTCCTGAGGGGCTAGTTCTAAGCCTAACCCGGCGCGCTCGCCAATTTGAGGTGGCAGACGAGGTGCTCTCTATTGAGGGTGCCTCGTCTGCCGGCCGGTTTGGCGATCCCGCGGCCGGGTACTCGTCTGCGGCTGCCGGGACCAATCTCCGGGCGGCCGAGGAGCATCTATGGGAACCGTCACCAACAGCGTCCCGACGTTCAATGGCACCAGTCAGTATGCGGGCGACCTGCAAACCGTTATTACCAACGCCGTAGCCGTCGCCTCCGCTCCGATTACTGCGATGCAGAGCGAAGAGACGACTCTGACCAACCAATCCCAATATCTCACTGGCACGCTGGAGGCCGATTTCGGCTCTTTGCAGTCCGCCATTCAGGGCATCCAGACCGCCATGAGCGGCTCCTCCATGAGCGCCGATGTTTCCGATCCTTCGGTAGTCAGCGCCACCTTAGGCGACGGGGCCGTCCCAGGCTCGTATTCCATTCAAGTCAATGACCTAGGGTCATACTCCACGACCCTTACCAACACCTGGACGGGTACATCCTCGGAGTCGCCCGATACCTACGTGCTTTCGCTTGGATCGCAGACCTATAACATCACTCCCACCGATAATTCCGCCACCAGCGTGGCGTCCGCCATTAATTCCCAGTCGGATGGCACGGTCCAGGCGACGGTAGTCAACGTAGGCTCGAACAGTTCGCCGAATTACTGCATCTCGCTCCAATCCACAAGCCTGACGTCCGACACGATCGATCTCACGGACAACGGAACCAGCACGGCTGCGACGCAGACCGCGGGTGCGCCGGCTCAATACGAGATCGACAACTCCGGCACGGTGGTGTCGAGCGACTCTACTACCGTGGATGTCGCCACCGGTGTCACGCTGAACCTCCTGTCCACGAACAGTTCCCCGGTGACCGTGGACGTGACGCAGTCCGCGTCCGCGCTGAGCGACGCACTTTCGACGTTCGTAAGCGCTTATAACACCGCGCAGGGCGATCTGACCGCCCAGCGTGGACAGAGCGGCGGGGTGCTCCAGGGCTCGGATCTGATCGACCAGCTCCAGCAGGTTCTGGACAGTATCATCACTTATTCCCCCATGAGCGGCACCTCTGTGAACACATGGATGGACCTGGGCATCAACTTTCAGACAGACAGCGACAGCGACGGCACCCTCACCTTCGACGAATCCACGCTGTCGAACGCGGAATCCACCAATCCGGGTGCGGTGACTGCCTTTTTAGGCACGGCAACCGCATCGGTGACGGGCAGCGGCCCGGCGACGGGCAGCGGCTTCCTCCTGTCCGCGACCAACTCCATGACCAGCCTGGAGGATCCCATTACCGGGCTGTTCACGACCGCCGAAACCGATTATCAAACTCAACTCACCAATCTGTCGAACCAGATTTCCACCAAGCAAACCCAAGTCGATCAACTACAAACCAGTTTGACCAATCAGATGAATACCGCCGACGCGATGATCAACAGCCTGGAGCAGCAGTATACCGACCTGAGCGACATGTTACAGGCGCAACAGGACGACGACCAGGCGTACTACGCCTCTTAAGGAAACCGTGGATCCCAATCTCAACAGCGCTGTCCGGCGGGCTGTGGCCGCGGGAGATTTTACCCGGGCCCGGCGCCTTTGGGAGGACTACGCAGCGCAGTGCCGGGAAGAAATGCGCCATGGAGCCGATCCAAAAGGCACTCTTGCAAAAGCCCGTCAACTGATGGTCTGGTGCCGCCAGATGACCCTGGCCGCGCGGGCGCAGGCGCAGATGCAATTGGACAACTTAGCGAACCGGACGCGCGTAGCGGCCGCCTATGGCAGGCCCACGAGCCCTCCGCCCGGCTCCATCCGGAGCGCGCGCTATTGAACCCGGGGACCGGTTGGCATGGTGCACTGCTCACCCCCGGCAGTAGCGGCCTTACCCGCCCTGCCCGTCCAGCAGCCGGTCCAGGTTGTGAGCCGCGCTGATCAGACCCAAATGTGTGAGCGCCTGTGGAAAATTTCCGAGCAGTTCCCCTTGGGAACTGACCTCCTCGGAAAACAGCCCCAGGTGGTTGGCATACGAGAGCAGCTTTTCGAACAGAAGCTGGGCCTCCTCCACATAGCCGGCGCGCGCCATGGCTTCCACCAGCCAGAATGAGCATACGCTGAAGAAGCCCTCCGACCCCGGCAACCCGTCGTGCGCCGCCGTCTCCGTGTCATACCGGCGCACCAGGGTATCGGAAGCCAGTTCCTGGCGTATCCGGGCGATGGTAGAGAGCATGCGTGGGTCTTTGGGCGAGATGAACAGCATCAGCGGCATCATTAGCACGCTGGCATCCACCGCATCGCCGCCCAAACACTGAACAAACGCGCCCGCCTTTTGGTCCCAGCCGTCCCGCATGATCGCGTTGTAGATGCGGTTACGCTCCAGCCGCCACTGATCGCCCTCGGTGGGAAACGAATGTTTGCGCGCCAACCTCACGCCCCGGTCCAGCGCCACCCAGCATTGCAGCTTCGAGTAGGTGAAATTCCGCCGTCCGCCGCGCACCTCCCATATACTCTGGTCGGGCTGCTCCCAGTTCTTGGTCACCCAGTCCAGGATGCGTTCGATCTGCGTCCACATGTCAAACGAGAGCGGCGTACCGTACTTGTCATAAAGGTACAGCGCATCCATCAGCTCGCCGTAAATATCGAGCTGTAAGTGGTTGGCGGCCCCATTGCCCACCCGCACCGGCCGCGAGCCGCGATACCCTTCCAGATGGTCGAGCGTTTCTTCCGGCAGGTCATGCCGCCCGTCAATCCCGTAGCACACATTCAAAGGTCCGCCCTGTGGCTCCTCCTCCTGGGCGCGGGCCTGCATGAAATGCGCGAAAGCGGCCGCCTCATCGGTGTATCCCAGGCGCATCAGGGAATAGACGGTGAAGGCGGCATCGCGCACCCAGGTGTAGCGGTAATCCCAGTTTCGCACGCCGCCCAATTCCTCCGGAAGGCTGGTGGTCGGCGCGGCCACAATCGCGCCGGTCGGCAGGAAGGTCAGCAGTTTGAGCGCCAGGGCCGAGCGCGTCACAATTTCGCGCCACCGGCCGCGATACCGCGATTGAGACGCCCACCCGCGCCAGAAGCGCACGGTTTCGGTCAAGAGGGCACTGGCGTCCACGGGCGGTTCGGCGATCCCGCCGTCCGCTTTGCCGGCCTGGTGCCGCAGCACGAAAACCGCCTGTTGCCCGCCTTCCAGCACAAAGTCCGCAATCACGCCGCTGCCGTCCTGCTGCAGGCTGTGGTCGCCCTTCATCACGAACTGTTGTTGCCGGGCGGCGAAAATCGCGCTCAGCGAATCGGCGGCCATATGGACTTCGTGCGGTTGCCGCGCGTAATCGAACGCCGGGCGGCACTCCAGACGGAAATGAATCGGACCGCGGATGGCCTTGACGATGCGCACAATCTGCCGCGAGGGCGATTCGCTTTGGCCGCCGGCTTCGGGGCCAATCGACATGAAGTCGATGCCCTCCGCCATTCCCTGGCCGCTGAAGAAGCGGGTGATCAGCACATTGGTGTTGGGCAGGTAGATTTGCTTAACCTGGGTCTCGTCGGCCGGCCCGAGCCGCCACCATCCGCCCTTGTCCCAGTCCAGAAGCCGGGCAAACACGCTCGGGGAATCGAAATTCGGCAGGCAACACCAATCGATAGAGCCGTCTTTGCCTACAAGCGCTACCGAGCGCATGTCACCGATCACCCCGTAGTTCCCGATGGGCTGGTAGCTCATTGCTCGCTATAGTTCCAGAGCAGGCCGCCGTCCACCACCACGGTGATTCCGGTGATGTAATCGGCATCGCTGGAGGCCAGGAACGCCGCCACGCCTGCCACATCCTCCGGCTTGCCCAGGCGGTGCAGGGGGATGTTCTCCAGCAGCGGCTGGAGCAGCTTGGGGTCGTTGAGCAATTTGCGGTTGATGGGCGTCTCGATGGCGCCCGGCGCAATGTTGTTTACGGTAATCCCCAGCGGCGCCAGTTCGATGGCCAGGTTGCGCATCATCATTTTCAAGCCGCCCTTGGCCATGCAATAGGCCGTGAAATGGGGGAACGGCAGTTCCTCGTGTACCGAGCTGACGTTGATCACCTTGCCGGGCTGGCCGCGGTCCTTTCGGTGGCGCGCGAACACCTGGGTGAGGAAAAAAGGGGCGGACATATTCACGTCGATGACCTTCTGGTAGTCTTCCCGCGCCACATCCAGAAAACCCGCGTTCTTCTCGATTCCGGCGTTGTTGACCAGGATGTCGATCGAACCCAGGGCGGCAACGGCCTGCTCGAAGAGCTTTTGGAGGTCGCCGATGTCGCTCACGTCCGCCTGGACGGTGGCCGCCTGCCTTCCCATCTGCTCGATCCGCAAGCGGGTCTCCTCGGCGCCTTGCCGATTGGCGCGGTAGTTCACCGCCACGCCGGCGCCTTCCTGGGCCAGCCGTAAGGCAATGGCCTGCCCGATCCCCTGGTCGCTGCCGGTAACCAGGGCGTTTTTGCCGCTCAGAGTCATAAGCTTATGATATGCCGGGGCGATTGATAGTACTGTGCGTTCCCTCGCAGACCCGCGGCCCTAAAGTTCTTTAGGCAATCCGCCGATAGTAAACACAGTTATGCTCGTAGCACCAGAAACGTCCTGGATCGAGAGCGGCTCCCGCCCGCGGAATACACAGGAAGGGAAGGCATCGCCGCCACCCGAGGGAGACACGCTTGACCCTGCAGATTGGCCCGCCTTCCGGTCTCAGGCGCATCGCATGCTCGACGATATGCTGGACTACACCGAGCAAATCCGCGAGCGGCCGGTCTGGCAGCCCATTCCGCGCCACGTGCGGGAGGTCTTTCGGAAGCCGCTTCCCAGAAAGCCGGCCAGTCTGGAATCGGTCCATGCCACGTTCCTGCGCGATATTCTTCCGTTTGCCGTGGGCAATGCCCATCCCGGTTTTATGGGATGGGTCCATGGCGGCGGGACTCCAGTGGGGATGCTGGCGGAAATGCTGGCAGCCGGTCTCAATGCAAATGTAGGCGGCCGCAACCAGATTCCCGTGGAGGTGGAACGGCAGGTGGTGCGCTGGGTACGCGAGCTGTTTCATTTTCCCGACACGGCCAGCGGCCTGTTCGTCACGGGCACCTCTATGGCCAACCTGATTGCGGTCCTGGTTGCGCGGACGGCGGCGGCCGGCGTTGGCGTGCGCCGCCGGGGTATTGCGGACATCGGCCAACGGCTGGTGGCCTATACGTCGGCAGGGGCCCACACTTGCATCGCGCAAGCCATGGATCTGGCCGGACTGGGCAGCGACGCGCTGCGCATCATTCCCGTAAACGAACGCCACCAGATTGCTCTCGGGCCGCTCCAGGAGCGCATCGCTGAGGATCGGAGCGCCGGCCTGCGGCCCTTTTTCGTGGCTGCGACCGCCGGCACAGTGGATACCGGCGCGGTAGACGATCTGGCAGCCGTCGGGCGCATCGCCGAGCGGGAAAAATTGTGGTTCCATGTCGATGGCGCATATGGCGCCTTGGCCATGCTGGCACCGGATATCGCCCCGCGCCTGGCAGGGATCGAGCGGGCCGCCTCCGTGGCTTTCGATTTCCATAAGTGGGGCCAGGTGCCTTACGATGCCGGGTTTGTCCTGGTCCGTTATGGCGAAATGCATTATCAAACCTTCGCCTCACCAGCCACGTACCTGCGGCGGGAGAGTCGCGGGATGGCGGCGGGGTCTCCGTGGCCTTGCGATTTCGGGCCGGACCTTTCGCGCGGTTTTCGAGCCCTGAAAACCTGGTTCACCATTCAAACCTACGGCGCTGCCAGGCTGGGCGCAATGATTTCAAGAACCTGCGCGCTGGCCCAATATCTGAAGGAAAGCATCGAAAAGGAGCCGGCGCTGGAGTTATTGGCCCCCGTGGCCCTCAATATTGTGTGTTTCCGCTTCCGCAGCGAGCGGGCCGACGAGGTGAACCGCAACATCGTGGCCGATCTGCAGGAATCCGGCCTTGCCGCGCCATCCAGCACCACGGTCAACGGTTGTCTCGCGATTCGAGCCGCCATCGTGAATCACCGCACCAACCGAAGCGATATTGACGCGCTGGTCCGGGCGACGTTGGCGTTCGGTTCGGCCTATGTCGAGCGCCCATCGAGGACACTCCGCAATGACTGAGGCCCAACCAGTGCAATACCGGACCGGCGAGGATTCCAACCGCCTCACCGGTCTTGCCCCTCTGGCGCGGATGGCCTTTGCGGGCGCCGATCTAAGCGCGGTGAAGGCCGGTTTGTTGAAGCGCCTCCGGCGGAACGAGAACGACGCCAACGCCCTGATGGACCTGTCGACGGTTTCACAATTGATGGGGCAGCGCCGCTTGGGATTGTACATGCAGGCATTTGCTCTCGATCTCCGGCAGATGTATCGCATCGCCAGCGCCACCGGCCCGGGAATTCGCTTGCTGGGGATCTTCAGTCCGGGAGACCTGGCGCAGAACAATGCCTTGGAATTCCTGATCGAGGGGTCGGATATCCGCCTCGACATGCTCTACGTCGGGCCGGACCTACCATTCCCGGAGACCCTGCCAGACCACGATCTGGCGATGGTGGCGGTTTGCGAAACCGATCGGAATCGCCCGCTGTTACGGCATTTGGAACGGCTGGTGAAATCGTGGCCCCGGCCGGTGATTTGCGCGCCGGATCGGATTTCCCGCCTGTCCCGAGATGGTGCTTGCCGGTTGCTGCAATCGGCGCCGGGAGTTGTGATGCCGGTCACGGCCCGAATTGACCGCGTGACGCTGGAAAGGGCCGCTGGTTCGGAGTTGCTCATCGCGACATGGGCCGGCGAGGGCCGGTTTCCCCTGATTATTCGGCCGGTGGACTCGCAAAAAGGCCACGGCCTGGCAAAGCTCGAAAATCCGCAAGCGATTGTGAATTATCTGGCGGCCCGGCCGGAGCAGGCTTTTTATGTGGCGCCTTTTGTGGACTACCGGGGGCCCGATGGCCAGTTCCGGAAGTATCGCATTGTGCTCATCGATGGACGGGCGTATGCCTGCCATATGGCGATCTCCGATCGCTGGGTGGTCCACTATATGAACGCGGGGATGGCAGAAAGCGCCGCCAAGCGCGCCGAGGAAGCGCGCTTCTTTACGACTTTCGACGACGACTTCGCACTCCGGCATAGGGATGCGCTGGAGGCGATCGCCGAGCGGCTGGAACTGGAATACGTCGGCATCGATTGCGGCGAGACCCCCGATGGAAAGCTCCTGGTTTTCGAAGTCGACAGCGGCATGACCGTACACTCAATGGATCCCATGGATATCTTTCCTTACAAGCAACCCCAGATGGCCAAAGTTTTTCGTGCGTTCCGGCAGATGTTAATAGAGGCTCGCGCCAGGAGTGGGACCCGCCGCTGCGCCCCGGCTAGCTGATCCACCGCGCCAGCCCGAAGGCCGCCGCCGAGGCAAGGCCGCCGATCACCACGGTTTGCACGCCGCCACGCCAGGGCGAGATGCCGGTCAGGCGGCCTTTCACGAACCCGAAAAGGAACAGCGCAGCCAGCGTGACGCCAACCGAAACGGTGAGCGCGCTGTACAACTCGCGCAGGAGCATGTAAGGCGCCAGCGGCACCATGCCGCCTGCGACATAGGAGCACGCGATGGTCACCGCGCTGTTGCGCGCGCGCTTGGGATCCGGTTCCTCGAAGCCCAGTTCGAACCGCATCATGAAATCGACCCAGCGCTTCTGGTCGGAGGCGATCGCGGCGACCACCGGCGTAATGTCCTGTTCCGTCATGCCGTACCCACGGAACACCTCGGCTACCTCTTCGCGCTCTTTTTCGGGCAACTCCACGGTTTCGTGGATTTCGCGCGCCCGCTCGGAAAGATAGTGGTCTCGGTCCGTGCGGGCCGCCAGATATCCCCCTAACCCCATGGCAATCGACCCGGCGGCGATTTCCGCCAACCCGGCAATCACCACGATTGCGGTCTGGGTAACCGTGCCCGAAAGGCCCGCCGCCAGCGCGAAAGGCACGGTCAGCCCATCGGACATTCCGATCACCACGTCCCGAACGGTCTCGGAGGCCTCGAAATGCTTCTCCGTGTGTGGTGCGGTAGGCATATAACTGAACATCATCGCACGGTGAATCGGTCGAGCCGGTCGGAAACATCGGCTATGCTCCTGACGCCGGGAGCCGGTGAGGCGCGGGGCCGCACCCATGCACCGGAAGGATCACTGGCCGGGTGGCTATCGGCGCGGCTGGGCCGTAGCCGGCGCCATGGAAACCTGGCCGGGCGGGGGAATACCGTCCCGGCGCCGGCAATACCCACCGCGCCCTTTCGACGGTGATCTGTCGTGGCAGCGGTTGGGCCACCGGGCTACCGCCTCACTCGATTCCATAACGCGCCAGCCCGGGGTACGTTGCAAACAGCGCGAGCGCAGTTACCCCGCGGTGTACGCGCCCAGCGCCAGTTCCAGGCGGCGCAGCCCTTCCCGAAACATCTCGGTGTCGACCCCCATGCCGATGCGGATGTAATCGGACATCTCGAAGAACCGGCCGGGGACGGCGGAAGTGTCGTGTTCGGCCCGCAGGCGCGCCAGGAAGGCATCGGCATCGCCGCCGGGCAGGCGTGCGAAACAGGTGGTGCCGAATTCGGTTCGGGTGGCTTGCAGTTCGGGGTGGCGATCCAGAAATGCCGCCAGCAGGGCGCGGTCGGCCTCCACCACCCGGCGCGCGCGGTCGCGCAACCGGTTGAGATTTGCAAACGCCGCCACGCACAGCAGTTCCGCCGGATGCGCCGGCAGCGAGCCATACAGATCGTTCAGCCGGCGCATTTTCCAGGCCAGCTCGGGTTGCGCCAGGATCCACCCGCAGCGCAGCCCGCTCACGCCGTAGATTTTAGTGAGGCTGCTGGTGACCACGAACTGCGGTCCCAGGCGGAAAGCGCTGGACGGCGTGTGGTCGTAGACCGCGTCGAGGTACACCTCGTCCACCAGCACCAGGGCGCCGGCCTCGGCCGCCAGTTCCCCGATCCGCTGCAAAGTGGCCTCGGGCGTGAGGACGCTCGACGGGTTGTGCAGATTGGTGAGCACAATCAGGCGCGTGCGCGGGGTGAGGGCGCCGCGCACTGCCTCGGGGTCCACCGCAAACCCGTCCTCGGGGCGGCGCGGAAATCTGCGGATCCCGGCTTCCAGGTAGCGCGCGGCATCCAGGACGGGACCGTAGACAGGCTGTTCCATTAGCACCTGGTCGCCGGGTTCCAGGATGGCGGCCATGGCAAGGTGGTTGGCCATCGAAGTGCCGGCCGCTTCCACCACGCACTCCGGTTCCACGCCGGTGTGCCGCGCGATGGCGCATTGCAGGGGCGCGTAACCGTAGCGGTTGTCGCCGTGGATTTCCAGGTGCCCGTAGTCGAAGGACAGGTCGTGCAGGGGGAAGGCGCCCACGCCGCTGGTGGCCAGGTTGTAGCGGGCGCGGCTTTGCATCTTGGCCCAATACAGGTAATCGGATTGTTTGTGTCTCATGAAGGGCGCGCGCCGAAGGCGCTCTGGCGAGCCTTTAGGGCGCTCGCCAGGGTCCGGCGCCAATACCAATATACCGGCAGTCCGGCCAGCATTATCAGGATGGCCATCAGGCTGTTGGCCGGATCGGCCAGAATGGTGCTGGCGACCACCGCCAGGCAGACCAGCGCAAACAGTGCCGGTGTATAAGGGTAGCCCGGCGTCAGGTAGAGCGCGGCGGTCTCCCCGCGGTGCTGGCGGCGCAGGCGGTAAAGGGCCAGGGCGGCCAGCGTGAACGCCAGGAAATCGACGCTTACCTCGTAATTGAGGATCTGCTCATACCGCCCGGAACAGGCGATGAGCGTGGCCAGCACTCCTTGCAACACAATGGCCACCACCGGCGCGCCGGTGCGCGGCGAGAGGCGGCCGACGCGTTCAAAGAACAGGCCGTCGCGCGCCATGGCGTTATACACCCGCGGAGCGGTGAGCATGCCCTGGCTCAGAAATCCCAGGGTGGAAATGGCGATGCCGACGGCGATGAACAGCGCGCCCCGGTCGCCGAGGGAGGCCCGCATCACGTCGGAAGCGGGCGTGGCGGTCCGGTCCAAACCCGCAGGACCGAGGGCCTTCAGGCAGGCGACGTTCACCGAAAGGTACAGCGCCACCACCGCGGAGACGCCCAGCAGCAAACCGCGCGACAGATCGCGGCGCGGGTCGCGCATTTCGCCGGCCACAAAACTGGCGGTCTGCCAGCCGCCGTAAGCGAAGGCCACCGGGATCATGGCGGCGCCCACCGCGCGCAGCAGGGTGAAGGACGCCGGCTGGTCGAGCAGCGGCAGCGGGTGAATGGCGCCTCCGCCCATAGCCAGGCCGGCAATCACCAGGGCGGCGATAGCCCCGGTCTTCATCAGCATGAGGGCGCTTTGCACATTGCTGCCGGCCTTGGCGCCCAGGCAGTTGACGGCGGTGAGCGCCAGCAGGGCGATGGCGCCGATGACGCTGTCGCTCCAGGTGAGGCCGCTGACTTCGCGGAAGTAGCTGGCGAAGGTGATGGCCACGGCCGCCATCCCGGCGGTTTGGGTGACCAGCAGCAGCACCCAGCCATAGAGGAAAGCCACCGCGGGATGATAGGCCTCGCGCAGGTAGGCGTACTGTCCGCCGACGCCCGGCAGGCGGGTGGCCAGCTCGGCCCAGATGAAAGCGCCGGCCATGGCCAGGGCGCCGCCCAAAACCCAGACGCCCAGAATCAGAAACGGCGTATGGACCGAATGAGCCACCACCGAGGGGTTGCGGAAGATGCCCGAGCCCACGATGCCGCCCATCACGATCATGGTGGCGTCAAACAGGCCGAGCTGGCGGCGCGGTTGGGGATTGTCCAAGGCTACACCGCCGGCCGCGCGGCCAGCTTGCCGGGTCCGGCCTGCGCTGCGATAACGAGTGGCGTGGCGCCCTCCCGGTCGCGCCGGCCGCGGTTGCCGCCGGCCTCCAGCACCGCTTTCAGATGGCACAGGTTGCCGCGCGAGGGCGCCTGGTGAACGGCGATCCAGCCGTGGTCGTCGGCGATATTAGGGCCAGACCGGCGGGCGAGCAAGCAGAGCGTTTGCGGAATCTGGCCCCACCAGATCAAATTGTTGAGCAGCGGCTGTCGGTCGGCGCTGGCGCGGTCGGGATCGGCGATGTGTTCGAGCGCCATTTCGGCCCTTTCGCAGGGGCCGCTCCAGATGGGGTGGAAGAAGGCTACGGCGGGGCCGGCGCCACGTTCCAGAAACAGCTTGAAAAGAGGTGCGTTCTTCGCGCCGCCAGGCAGGTAGGGAGCATTCCCGTCGTCATTCCAGGAGCGCGTACGGGCGGGCAGGTCTGTCCCGCCATCCAGCAACAGAACCACGGTTTCCAGCCGGGCGGTCAGGCCGAGGAGGGTCTGGCGCAGCAGATCCAAATCGCCGAGCGCCGCCACCACGAAGCCATCCATCCGAGCCTCGCCGCGCCGCAGCCGTTCGACGTCCGCAGGCTGCCCCAGGAAGGCCGCCACAATGAGGGCGCGCGGCGGCGGCCAGGCGCCGGTAAGCTCGGGGTCGGCGCCGTGGGAAAGCGGGAAAGCGAGGGCCGCTTGGAAAGCCTGGCGTCCGGCCGCCACCACCGCGCGGGCGTGGCGCGCGGCTTTGGGGTCGGCGGCGACTGCCTCGCGAACCGCCCGCATCTTGCCGGAGCGGATGGCTTCGATCAGGGCATCGGGCACTCCGACGAGGATACCAGAGGCACGAGGCCGTGCGGGCGCGCACCCGCAACGCTAGTTTCGT